>DATEKG010000302.1:0-17007 GCA_035277565.1 Pseudolabrys sp.
TTAGCATTTGTTGTGTGGACTCTTTACTGCTTTTCTGCTAGAGCCGCGCGACTCAAAGCCCCCATGTTTGGGGCTTTTGCCTTAACCCGTCCGAGCAACAACGAAGGAGCAAGCGTGCAAGTTCTCGTTCGCGACAACAACGTCGATCAGGCCCTCAAGGCGCTCAAAAAGAAGATGCAGCGCGAGGGTATTTTCCGCGAGATGAAGCTCCGCGGCCATTACGAAAAACCATCGGAAAAGAAGGCACGGGAAAAGGCGGAAGCGATCCGCAGGGCCCGCAAGCTTGCGCGCAAGAAGATGCAGCGCGAGGGCCTGCTTCCCGCCAAGCCGCGCCCCACTCCCGGACAAGGCGGTCCGGGCGGCGGTCACGGCGGGCATGGCGGTCACCGCGCACAGCGCATGGGCTAGTCGCCCGAAATTACGGATATCGAACGGTGGCGCGGGCCTGAAAGACCCGCGCTGTTGCATTTCAGGCCGGCTTCGCGATCAAGATCCGTCAACATGCGGCTTCGATGCATTCTGCGCGCATTCAAGCGACGCCAGAAACTCCTTGACCGGTCCGGCGGCGCCGAAATCATCAAGATCGACGTGCCCGCCGAGGGGAAAGCGGACCATCCGTTTGGGCTCGTTGGCCAGAGCGAACAGTTTTTCGCCGAACCTGATTGGAACAATGCGGTCGCGCTCTCCATGCAGGATCAAGAGCGGTGCTCTGACGCGCCCGATGCGTCTATCGGAGCGGAACGTATCCTTGATGAACCAGCGAACCGGGACAAACGGGTAAGCGGCGGCGCCGACATCGGCAGCGGAGGTGAATGGCGCATCGAGGATAAGCGCGCCTGCTTCCTGCGTGGCAGCAAGCGCAACGGCGACGCCCGTGCCAAGAGACTCGCCCCACAGAACGACGCGTCGCGCCGGATATCGTGCTGCGGTAAACTGATAGGCGGCGTCTGCGTCGAGCAAAAAACCCGCCTCGCTTGGCTTCCCGCTTGAACCGCCGTAGCCGCGATAGGAAAGCGCGACGAGGCCATACCCCTCGGCAATGAGCCAGCGAAACCGCGCCACACGGAGATCGAGCGCCCCTGCATTGCCGTGAAAATACAGAATGACCGGCATCGATTCCCGTGCCGGAACGTGCCATGCGACGAGGCTTTCCCCGTCGGCGGTTGTGAGCGCTACCTCCGCAGCTTCAGGCAGTCCGGCGGAACCAGGGGGTGTCCGTGCCGGGTCGGGGAAATACATCAGCGATCGCTGGAACACGTACATCAGCGCGAGAGTCCCGGCATAGGCGGCTACGGCGGCCACCAGAAACCATTTCAGAAGGCCCATAAGCCCTCCATCGCGGGCACTCTTAGCGCATGACTGGAAATTGTTAAGGATACCGGCAGCTGTGGCGGACAATTTGTGTCGATCAAAGCAACCAATCGCCGAGACGGACGTTTTTGTCGAGTATCGGAAGGCCACAAAGTGGGCCGAAGACAGCTGCATAACGAGCTTCAGGCGCCGGGGGCAATGGACGAATCCATCGGATTTCTAGAAAGCGAATTTGAACGGTCCATCGCCGCGACAGCTGATGCCCCCGCTGCCAATAATGTTGTTCCCATCGCTGAAAACCTGCGTGCCCACGCAAATTTGCGCGAGCGCGAACGGCGGTTCCGGCGCTTGCTCGATGCGCTTCCGGCCGCCGTCTACACCACCGACGCCGCTGGCCGCATCACTTACTACAACGAGGCTGCGGTCTGCCTCTGGGGGCATCGACCGCCGCTTGGCGTCGGCGAATGGTGCGGCTCGTGGAAACTATTCTGGGCGGATGGCACGCCACTCGCACATAGCGACTGCCCGATGGCGATTGCATTGAGGGAAGACCGCGCCGTAAGGGGCATGGAGGCTGTCGCCGAACGTCCTGACGGCACCCGGGTTCCTTTCATCGCCTACCCGACGCCGATTCACGACGAGTCAGGCCGGCTCATAGGCGCGGTCAACATGCTGGTCGATATCACCGACCGGAAACGCGCGGAAGAACAGCAATCGCTTCTCGTCCGTGAACTTCACCATCGCGTCAAGAATATGCTCGCGACGGTACAAGCGATCATGGGTTCGACGGCGCGTTCCGTCGACAATATCGAGGATTTCAAGACCGCATTGTTCGGCCGCATCCAGTCTCTTGCGAAAACGCATCTGTTGCTTGCCGACGATGAGCGGGCAGTCACGCTTGCCGACATCCTGCGGAATGAACTCGACGCATTCGACGACGGCAGCCAGGGCCGCATCACGCTGAGCGGGCCGGAAGTTCACTTGCCGACCCAGGTCGCCGTTTCGCTTGCCATGACGATCCACGAGTTGACGACAAACGCTGCGAAATACGGTGCACTCTCCGTCTATGGCGGAAAGGTCACGGTCTCGTGGGTGCTGACGATTGACGCCAAACGGCGCACGTTGAATTTCGAATGGGTCGAAAGCGGCGGCCCGCCAGTTGCGGAACCCCAACGGCAAGGCTTTGGCTCCAGGCTTTTGGACTTTGTGCTGCCGGCCCAGATTCAAGCCAAAACACGGATTGAATACGCACCGCAAGGCGTGCACATCAATTGCGCGGTTCCGTTGCCGCCGGAGGTATTAAACTAAACTTTGAACTTAAAGCCGCGCGCGCAGTTGTGATCGGCAGCCACTGCCAGCCGATGGTAGAGTTTGCGTTCAAGGCTCGTGACGTGATGCGCTCAGGAGCCGATAAAGCAGTTCGACACGGCCTCCCGACGTCACGTTGTCCGGGCCAAAGAGCCTCGGGAGGTTACGCATGTCATATTCGCATGTTCTGGTCGGAGCCGGGGGCCACCCCGCGCAGCCCGTTGTCCGAAAAATCGGCTTTGCGGACCTACGCGATTCCCTCGCCAAGGGCCTTGATGATTTCTACGCGATGCCGACGCATGCGATGTTCCTTTGCGTGATCTATCCTGTTGTCGGCTTCGCTCTGGCGCGGCTCGCATTCGGCTATTCGATTGTGCCGTTGCTCTACCCGCTTGCGAGCGGTTTTGCGCTGGTCGGGCCCGTCGCGGCTCTCGGTCTCTATGAACTCAGCCGCCGGCGGGAATCCGGCCTCCAGGTTTCGGCGACGCGCGCCCTCGATGTTCTCGAGTCGTCCTCGATTGGAGCGATCACCGCGCTGGCGCTGCTTCTTCTGACAATTTTTGTGATCTGGATCGCCCTCGCCCAAGCCATTTACGTTGCCAATTTCGGCTATGCCGCGCCGGAATCAGTCGAGACATTCGCTCGAAACATTTTTACGACCGGGGCTGGCTGGACCCTCTTCATCGTTGGGAACGGCGTCGGATTGCTGTTCGCCATTCTCGTCCTGACAATCAGCGTCGTATCCTTTCCCCTGCTGCTTGATCGGGATGTCGGAGCGGCGGTGGCGCTGTTGACCTCGATTCGCGTCGTTGTCCGCAATCCCGTCACCATGATGATCTGGGGCCTGATTGTGGCCGCCCTGCTGATCGCCGGTTCCCTGCCCCTCTTTTTCGGCCTGACCGTGGTGATGCCGGTGCTTGGTCACGCGACCTGGCATCTCTACCGCAAAACGATCGAACCGCAATCTGCCCCGCCGCCAACCTTGCCGGACCACAAGGAACAGCATCGCTATGCGGCGGACTTCCCCGCCGTGCTGTTTCCGTGGGCGCATTGATGCCGCGTGCACTGTGACTTCGGGCTCGCGAGACAGGTCTTGCGGCCCCGTTTCGGACAGTCTGCGGAGGTCTTCCGTAGCGCGGTAATCCGCTGATAGTGTCGGCCCCGCTGGTGGCGCGGGGCATGATATCGGAACCGACTTTGGCGATTGCGGCGGCGGACGGCCGCGAGAGGGCGTGGGCCGGACGCGGCAGCGGGCGTCTTGCCTATATCGATGGAATGCGTGCGATCGCAATCATTGCGATTGTCGCCTTTCACGCGCATATCCCCGGTTTTCAAGGCGGATTTGTCGGCGTCGATATTTTCTTCGTGATTTCGGGTTTTCTGATCACGCACCAGATTGTCAGCGCGACCCTGCGAGGCGAATTCTCCGCAAGAGACTTCTACGCCCGCCGCATTCTGCGAATCCTGCCGCCGCTTCTGCTTGTCACCGCCTTCACGCTCGCTGTCGCACCGCTGTTTCCATTGCTGCCGCAGGAAGCACATGAACTGGCGAATTCCGCCGCGGCGACCGCGGCAATGGTGTCGAATTATTATTTCAGCTCGGGCACCGACTACTTCGCAAGCAAATCCGAAATCGTGCCCTTGCTGCACACCTGGTCGCTGGGCGTTGAAGAACAATATTACCTCATTGCCCCGGCATTCATCGGCGCGGTGATCGCAATTTCGGAGCGCAGGAAGCGACGGCCGGTGACTGCCCTGCTCGTTTTGGGAGTCGTCGTCATTGCTTGCTCGTACACCGTGCTCGCAATCCTGACGAAGACAGATCATCGTCTTGCGTTTTTCTCGATCATGTCGCGTGCATGGCAGTTCTCCGTGGGCGGCATGCTGGCGATTGCGGTCGTTGGCGGCGAAGAAGTGCCGGCAGGGTTACGCGACGGGTTCGGTTTTATCGGCGCTCTGGCGATCGCCGTCGCAGTGTTCGGCTTCGACGCGCAGATGGCTTTCCCGGGCCTTGCTGCAGCCGCGGTCCCGACGCTCGGCACGGTGTTATTGCTCGCCTCGGGGCTGGGCAACGAGCGCGGACCCATCACGCGCGTTCTTTCAACGCCGCCGGCCGTTGCGGTCGGCCTGGTTTCTTACAGCTGGTACCTCTGGCACTGGCCCTTGACGACACTGGCCCGCGCCTTGCCGATGGGACGGGACAGTCAGTGGATAGAGGCCGTCGCGTGCATTCTGGCGCTTGGCCTCTCGGTCTTGACTTATCTCTTCATCGAACGTCCGATGAAAAGATTGCGCCGCCAGAAATTCACCAGCGAGTTCGCGGGGCGCACTGTTGCCGTCGGCATTGGCGGATCGGCGGCGATCGCGATTATTGCCCTGTGGCTCGCCTCCAGCCCGCTATTCGTGCCGGCACCTCCCGCCATTGCGTTGGGGGCACCCGTCAGCAGCATTGATGGATGCCGTGCCGAAGCCTCCGCGCCCAGGTTTCCGCATGTCACCGCATGCATTGTCGGCGGCGGCAAGGCTCCGAAAGTCGTTTATTGGGGCGATTCGCACGCCCTCATGCTCGCCCCGGCCGCCGAATGGGCCGCAAAAACCGCAAACGATACCGCGATCATCCTTGGCAAAACGTCGTGTCCACCGCTGTTGGGCGTCGAAGTCGATTATTTCGTTACGCGAACCTGCGCCGGCAGCAACGACGATGTCTTCGGGTGGCTGCGAACGCAATCATCCGTCTCGGGCGTCGTATTGACGGCACGGTGGAATCTCTACAATGGAACCCCAACCCCGGCAGGCGATCCCGACGTACCGCGCCTGTATTGGCGCAAAGACAAAGCGCCCGGCCGTTTTGCCGACATCCTGCGTCAGGCCTTGAATGACACTCTCAAGTCGCTCTCGCCGCGACGGATACTGATCATCGGGCCGGTGCCCGAATGGCGTCACGCGGCGGTCGACTGTCTCATGCGCGCGCAGCTTGGCAAGCAGCTTGGCAAGCGGCCGCGACAGGCATGCGTCGTCGACAGGAAGGCTGTCGAAAGACGGCGCGGCGAGGCCATCGGTATTCTCAGACAGGTCGCGAGCACGTTCCCCAATGTCCGCCTGGTGGATCCGATCGACGTCTTTTGTGACGCCGATGTCTGCAGACCCTTCGGACCTGAAGGCGTCTACTACATGGATGCCGACCATCTCAGCCCGCTCGGCACGGAACGGCTTTTCCGCCATTTCCGGCAGGATTTTCTCTGGACGTTTGGCCAGCCGTGACCTCGGCGCGTTTGCAGTCAGGCCACCGCCGCGTAGTGGCGCGACAGTATTGCCTTCTGGAATTGCCGCGGAGCCATTGGCTTGGCGAACATGTGGCCCTGCAGAAGATCGAAGCCGAGATCCCGTACGGCCAAAAAGTCCGATTGCGTTTCGACGCCCTCCGCTACCGAGCGTGCGCCTGTTTTGCGCGCAATGCCGACGATTTCCGCGCAGTGCGCCTGCTTGACCTTGTCGCCGGCGCAGCCGCGAATGAACTTGCAATCGACCTTAAATTCGGCGACAGGCAGCTCACGACACCCGGCGATCGACGCGCCTTGAGCATCGACGTCGCTGATCGCAAGCCCGATATTCCGCGATGCAAGCCCGTCGGCAATGCTCCTGACCAGCGCGAGGTCGTTCACTACGTCAACATTGTCAATGCTGACCAGAAATCCGTTCTCCCGAACCTTTTCGGGGAGATGCTCCATCATTCGATCGATGAACTGCATGTTTTCCAGCGCCTGCAAAGGCAGGTGCATGGAAATCTGCACCTGATGGTTTGCGGAGGCGAACTGCATCGAGTCCGCGAGCACCCGCGCGATCACAAATTGCGACAAGCCGTTAAGATAAGGATCGCTTGATCCTGGAATGAAATAGGCCGGGGGTACGACCCCCCAGGTGGGATGGCGCACGCGGACAAGCGCCTCCGCACCGCGCGGCACCAACGAACGCAGACTGATTTTCGACTGGTACCAGAGTTCAAGCCAGCCGTTGCACAGCGCCTCGTCGACGTCCACCGGCAGCGGCGGTGCCGGCCGAACAGGCAGAAAGCTTGTCAGGATCGCCGTGAGATCGCGATCGCGAAATGGCGTTCCCAGCGGGGGTAACATCGTAAGCCCCGCACCCTCGCCAAATTCGTGGGTGCGAATGAGCGCTGGGGCGCTGCGGCCGCCAAACAGCATCACTTTGCCCCCATAGCCTTGCCCCAGCAGAATTTGCAGCATGGCGCGCACCTCGGAGCCGCCACCGAGCGGCCCAAGCACGACGAGATCAGGCCGGAATTCGCGGAGCATGGTCCTTACGTCGGGAACAAAGGCTTCGCGCGCGATGAACCCAAGCTCGTCGAGCATCTCGGCAAGGAACATGCGTACGTGCGTCTTGTTCTCGACAACGCAGGCTCTTGGCGGAATGGGCCTGCGTCCGAACTGGATCACTTCACCTCGTCCCGATTCACAGTGTTCGTCGATCATGGCTGCCGTCCCTCCCAAATCTGCCACTCGTCAATTTGCGGCCGCATGAATCATTTATTGCAACGCGCTCGTCCACTGTTAGTGACGCACAATTCGCAAACGCTTCGTCCCGCGGTTAACGGGATGAGTGCGTGGATTTTCAAATTTGAATCAGTTCGAAAAATTCAGCGCGCAATCACGGCGCACTTACATCGCTTTGACGATGCTTTCCGTCATTTTCTTTGCGTCGCCAAGAAGCATCATGGTGTTGTCGCGATAGAACAAGGGATTGTCGATTCCAGCATATCCGGACGCGAGCGAGCGCTTGATGAACATAACCGTGCCCGCCTTCCAAACCTGCAATACCGGCATACCGTAGATCGGAGATGATTTGTCTTCTTCTGCGGCCGGATTGGTAACGTCATTCGCCCCGATGACAAAGGCGACATCAGCCTGCGCAAACTCCGAGTTGATGTCCTCGAGTTCGAAGACTTCGTCGTAGGGCACATTTGCTTCCGCGAGGAGCACATTCATGTGACCGGGCATACGGCCCGCGACGGGGTGTATCGCGTATTTGACTTCAACCCCCTCCTTTTTGAGCTTGTCGGCCATTTCGCGCAGCGCGTGTTGCGCTTGCGCGACCGCCATTCCGTAACCCGGCACAATAATGACCTTCGACGAATTCCTGAGAATATAGGCGGCATCCTCCGCCGATCCGAGCTTGACCGGACGTTGTTCGGCTCCGCCGCCGGGCCCGGCGGTCTCGCCGCCGAAACCACCCAGAATGACCGAGACAAAGGAGCGGTTCATGCCCTTGCACATGATGTAGGACAGGATCGCACCGGAAGAGCCGACCAGCGCCCCCGTGATGATCAGTGCGGTATTGCCGAGGGTGAAGCCGATGCCTGCCGCGGCCCATCCGGAATAGGAATTGAGCATCGAAATCACGACCGGCATATCGGCGCCGCCGATCGGAATGATGATCAGGATTCCGAGCGCCAGCGATAACGCGACGATAATCCAGAAATCCATGGCGCTCTGCGAGACAAAAAAGCCGTAGATGAAGAAAATCAGGGCCGCGGCGAGCGCGAGGTTGATGATGTGCCGTCCCGGCAAGGTGATCGGCTTGCCGCTCATGCGGCCCGATAATTTGAGGAATGCGATCACCGAACCGGTGAAAGTGATGGCGCCGATGGCGACGCCGAGGGACATCTCGATCAGACTTTGCGCATGAATATGACCCTCGCTGCCGATATCAAAGGCGGCAGGTGCGTAGAATGCGCCGGCCGCGACCAGCACCGCTGCCATGCCGACCAGCGAATGGAAGGCCGCAACCAGTTCCGGCATTGAAGTCATGGGCACGCGACGGGCAATCACTGCGCCAATGCTGCCGCCAACCGCAATTCCTCCGACGACGAGGCCCCACGCGACAGAGCTCGCGGGCGGATGCGAGCCAAGCGTCGTCAGCACGGCGATGGCCATTCCGACCATGCCGAACAGGTTGCCGCGACGGCTCGAATCCGGGCTCGACAGACCGCGCAGCGCCAGGATGAACAGGACGCCGGCGACGAGATAGAGCAGCGCGACGAGGTTCGGGCTCATTGTCGCCGTCACTTCTTTTTCTTCTGGTACATCGACAGCATACGTTGTGTGACGAGAAAGCCGCCGAAAATATTCACCGAAGCAAAGACCAGGGCGACGAAGCCAAGCGCGCGGGCCCACAGCGGGCCGTCGTCATTGGCTGCCAGCGCAACGCCGACCGCAAGCAGCGCGCCCACAACAATGACCGACGAAATTGCGTTCGTCACCGACATCAACGGCGTATGCAGCGCCGGCGTGACCGACCACACGACGTAGTAACCGACAAAGACCGCGAGCACGAAAATCGAAAGGCGGAAGACGAAGGGATCGACCGCTGCTGCTACCTGCTCCATGTCTGGTCTCCTCAGGCCGCGGACTTCTGGAAACTCGGATGCACGACCGCACCGTCGCGTGTCAGCAAGGTTGCCTTGATCAATTCGTCGTCCCAGTTGATCGCAAGCTTCTTCTCCTTGCGATCGATCATGGTCTCGACAAAGGTCAGCAGGTTCTTGGCATAGAGCGCCGATGCAGACGCTGCGAGCCGGCCCGGCACGTTGAGATAACCGACGATCTTGACGCCGCCGGCCTGGACGACATTGCCAGCCTGCGCCCCTTCCACATTGCCGCCGCGCTCGACAGCGAGATCGACGATGACCGAACCGGGCCGCATCGACGCAACCATTTCCTTCGAGATCAGGCGCGGTGCGGGCCGCCCCGGAATCAGCGCTGTCGTAATGACGATGTCCTGCTTTTTGATGTGTTCCGCCACCAAAGCAGCCTGCTTCGCCTGATACTCTTTCGACATTTCCTTGGCGTAACCGCCGGCAGTCTGCGCGTTTTTGAACTCTTCGTCCTCGACAGCAAGAAATTTTGCCCCGAGGCTTTCCACCTGCTCCTTGGTCGCCGGACGAACGTCCGTCGCGGTTACGATCGCTCCGAGCCTTCGCGCGGTCGCGATCGCCTGCAATCCGGCGACGCCGACACCCATGATGAAGACCTTCGCGGCAGGCACGGTGCCGGCCGCGGTCATCATCATCGGCAACGCACGCCCGTATTCTTCCGCTGCGTCGATCACGGCGCGATAACCGGCGAGGTTTGCCTGGCTCGAGAGAACGTCCATTGACTGCGCGCGTGTGATGCGCGGCATCAATTCCATGGCGAAAGCGGCGAGGCCGGCATCGGCAATCTGCTTGAGTACGGCTTCATTGCCGTACGGATCCATGATGGCGATGACGAGCGCACCTTTCCGGTACGCGGCCAGTTCGTTGGGCGCCGGCCGCCGCACTTTCAGGACAATGTCGGCGTCCTTGGTGGGGGCATCGGACATCCGGGCGCCGGCGGCCTCGAACTCCGAGTCAGGAATGCCGGAAGCGATGCCGGCGCCGCGAGCGACCGCAACCTCGGCGCCAAACGATTTGAATTTCTTGACCGTTTCCGGAGTGGCCGCAACGCGGGGCTCACCGGCTTCGGTTTCACGAGGTACGGCAATTCGCATTCACGCCTCCCCGCTCGGCCGGAAGGTCTGTTAGTGCGGCGAGAGGCCAGTGAAGGCAAAGATCAGGAAACAAATCCCGAACGAGACGTAACTCGGTGTCGTTGCTCCGCTCAGCAGCCCGGGTATGGCGCCAAGCAATCCAATGACAAAGATGACGAAGGCGAGAAACCAGTGATCCATCACGCCGCCCGTGGCCAGGCCAAACAGGACTGTCACCAAATAGAGGATGCCGACCAGCGTGAAGTGCACAAAGCGCACGTACGAACTTTCGTGCGCGGCATAGTCATTTCCGGTGGCGGTCGCGTATTCGACAGTGCCGTGGTCGGCCATGGGGGAAGCTCTCCGAGTCGCTCGTGCAAGGCGGGCGCACAGGGGTTAGCGCAATTGGCGGCGCAGGGCAACGGGAAGACGGCGGCGCCCGTTTCAGTCTTTGGTGGGCGGCGGCAGGCCAACATCGGCGAGCGCGGCCGTTTGCCGCGCGGCGACGCCCTCGACCGAAAATCCTTCAATTGTCTCATTGAACAATCGATAGAAATTGAGTTCCGCGGCAAGATGCAGGAACACCGCGCCGAGACCGATCGCGGCGCGGTCCATGAACACAAACTCGCGCGGCACGGTGACAGGACCGCGCGCCTTGAGTGCCTGATGCACCCGGAATGCTTCCTTGCGGCCATATTCGGAGGGCTTCACGCCATCGGCGATGCTACGCACGCGATCGTCGAGCAGCGGCCCGTAGATGAACCGTGCCCAGATATTGAGCGCATCGATCAGTTCGCGGTTAAGCCGCTTGAAACCCCAGGTTTCGTAGGCATGGACCACGAGCGCGTCATCCCCGCGCAACAGTCCCCGATAGAGATCGACCACCCCGCCGACGAAACTCGGGGGAAAAATGCGGATGCAACCATAGTCCAGCAGGTTGATTCCGGCGGGCGCTCCGTCGGCGTCGTCAAAAACCGTGTAATTGCCGAGATGCGGATCACCATGGATCACGCCAAAGCGGCTGAATGGAAACCACCACGCCGTGAACATTGCGGTTGCGAGGCGGTTACGTATGTCGATCGCGGCGCTCTTGTGCTCGAGCATTTTTCGGCCATGCAGCCAATCGAGCGTGAGCAGCCGGCCAGTCGATAGCTCGGGCCACACTTTCGGCACGCGAATTGCGTTTTTTTCGCGCAGCATGTTTCCGTACAGGGCGACATGCTTTGCTTCCCGGAAATAATCGAGCTCCTCGCGAAGCCGGGCGCCGATCTCCACCGCAATTTCGCTGGTGTCGATCGCCGGGTCGAGGCGCTTTCGAAGTGCAAATAACAAATGAAGCTGACGAAGATCAGCCTCCACTGCCGACTGCATGTCGGGATATTGCAGCTTGCAGGCCAGTTCCGCACCATCGAGAGAGCGGGCGCGATGCACCTGACCAAGCGAAGCCGCGGCCGCCGGATGGTGTTCAAATTCCGAAAATTTCTTTTGCCAATTCCCGCCCAATTCGGCGCTCATGCGCCGCTTGACGAAAGCCCAGCCCATGGGCGGCGCCTGGCTCTGCAGCTTGATCAGTTCGCCGGCATATTCCGGCGGCAGCGCGTCGGGAATGGTGGCAAGCAGTTGCGCCACCTTCATGATCGGGCCTTTGAGACCTCCCAATGCGGCGGCGAGTTCGATTGCATTGGCCGCCCGGTCAAGCGGCACGCCAAAGAAACGCGCGCCAGCGAAGCGGGCCGCAGTGCCGCCGAGCTGCGTGCCAACCCTGGCGTAACGGCGCGCGCGGGCGGAGAAGCGGTTTTTTTCGCGATCGACTGTCATGAACCTGCGGGGAACCCGTGAGCAACGAATATAGGGATTAGCCGGGTGTGAAACGAGCGGCGCCGGTGCGCATTGCGACTAGCGGCTTTCCAGCAACTCCAGTTCATCAATCAACTTTGCGATGACGCTCAAGCCTCCGTCCCAGAACTTCGGGTCGCGGGCGTCAAGACCGAAGGGCGTCAGCAATTCCGAATGATGCTTGGTGCCGCCGGCCGAAAGCATCTCCAGGTAACGCTCGGCAAAACCGCCCGCCGATTTCTCGTAGACCGCGTAGAGCGAATTCACCAGACAGTCGCCGAAAGCATAGGCGTACACATAGAACGGCGAGTGGATGAAATGCGGTATGTAGGCCCAGAAAGTCTCGTAACCCGGCTTGAGCTCGATTGCCGGCCCCAGGCTCTCGCCCTGTACCGACATCCACAGATCGCACAGCTTCTCCGATGTGAGCTCGCCGTTACGCCGCTCGCCGTGAACCAGGCGCTCGAAACTGTAGAATGCAGTCTGCCGCACCACCGTGTTGATCATGTCCTCGACCTTCGCCGCCAGCATCGCCTTGCGCTGCTTCTTGTCGGTGGTCTGCGCGAGCAACTTTCTGAATGTCAGCATCTCTCCGAACACCGACGCCGTTTCAGCCAGCGTCAGCGGCGTCGGCGCCATCAATGCGCCATTGGGGGCAGCGAGCACCTGGTGCACACCGTGACCGAGCTCGTGGGCGAGGGTCATGACGTCACGCGGCTTGCCCATATAATTGAGCAGTACATAAGGGTGAGCGGACGGAACGGTCGGGTGAGAAAAGGCCCCGGGCTGCTTGCCAGGACGAACCGGTGCATCGATCCAGTTATTGACAAAGAATCGATCGGCGACTTCAGCCATCCGCGGCGAGAACGCGCCATAGGCGGTGAGCACGGTATTGCGTGCATCGTTCCACGGAATCGTCCGCTGCGCGACCTTCGGGAGCGGCGCATTACGATCCCAGTGCGGAAGACGCTTCCTGCCGAACCATTTGGCCTTGAGCGTGTAGTACCGATGCGACAATTTCGGATAGGCGGCGCGCACGGCTGCAACGAGCGCTTCGACAACTTCGCGCTCGACGCGGTTTGAAAGATGCCTGGCGTCCGCCATATCCTTGAAGCCGCGCCAGCGGTCGGAGATCTCCTTGTCCTTGGCGAGCGTGTTCGTGATGAGCGTGAACGGCCGCAGATTCTCCTTGAAGGTCCTTGCCAGGGCCTCGGCAGCCGCCTTTCGCTTCTTGCCGTCGGCATCCTGCAACAGATTGAGCGTCGGCTCGATCGCAAGCGTTTTTGCACCGACCTTGAACCGCAGGTTCGCAATGGTCTCGTCGAACAAGCGGTTCCATGCCGAGTAGCCGGTGACCGATTTTTCGTGAAAGAGCTCTTCGACTCGATCCTCGAGCTGATAGGGCTTTTCTTTCCGCACATCCTCGATCCACGGCCGATAATGGGCAAGCTCCGGATCGCGCATGGCGCTTTCGAGCTGGGCGTCATCGATGCGGTTGAGTTCGAGTGTAAAGAAGAGGAGATGCAGCGAGGCGGTGGTGATGCGTTCCTGGACGTCGCCGTAGAACTTGGCGCGCACGGGATCGGTAGTATTGCCGGCGTAGACAAGCGAAGCGTAGGAAGCGAGACGGCCCAGCCTGTCGTCGATTGCTTCATACCGCTTGATGGCCGTTGCCAGTTCGTGGCCTGCCCGCTCTCTCGCAGCAAGCCTGGCGAGTTGGCCCTTGAATTCCTGTTCGAAGCGGGCGCAGTCGCTGTCGGCCTGCACAAGATCGCGCGCCAATTCCGGGCTGTCGAGGCCGGGATACAGATCGTTGAGATTCCACTCAGGCAGCGCGCCGAAGCCTGTTTTCCTGTTCGATTTACGTCGCAATGAAGACTTGGGCATGGGGCAATCTTGGGGGCAATCTTGGGTGCAATCTATCGTGGAAACAACCAGTTGGACGGCATCTAAGGCATTTGTGCCCATGGCGAGGCCATGGCCGGCCTGAGGTATTCAACATAGGGCCTTCACGCAACGTGTTTCCGGTACGCCCGAGGCCCATTCAGCCCACTTAATAACCCATTAAGGCAGAGCAGCGACATTGCCCCAATTCGGTACAGAAGCGCGTGAGGTTTCATGTCGGAAGTTGTGCTCATTGTAGACGACGATCCGGTCCAGCGCCGGCTGCTCGAATCCATGATCCAGCGCTTCGGCTACCGCACCATGACCGTGGAAAGCGGTGATGCTGCCGTCAGCCTGCTGACGGGGCCGGACGCCCCACGCATCGATTGCGTTGTGCTCGATCTCGTCATGCCCGACCTCGACGGGCTCGGAGTCCTCGCCCGGATGCGGGAGGCCGGGGTCAACACTCCGGTGATTGTTCAGACCGCCCATGGCGGCATTGACAATGTTGTTTCGGCGATGCGGGCCGGCGCAACGGATTTCGTCGTCAAGCCGGCAAGCGCAGAACGTCTTCAGGTATCGTTGCGCAACGCCCTGGCCACCAAGGCACTGGCGGGAGAATTGCAGCGGCTGCGGCGACGGCGCGAGGGCACGATGACCCTTGCCGACGTGATTACCCGTTCACCGGTGATGCTGCCTGTCCTCAAGGCCGCTGAGAAAGCGGCGGCCTCGGCCATTCCGGTTTTGATCGAGGGTGAATCGGGTGTCGGCAAGGAGCTGGTGGCGCGCGCGATCCACGGCACGGGCGCGCGCCGCACCAGGCCGTTCGTCGCAGTCAATTGCGGCGCCCTCCCGGAAAATCTCGTCGAGTCGATCTTGTTCGGCCACGAAAAGGGCGCGTTCACCGGAGCAACGGAAAAGCACATCGGAAAGTTTGTCGAAGCCGACGGCGGAACGCTGTTTCTCGACGAAGTCGGCGAACTGCCCGGTCCCGTGCAGGTGAAACTATTGCGCTCGTTGCAGGAGGGTGAAATCGAACCCGTCGGCGGACGCAAGAGTGTGAAAGTCGACGTCCGAATTATCTCGGCCACCAATCGCGACCTCATCAGCGATGTGAAGGCCGGCCGGTTCCGTGAAGATCTGTTCTACCGCCTGCACGTTTTTCCAATCACCGTGCCGCCATTGCGGCTCCGGCGTGACGATATTCCAGAACTCGCGCGTTACTTTCTGGCACGTATCGCGGCAGAGGAAGGAAAACGTATCCGCTCGATCAGCGCGAGCGGTCTTGCGCTTCTTGCGGCGAACAACTGGCCGGGAAATGTCCGGCAACTTGAAAATGCGATATTCCGCGCTGTCGTCCTCGCCGACGGCGACGAAATCGGTGTCGACGAGTTTCCGCAGGTCGCGGCGCAGGTCGCATCTGATCGATTGCCCGAGACGCCGCTCGCCGAGCCGGCACCTGCTATGGCTGCCGGCCTGCCGGAATCCGGCGATCTATTGGGCCTTGGCAGATATCCTGCGGCAGCCCACTCATTGTCGCTCACCGATCCGCGCGGCGACGTCAGGCCCCTCGAAGACGTCGAACGCGATACCATCCGTTTTGCCATCTCCCATTACCGCGGACAGATGTCGGAGGTCGCGCGCAGGCTGAAAATCGGACGGTCGACCCTCTACCGCAAGCTCGAGGGCCTCGGTCTAACGCAGGATACCGCGACCGATTGACGTCCGCAGGCCGCGGAATACCGGCCGTTTTGCGGTCAAATCTTCCTTATTCGGGACGGGAAATATCCCCGCCGAATTTGATAAGCGCCCCGTTTTCGGCCCAATTCCCCGGCTAGGGAGGAGATGGATGGACGGGGGACCGGCGCTAAGTTCTCATTAACCGATCCCGATAAACACTCACGGGGCTGCCGTCACGGCGGCCCGACGGGGACGTGACGGGGACGTGGGACGGGTATCTTCACGGGACAGAGCTTTGATATTTGATTCGGCGCGCGAGCGCTCATTCGCTGTTGCTTTGGCGCGTGCGGGCGCGTGCGTAAGCATGGCCGGCTTTTTCCTGTTCGGCGCCAGCAGCTCACTGCAGAACGCCGTCGCGGAAGGCGATACACGCACGCTCTCGTTCCACCACCTGCACACCGGCGAAGACATCACGATCACCTACAAGCGCAATGGCCGCTATGATGAAGCGGCGCTCAAGAAGCTCGACTGGTTCATGCGCGACTGGCGCAAGGAAAAGTCGACCCACATGGATCCGCATTTGTTCGATCTGGTGTGGGAGACTTACCGCGAAGTTGGCGCCACACAGCCGATCGATGTCGTATGCGGGTATCGCTCGCCTGAAACCAATGCGATGTTGCGCGCCCGTTCGGGCGGAGTGGCGCAATTCAGTCAGCACATCAATGGGCAGGCGATGGATTTTTTCATCCCGGGCGTGCCGCTGGAAAAAATCCGTGAAGTCGGCTTGCACCTCCAGCGCGGTGGTGTCGGATTTTACCCGACGTCGGGCTCGCCTTTCGTTCACCTGGACACCGGCACCATCCGCCACTGGCCGCGGATGACGCATGATCAGCTTGTCAAAGTATTTCCCGACGGGCGCACCGTTCACGTTCCGTCGGACGGACACCCTCTGCGCGGCTATGCGCTGGCTTTAGCCGATGTCGAACGCCGCGGAAACAGACCGTCGGAAACGTCACTTGAAGCCGCTCGCGAATCCGGTGTCATCACGGCAAGCGCCGAGCAGAATGCGGAAAAGCCAAAGCGAAGTCTGTTCGCCAGACTGTTCGGCGGCGGTAAGGATGCCGACGAGGTCAGCGAGGAGCCCGCTCCGCGTTCCTCCCGGGCTCCTCTGAGAGTCGCCTCCATCAGCCAGCCCAGGCCGAAATCCATAAGCGTCGACCACATCGTTCCGCTGCCGACGCAGAGGCCGAAAACGACGACAGTTGCAGTCGCCACGGTCAAGCCTGCCAGACAGACTTTCGTGACAGCATCGCTGGGCAGCAGCCTGTTCGACAATCGAGGATACTGGCGCGGCGCCATCCAGACCGGGCCGGATTTGCCGAAAGTCGCGTCCGCTCAGCCGTTTGAAACAGCGAGCCTTGAGACCGGCGCGATCGGAACCAGCGCCCTCGCCTATGCCGCCGA
>DATEKG010000303.1:0-29849 GCA_035277565.1 Pseudolabrys sp.
TCTCGGAAAAGGCTGGATGGGATTCGATTTTCACAAGGCGTTCCATCGGCCCGTCAAGGTCATCAATGACGCGGCAATGCAGGCTCTCGGCAGTTACCGCGGCGGCCGGATGTTGTTTCTGGGTCTGGGCACGGGTCTGGGATCGGCGATGATCATCGACGGGATAATTGAGCCGATGGAGATTGCGCATCTGCCATACAAGAAGGGAAAAACATTCGAGCACTACCTCGGCAGCGACGGATTGGAGCGATCCGGCCTGAAGAAGTGGCGCACGCATGTCGCCGCGGTGGTCAAGATGCTCAGGGCCGCGCTGGAGCCTGACTACGTCGTGCTCGGAGGAGGTAACGCGGGGAAGATCAAGCATCTGCCGCCGCACACGTTGCGCGGAGACAATGACAAGGCCTTTGTCGGAGGCGTGCGTCTTTGGGACAAGCGATAGACGCATGACGACGGTGGCGCAGGAACGGGGCCAGTGGCAGGTTTTCGATACGGCAGAGATGCTGGCTGATCATGCCGCCCGGTGGCTATGCGAACTCGCCTGCCGCTCGATGGAGCGGTTTGCGGTTTGCCTGTCCGGCGGATCGACGCCGCAACGGCTCTATCAACGGCTGTCAGGTGAAGCCTGCCTGGCGCGCTTCCCCTGGGACCGCGTGCACTGGTTCTGGGGCGATGAGCGATTTGTTCCCCACAATGACGCACGCAGCAATTTCCGCATGGCGCGGGACGCATTTCTTTCGCGCGTCCCCGTTCGCGATGATTGCGTGCACCCGATCCCGACGCAGGGCCTGTCGGCCGAGCAGGCGGCGGCGGCCTATGAAAATGAGTTGCAGACCTTCTACGGCACCAGACAATTGGATGGCAGCAGACCGCTCTTCGACGTGACGTTCCTGGGAGTCGGGGAAGATGGGCATACCGCATCCTTGTTTCCCGGGAGCCCCGCGCTTCACGAGAACCGGCGATGGGCTGTTGCGGTTTCCCGCCAGGCGCAGGAAACGCGCATTACAGTGACTTATCCTGTTCTCGACAGCAGCCGGAACGTCGTCTTTCTGGCGACCGGCGCGGACAAGACTCGCATTCTTGCGAGTATTCGCGGCGGAGACGCCGAGGCGCCCGCGGCGCGAGTTCGTCCGGCGGGGCGCCTCTGGTGGTTTCTCGATCGCGCCGCGATGCCGGACCTGGTCTAGAGACTGATCGGTCTAAATTGACTCGTCATGCCAGCGCATAGCCGTTCGAACAACGGCGTCGCTTCGCTCGCCTGTGTCGCGGGCATGCCGTGGAGAGGTGGTGCGGACAAGACAACGGTCGCGACGTCGAGAGTTCTCATTCGTCATGGCCGGACTTGTTCCGGCCATCCACGCCTTGTTTTTGGAATAGCAGCGAAAAAAGAAAGGCGTGGATGCCCGGCATAAAGCCGGGCATGACGTGGAGAGACAGCAAAGATTCTCAGCGGTCATTCCGGGACGCGCGTAAGCGCGGACCCGGAATCTAGAAACAGACTCTGTGTGGGCGTCTGGATTCCGGGCTCGCTCGCGGAGTTTATCATCGGGCCGCGCTTTGCGCGGACCCGGTGGCTCGCGCCCCGGAATGACTTTTGCGAGGCGGCACCGTGCCTCACAACGTCATGGCCGGGCTTGTCCCGGCCACGTCTTGATTTGCTGATGCGCTGTTAAGAAAGACGTGGATGCCCGCGACAAGCGCGGGCATGACGCAGAGTGTGTGGCGAAGTCTCTCAGTTCGTCATGGCCGGACTTGTTCCGGCCAATCCACGTCTTTAGATTTTCGCTATCTCAAGACGTGGATGCCAATGACGATTCAAATTGGACCGATCACGCTATAGCCGGTTATTGTCAAAAGAAGATCCGCCCTGCACCGGAAGGAGCAGGGCGGATGTTTTTCTTCCGGACAATGCCTGCGCTAGTGCACGATCATGCCGGTGAACACATAGGCCTGGAGCATCACCAGAATGCCGACAAGACATGCCAGCGAGATCGAGTGGAAGAAGACGAAGCGCAGGATTGATCCTTCGTGGCCGAACCAGTTGGTCGCGGTCGAGGCGACGACGATAGACTGCGCGTCGATCATCTTGCCCATCACGCCGCCGGACGAGTTGGCGGCGCTCATGAGAATCGGCGACAGCCCCAGCTGTTGCGACGTGATCTTCTGCAGATTGCCGAACAGAATATTGGAAGCGGTGTCGGACCCGGTGAGAGCGACGCCGAGCCAGCCGAGCAACGTACCGAAGAAGGGATAAAGCACGCCGGCGCCGGCAAATGCCAGGCCGAGCGTGGCGTCAATTCCCGACAGGCGCGTGAGCGTGCCGATCGCGAGCATCGCCGAGATGGTGATGAGCGAGTAGCCGCACACCTTGATCGTCTTGCCGTATTCAGCCACCAGGCGGGCGGGCGAGAAGCCCATCAGGAAGCCGGAAATGATCGCGGCGATCAACATGCCGGAGCCGGTATAGGACAGCCACGTGAACGAGAAGACCGCGCCTTCCCTGGTCGGCGCCGGAACAACGGGGGCAACCTTGTTGATCATGTTGTGCAGGCCGGGAACCGGATAATTCCACGTCGCGTAGGCGTTAAGTGCGGCCTTGACCGCATTGGTGCCCCACAGCAGCAGGATCACGCACACGATGATCCAGGGCAGCAACGAGGCCCACACCTGCGCCCTTGTCGGCTTCGCGGAAGATTTCGCCGGCTTTTTGCTCATGCTCGCGGCGGAATCGTCATGGCTGCGAAGCGCAGGCGAGGTCCAGATCACCTTCGGCTGCCAGATTTTCAGGAATCCGATGAGGCATGCCATGGAGATCAGCGATGCGCCGATGTCGACGATCCACGGATTGATGAAGTTTGAAATCAGGAATTGCGGGACTGCGAAAGAGACGCCGGTGACCAGAATTGCCGGCCAGATTTCCTTCATTCCCTTGAATCCGGCGAATGCCCAGATGAGCCAGAACGGGACGATCAGCGAGAAGAACGGCAGCTGCCTGCCGACCATTGCGCCAAGCAGGAACGGATCGAGGCCTGTCACACTGGCAAGGCCTGCGATCGGCGTGCCCAGTGCGCCGTATGCAACCGGCGCGGTGTTGGCGATCAATGAGAGCCCGGATGCAGCGAGCGGGGAGAAGCCGAGGCCGATCAGGATTGCGCCCGTTACCGCCACGGGCGTCCCAAAGCCGGACGCACCTTCAAAGAAGGCGCCGAAGGAAAACGCAATCAGAAGCAGTTGCAGACGGCGATCCTCGGTCATGCCGCCGATCGTGCTTTGCAGCGTTTCGAATGCGCCCTTTTCCACCGTCAACCGGTAGAGAAAAATGACGTTAAGGACGATCCAGCCGATGGGGAAGAAGCCGGTAACGGCGCCAAGTACGGTCGCGCGCAGCGACATGTCCGCCGGCATGGTGAAGATGACGATGGCGACGAAGTTCGCGACGATCAGCGCGACGATCGCTGCGATATGCGCTTTCACCTTGTTTGACGCGATGAGCACCAGAAGCGTGACGACCGGAAGCGCGGCGGCGCAGGTCGACAAGAAACTATTCCCCAGTGGATTGTAGATCTGGTTCCACATCGTCGCCCCCATAATTTATGATGTGGAGATCATTACAGCGCGGCTAATAGGCCCGCAACGTAAATTGGGCATATACCCAAAGGCTGGTTACGCTGCGCTGCGATAGGCTTCGCCGCGAAAACGCCAATGACATGGGCGGCACTCAGTTCCCGGACGTCGGCGCCAATCATCAGCGTGACGCAGATGAAAATTGCGCCGCCCATGCCTGAGCTTCAATGATTTCGGCTCGTGATAACTTTGCAGCAACCGCATTGCGGACCCGCGAGTAGTATTCCTTTGCAGGGCGCGGCGCATTTGCGGCCGCCAGCGACAGCCACACATAAGCTTGCATGTCACTCTGACTCACGCCGTGGCCTTTCTCGTACATGAGCCCAAGAAGATATTGCGCTGTCGGATGGCTCTGGTCAGCTGCACGGCGATACCAATAGGCCGCTTCCGCGTCGCTTTGCGGGACGCCGTTACCGTACTCATACATCAATCCGAGCAGGCCCTGCGCCCGTGAATTTCCGCGTTTTGCCAGGGTGACGGTTCTCCCGGCCGCAGCAAGGTCATTGGCTCTTGCGAATTTTCCGGTCCCGTCCAGTCGCGGACCTGCTCCAGCAGGACAGGACACAATCAGAAGAACGGAAAGGCCGAGCGCTGTTGTGACATTCTTCACTGCCGGTGATCCTTAAGGTGGGGAGATCTGTACGGCTTCAATCAGCCAGCCGAGCCATATTGCCGGCGCAAAAAACAATCCGAAGGGCAAGAATGCATTCGTGCGAAGCGAGCGTTTGAAAAGACAGCAGCAGACAGTGTAGCTGATCAGGGCAGACAGCGCCGCGAACTCGATCGTGATTGCGGCAGTTTGCCAACCGAGCCAGACGCCTGCGACTCCCGCAAGTTTCACGTCTCCCATGCCCACACCATCCTTTTTCCGGAATGCCCGGTAGGCGACTTTCAGGATCAGGAAGAGAAGCGCGAGCACAGCGCCTCTCGCGACCGCCCAGGCGACCTCGTCAGCGCTTCCGGCGGGCTCGAGGCGTGCCGCGGCCAGCGCGAGCACAATCGCGGCGATACTAAGCTCGTCGGGAATGATGAAATATCGCGCGTCAATTGCCGCGATAACGCACATGATCACGGCAAGACCGGCACCGAAAACGCCATGCCAGTCCGGCGCGACCGCAAGGCTGACCGCAATCCCGGCTGCCGACGAGCAAAATGCCGCCGCCACCATGCGGTTCTTTCCTCTCAAGAGCATGGGCTTTGCCCGCATGGCGCGACCCGCCTACCGGATTTTGGTTGTCAGCGGGCCGTTCGGCGCCATGGCACCGGCCGTTCCGCGCAGCTTGGCCCTCATTTCTTCAGCAACAAAGTGTGCGTCGACGCCGTCGCGGATGATCTGCGGCCGGATGAAGATGATCAGTTCAGTGCGTGCAACGCCGTTGGTCCGCTGCGAGAAAGCGGCGCCGAATGGTTCGGGCAATTTGTCGAGCAGGGGAATGCCGTTGCTCCCGCGCTCCTGGCGTTCGCTGATCAAGCCCGCCAGCAACACGGTCTGGCCGCTGGCGACCGAGATCGAGCTCTTGACGCGCCGCTGCGATACGGTCGGCGTCAGCGAAGCACTTCCGGCGCTGGCGGAACTGGGGGCGACGTTGCTGATTTCCTGCTCGATGTCGAGCCGCACGATGCCATTGACGTTCACGCGCGGTACGACGCGCAGGATGATGCCGGTATCGCGATAGTCGATCGTATTGACGATCGTGTTGCTGGTGGTCAGCACGGTCGCGCTTCCGGTCGAGATCGGGACCTGGTCACCGACCTGCAAAATGGCGGGCTGGTTGTCGATGACAACGAGCGACGGATTGGAAAGGACCTTGACGCTCGTGACCGCGTGCAAAGCGTCGAGAATGACGGTGGGTTGCGCCTCCGGGCCAACCAGGAAATTGAAGCCGGGAAATGCGCGGTTGAGAAAGGCGTTGGCAATCCCTGACGCATTGACGGCCGGCGGCTGCGTCGCGGCGGAATTCAGCAGCGAGCCTTTATCCGGCTTCAGGCCAAGGTCATGGCTCGTCAGAAAGAACTGGACGCCATAGTTGAGATCGTTGTTCAACGTGACTTCGGCGATCGTCGCGTCGATGGCGACCTGCATCTGCGGCCGGTCGATCTGCTGCAGCGCCCGTTCGATGATGCGGTAGTTTGGCTGACTCGCATAGATGAGCAATGTGTTGTTGACGACATCGGGCGTTATTCGCACGCCGGTCAGCACGGGTGTGCCGCCTGATCCGGTGCGGTCGCCGATTGCGGCCGCCGCACTGGCAACCGCAGGCACGGCCGATGCTTCGGCAGAGCGCTGACCGGGCGGCGCGACGCCAAGCTGCTGTCTCACCCGGCTGTTGCCATTCGCGGGGGTGCCGAAGCCGGAACCGAACTGGCCGGCTGCTCCCATCTGTTCGCCGCTTGACGTCGCGACCGCCCCGGATCCCGGCGAAATCTGATTGGCCGGCGAATCAAGCCCCCCACCGCCGCCCCCGAGGAATATGTCGTTGAGGACACGCGCCATCTGGCGCGCCTCGCCGTAGCGCACGCGATAGACGCGCACGCTGGTGGCGCCGCTGTCGCCATTGTCGAGGCGCTTGATCCAGATCGCCGCCGTCTTGAGCAGCTCAGGCCTGCGCGCAACCACAAGGATCGAATTCATCCGGCCGATTGACTGGAATTTTATGAGATTCTGGCTTAGTCCGCCTTCTCCCGCATCGACGATTTTCTCGAGCTCCGTGATGATCGGCTCCGGCGTGCTGTTGCGGACCGGATAGATGCCGACCGACTCCCCTTGCATCCACTCGGCGTCGAAGCTGAGCGCCGTCTCAATTGCCGCGCGCCGCTCGGCGCCGCTGCCCTGAATGAGCAGTATGTTGCGGGCGGCGTCGGCGCGAACGGTGCCGGGCCTGGTGGCAAAGCTGTCGAGGAGTTTGATCAGCGTTTGTGCCGACACATAGTGGAGCGGCACGACGGATATTCCGTAGCCGGGTTCGGCGATGGCCGGATCCGCGTCGACGTTTCCGGTGCCGACGGCATCACCAAGGGGGACGAGACGATAACCCGCGGTTTCGCGGACCAGAACGACGTTGCTCACGCGAAGAGCATTTTCAAGCACGAACAGGATGTCAGTTTTGGGCACAGGTCTGCCTGACGCGAGGCTTATTGTGCCCTGAACACGCGGATCGATTGTGTAGCCGACGCCCAGAATGTCGCCGAGCACGACCTTTGCGACGGTTGTGACCGGCGTATTTTCGAAATTCAGCTCAAAACCTTCGCCGCCCTCAGTGGCGTGTGCCAGCGCCCGTGTATCGGACGTCGCGGGCGCTGCAACGGCAGCACCGGTATAGACTGCCGCCTGACGACGGTCGGGCATTCCGCCATTCGGCTCCGTGACCACGGGCGAACGCGGCATGAGATCGACCGCACGGATTCTGTCGAAAGCGTCAGGCGCGCGGCTGTCACCGTCATCGGCCGTTGTCACATTGCAGGCGCCGAGGCATGCGCAAAAAAACAGAATACTCAAGATAATGCACGCGCCGTGGACCGACCCCAGCCGGTACGGCGGCCTGCCGACGCGTGACACGCAACTCCACCATCGTTTCAGGCGTCGCGCGCCGGCGTCCCGCAGGCAGCGGTCTGCCGATCCGGAAACGAAATGAGTAACGGAGTTATGTGACAGATTTGTAGAACCCCGAATCAGCATGCAGGGTAGGTGGAAATCCCGGATTCAGCTTGGACGGTACTGCGAGCTTTCGTGCCCGGAACGACAGCCAGGCAGACCGGTTCGTCGCCCAATGTTTTTCAGCGGCGGCAAGGTCATTTCGATTTTCAACGGCCGCTGTTCGCGCTTTCGTGCTCAAAAAATTCCTGGGAGAAATTGTTTACAGCGACATCGACGTTGCTTATCGCGCAATTCTCACTTCATTTGTCGACGCATGAAAATGACTCAGGTACAAGTCTGTCAGTCAAGTCTGTCAGACTGCACCGGTACCATCCGTGATGATTGCGCATGATGCAGCGGAGTTTGCGAATTACCTGGGCGGGAAAGGCCGCATGACGGGTGTTGCTGCTGCACATTCGAATACCGGGGGAAACGGCAGACAAGGCGCGTTGCGACGGCTCTGGCAATCCAGCGGTCTGTCAGCCGGCGACTTTGCCGACGAAGTGGCGCGGTTCTACGGCCTGCCGCGAATCTCCTTGCCGCAATTGCTGGCGGGCTCGCCTGCTGGACAAAAATTCTCTCGCCGCTTCCTGCGCGAGATGGACGCGTTTCCCTATCAGCACGCCAAGGGCTCATTCAGGCTGGCGATTGCCGATCCCGGCGACACCGCCTGCGTGCGGGCGGCTGAAATCGTTCTGGGTGCGCCGGTCGAAATAGAGGTCGCGTCATTCGACGACATCGCGACGGCGCTTGCCGAGAAGATCGATGGAGATGAGGTGCCGCTGGCCGGGCCGGAGGTCGAGACCCGCTTCACACGCGGCACCGACGACGACGACGACATCGACAATCTTCGCGATCTGGCCTCCGGCGCCCCGGTCGTCCATGCCGTCAACGATCTCCTGGAAAAGGCGGCGGAGCTGCGCGCAAGTGACATCCATGTCGAGCCGTTCCGCAACGGCCTCGCGGTCCGCATGCGTGTCGACGGCATGCTGCGCGCCGAACCGGCGCCGGCCGGTGTGCTGGCCCAGGCGGTGATTTCGAGAATCAAGATTTTGGCCGGCCTTAACATTGCCGAGCGCCGGCTCCCGCAGGATGGCGCGGCGCGCGTTCGTGTCGCGAGGACCGAACTCGATATTCGGGTTGCCATCATGCCGACACAGCACGGGGAATCGGCGGTCATTCGTCTGCTTCCGAGGGATCGCGGCATCCTCTCAATCGACAAGCTGGGCTTCTCCGGCGCGGACGATCGGACCATCTCGCGGCTTCTCAAATTGCCGCATGGGATGATTGTCGTCACGGGACCGACAGGCAGCGGAAAAACAACGACCCTCGCGACGATGATTTCGCTCCTCAACGAAGCGACACGAAAGATCCTCACCATCGAGGACCCTGTCGAATACGAGATCCAGGGCGTCAGTCAGTCGCAGGTCAAGCCCGCGATCGGATTGACCTTTGCAACCGCACTACGGGCCTTCGTGCGGCAGGATCCCGACGTCATCATGGTCGGAGAGGTCCGCGACGCCGAAACCGCCCACATCGCGATTCACGCGGCGTTGACGGGCCATCTGGTGCTGACCACGCTGCACACTGAAACAGCCGCCGCGGCAATACCGCGTTTGCTCGACCTCGGGGTCGAGAGCTTCCTGCTGAAATCAACCCTGCGGGCGGTCGTCGCACAACGGTTGGTGCGTCAGCTTTGCGAACACTGCAAGAGACGTCGGCAACTCCGGCCCACAGACCTTGCAGCTGACCCGCGCTTTGCTGCCGTAAGTCTCGCAGTCGGCGAGACGATCCACGATCCGCAGGGATGCGAACGTTGCGGCGGTACCGGCTATCGCGGGCGTGTCGGCATATTCGAAATCCTTGAACTGACGGACGATCTACGCCGCCTTATTGGGGCGGAAACCGATGCGGCAACCGTCGACAGAGCGGCGGCAGCCGCCGGCATGACAACAATGATCGAGGATGGCGCAGCCAAGTGCCGGTCGGGAATGACATCGCCGGCCGAAGTTCTTCGTGTCGCGACGATCCGGTGATGGCATGCCGAAGTTTCAATACAGGGCATTGACGCAGAACGGCGAAATTGTCAGCGGTTCGATTGTCGCCGTGACCGCAGCCGATGTTTCCGCCCAGATTGAATATCTCGGTTTCGTCCCGATAGAAACTTTTGCCGAGCGCGAGCGGAATTTTATTCGCATGGCCGCGGCGTTTCTCGGCCGACCGCGGCCTGAAGACGTCACCATCTTCACTCGCGATCTTTCCCTGTTGCTGCGCGCAGGCGCGCGCCTTCATGCCGCACTCGATCTTCTCGCCAACGATATAGAGGTCGGCCGGCTGCGGCCGATCGTTGAAAAAATCAAATCGGCGGTGATGTCCGGCGAAAGCTTTGCTGAAGCCATTGCTCACCACGGCGAGTTGTTCTCGCCAATGTATGTGGCACTTGTACGAGTCGGTGAGAGTTCCGGAGCGCTGGACAACATTCTCGACCTGCTCGCCGCAGAACGCACCCGCGCCGATGCACTGCGGCGCAAGCTCATCGATGCGCTGCAGTACCCCACCTTCGTACTGGCCGCGGCTTGTGGGGTTCTGGGCTTCTTTCTGCTTTTCGTTCTGCCTCAGTTCTCCGCCGTATTGCGCGACCTCAATGCCAAGCTGGATCCACAGGTGGGCGTGTTTCTCGATTTTTCCGATGTGCTTCACGCCCACATGGCGGCCGTCGGCATCGGCGCCACGCTGATACTGATCGGCGCCTGGCTCGCCTTGCGGCAGTCGCCTGTCCGGGCGGCGATCATCGCCCGGGCTTCGCAACTGCCATTCGTCCGTACGGCCTTCGGTTTTTATCGTTCGGGACTTTTTTGCCGCAATCTCGCGATTCTTTTGAGCAGCGGTGTCAATCTCACGGCCACGCTTCGGATACTCGTCGACATCATGTCGACGGTCAGCAGCAATGCGATCTGGACGGTCACTGCAGACCGCGTCCGTCATGGCGGGAAGCTCTCTGATGCGCTTGCGACGACGTCAATGCTCCCTCCAATGGCCGTGCGCATGCTGCGGCTCGGCGAAGAGACCGGACAGCTTGCCCAGCTCTCCAGCCGAGTTGCCGATTTCTACGAGGCCAAACTTCAACGCAGCCTCGACCGCATCGTGGGCGTCGCCGGTCCGGCGGCCATTATCGCGATCAGCGTGGTGGTCGGCGGGCTTATCGTCTCGGTGATGACCGCGCTCTTGTCCGTCAGCCAGATTGTTGGATAGCGAGAGGAGGCACTTCGTGCAGCAGGCAACATTTGCGCTCGGTCAAAGGAGAACACAAAGCATCCGCAAGCGAGATCAACGCGGATTTACGCTCGTCGAGATCCTGGTCGTGATCACAATCATCGGACTGATCATGGCGCTCGTTGGTCCGCGCGTGCTCAACTATCTAAGCGAATCAAAGGTCAAAGCTGCCAGGATCCAGATCCAGAGCTTCGCAAGCGCGCTTGATCTCTATTATCTGGACACCGGCCGTTATCCGTCGGGTGCCGAAGGACTGACTGCGCTGGTCCAGCAATCAGGCGGCTCGACAGCATGGAACGGTCCTTACCTTAAAGGTGGAAACGTGCCCCTCGATCCCTGGGGCAAGGCCTATGTCTATCGATCGCCGGGCGAACACGGCGCCTATGACGTGATTTCTCTCGGTTCCGACGGCCAGGAGGGCGGCAATGGCACAGCGGCCGACATTACCAGCTGGTCGCCGTGACCGCGATTTGCGTCGGGAGGGCTTTACGCTGATCGAGATCATCTGCGTCCTGGCGGTGATCGCGCTCCTTGCGGCAATTCTTCTGCCGAGAATGCCCACGGGAACATTCCGGCCGCGACTGGAGGCTTACGCCATCGAAGCTGCAGCGATGCTCTCGTCCGATCGTAATGCCGCCATCCGTCGTCATATCGAGGTATCGACAAGTGTCGACGCCCAGGCTCGCTCGATCCGGTCCGGCGCAACCGGAGATCTGCTGCACATACCCGGCGACATCGTCGTGGATGCGATTTTGCCCGACACATGCAACCGCCGCACTGTCATTTCGACGGTCAACTTCTTGCCCTCCGGAATGTCGTGCGGAGGCAGCATCATGCTCACGCACTCAGGAAGCGGCTACGCAATTCGCGTCAATTGGCTGACTGGAGCGGTCGATGTTGTTCCCTACAGCGCGCTCTAGGTGTTCCGGCGAGGCCGGGTTTACGGTCATTGAGGCCCTGGTCGCTCTTGCGGTGGTCGTCAGCGTACTGGCGGCCATCGGCAGACTCATGGCGACGTCGGTACGCGGCGTGCATGCTTTCGCCGACCACGTTGCACTGATTGAAACGGTGCGGGCGCTAGCGTCTGTCCTGCCTCACCGTGACCAGGCTACGGGCAGCTTATCCGGGGAACGCGGCGGCTATCACTGGCGCATCGACAGGGGGCCGCTCGCCGTGCCGGGGATCGATCCCAACTTGCCTTCGCCATGGATACCGCAAACGGTGGTGGTAACGGCGCGTTCGCCGCAGGGACGAATCTTTCAGATTGCCACCGTTCAACTCAAACCCCGGCCCGGCGAATGACACGAGCCATGCAACGGCGATGGCATATAGCGGGCTTCACGCTGGTTGAGGCCCTGGTGGCGACTATATTGATGGGACTCATCTTGACCGCACTCGCCACGGTAACCGCGCAATGGCTGCCGAACTGGAATCGCGGTTTTTCGCGGGTGCAGAGGACTGAGCAGGTGGCGGTTGCGGTCGAGCGGTTGGTCGCGGACCTCGCCTCAGCCGAGTTTGTCATACCTAATCGCAAGACCAATCGCCCGCTTTTCGAAGGCAATGAATTGTCGGTTAGTTTTGTTCGTTCATCGATCGGGCCGAATAGCCGATCCGGCCTGGACCTGATCCAGATCGGTGAAACCGCCGGCCAGCAAGGTCAGGCCTTGGTGCGGTCCAGTACTGCGTTCATTCCGGGTCTTGATTCCATCGCCCATTTCCGCAACCCGGTGGTGCTTCTGCGTTCGCCTTATCGAGTGACGTTTTCCTATGCGGGCGCGAATGGCGTCTGGAAGGATACCTGGCACGACGAACCTGGCCTGCCGAAAACTGTTCGCCTGACGATTCGCGATGCGTCAACCGCGCGGGTTCTGCCATTTTCCACTGTTGCCGCAATCCGGGCCGAACTGCCGGCACAATGTGCCAACAGCGATGATTGCGATGAGATTGCAAGTGATGAGGTCAAGGACGCGCCATCACGAGCGAGTGGAGGAGAATAGTGAAGGGGCGTTCTGGTCATCTGCGGAAGTCCGACGATGGCTTTATCGTGGTGGCTGCGCTGTGGATTCTCGGAGCGCTTGCGGCGCTGGCCTCGGTCTATTCGATCTATATGGCAAACGCTGCGGAATCTCTGGCTCTCCTCGATGATGATATTCGTGCGGAGGCACTGATTTCCGCGGCAGTTGAGCTCGCCGCCTATCAGGTAACCGCGGCACCGGAAAAACAACGTCCATCCAAGGGCCAATTTGCGTTTCGCATGAATACGGCCAATGTGACCGTGGTCTTCTGCTCTGAAGCCGCAAGGATAGATCTCAACAAGGCGTCCAAGCCGCTACTGGCGGGGCTTTTCCGCGTCTTCGGCGCGCGTCCGGATGATGCCGATCAATACGCTGACCGCATCATCGGCTGGCGTTCGGCGCCTCCCGAAGGCTCGCAATATGGCGAAGAATCGCTGTACCGGGCGGCCGGCCTTGATTACGGCCCGCGCGGCGCATCTTTCACGCATATAGGAGAGCTTGCGCTCGTGGTCGGCATCCCGCCGGCGATGGTTGAGCGCGCGATGCCCTTTGTGACGGTCTATAGCGGCCAACCCGAGATTGATGTTCTCGACGCTGCGCCTGAAGTTCTCGCTGCATTGCCCGACATGACGCCTGAACGGCTGGGCGCTGCTCTGATTGATCGAGACCTCTTGCTGAAGCAGCCTTCCTCCGCCGGGGGAGAATCCCGCCCGGCGGAAATCACATCAAACGGCAGCAAGGCGATACGCGTGACGGTTCAAATGGCCTTCGACAGCGGTCGTCGCACGACGTCTGAAGCGGTCATCGTTGTTGGCAGCCGTACAGAGCCCTATCGCGTCCTGTCACTTCAACGAGACCAACAATGGTTGCCCACGCGTGCAGCGGTTGCGGAAGGGCACAGGTGAATATCCGCTCTCTCGCCCGAGGATTTTGGACCTGGATCGACTGCGTCGCCACGATCGCGAACGAGAACCTTGAACGCGTGCGAGGCATGCAATGCGTGCGGCTGGTTGAAGAGGATACGGATCGCTTTCGTATTGAGCTTCCTGCGGGAAAGACATCAGGTCCAGTCCATATCGCCGATGGTCGAATTTCCGAGGAGCTTGCCGATTTTGTCACGAAAGCACTGCGCGGCGGTCGGGTCGAGCTTGCACTCCATCCTCGCCGGTTTCTGTTTCAGTCACTCGACCTGCCCAAGCGCGCCGCGGAATTCCTTGAAGGCGTCGTGCGGTCGCAACTTGATCGTCTCACGCCCTGGACCGCCGAGGAAGCCGCGTTCGGCTGGGCACCCGCGGCTGAAATCAGCAAGGATCGAATTGCGGTGACCATCGCCGCGACACCTCGGACGTCTGTCGAACCTTACTTGCGCGCACTATGCGACCTTGGAGTGCGATCCATCGCAGTTTCGACAAGTGAACCGGCGGGGTCATGCGGGATCGAGGTTCTGAGCTCCAAAGGCAACGGTACGCTCGGCGGCGTCAGCATGCGTCGTGCGATTGCGGGTCTGCTGATGGCGGCGTCAGCGTCGGCCTTCCTTGGCGTGACCGCCGACCAGATTCTCGGCCCCATATTTGACGCGCAGCGAGACGAAGCCTTGTCCCGTGCTGCAGACTCACGCCGTATCGTAAGCAGGATCGGATCAGACGGCGCTCAAACCCTTCAGCACATGCTCGAACTTCACAAGCGCGAAACGCCATCGACGGTTATTGTCCTTGAAGAGTTGTCGCGAGTCCTGCCGGACCACACTTTTGCGACCGAGCTTCGTGTGGACGGAGACAAGCTGCAGATCGTCGGAATCACTCACGACGCGCCGTCGCTAATACGACTGATTGAACAGTCTCCGCAGTTCACCCGGGCAACCTTTTTTGCGCCCACGACGCGTTCGCCGACTGATCCGGGCGAACGATTTCACATCGAGGCGCGGATCACTCGCGGCTTTGCGATCCAGCGATGAGCCCGGTCAATTCCCTCGAGCCGGTGATTTTGCGACATCCGCGGGCGGCGGCCGTCCTGTATGGCCTATCAATAGTAGTTCTGACCGCCGGATCATGGATTTCCATCTCGGATGTTGTGCATCGCCGCGCCGATGCGGTCGCGGCGCGCGAGGTGCTGGAGCGGCCGGCTGCGCGTAAACTTGGCGGGGACGGCAAGATGCAAGGAGAAGCCCCCGTCGGCTCGCCTTTACTCGAAGGGCCCACTGTCACGGTTGCCGGGGCGTCGCTTCTCCAGCGTGTTACAGCGGCGGTTACAAAGGTCGGCGGCATCATTCTGTCTTCACAGGTCGCATTGGAAGGTCAGCGCGGGCGGCCCGGATATGTGGGTGTGACCGCCAGCTGTGAGCTCGATCAGGCTTCACTTCAGAATCTGCTCTATGACCTCGAGGCCGGGATGCCGTTTCTATTCATCGACCAGCTCGTGGTGCAGGCCACGACGGGATCGCCGGCAGATGAAAACGGGCGCATGCGAGTTGTTCTGACCGTATCAGGCCAGTGGCAGGGAACGAAATGACCTCGCGAATTTTCCGGCGAGTTTTGATGGCCGCGATTGCCGCCTCGGGGACGGCCGTCGCGACCGCGACGGTGCCGAATGGGGCTTTGGGTCCCGATTTTGCGGAAATCGGTACTGGCACGATCAGCATCGACGACAGTCGTGTAATTGCGGCGAGCGAAGTGCGCGGAAATCCGCTTTGGGCGATCCCGCTCAAGGATCTGTCCGCCACGCGGGAACGGCCGATTTTCGCGCCGTCGCGGCGGCCGCCGCCGCCGGCAGTAGCGGCAAATTCAATCGCGCCTCCGGCGATTACGGTAAAAGCGCCAGAACCCGAACGGCCCCAACTTACGCTTGTTGGCACTGTTGTCGGAGACGGGGAAGGCTACGGAATATTTCTCGATCGAACAACGAGTGCGGTTCTTCGAATCAAGACCGGCCAATCGCACAATGGATGGTTGCTCGTCGAAGTTCGAGGCCGCGATGCGTTGTTACAGAGAGGCCAAAAAACCGCAATGCTATCGTTACCGGTCAGGCCCACCGAAGCGCCGGCGGATCATAACGAAGATGAAAGAAATTCGACGCGCCGCAGGATGCGATGAAATAGCCTTTGCTACGGCGAGGAAAATTCAAAATTAGTAGAATTGCAGGGCAAGCGTGACGACATTGACGCCAATGAAAACGACGAATGAAAAAATGACGGCCACCATCAGATAGTCGACCTGGATAGACCCGGTATTATTCTTCAGGAATGCCACGAGCCTGCGCACCCGATGTCTGGAGCGAGCGTTGGGTCCCTGCAGAATGCCCGGGCCATGTTTCCTTGCCGTAAAAATTATTGCTTAACGAGGCCTTTATCGGCGGGTTCTGCGAGGCTCGCGTGCCTGCGCTCATCTTAAATATCTATTGTTTCGCTGCGGGTTGACGCCGCCCTCTTTTCACTTGCGCGGCGACACGTTGAACCGCTTGGCCTCGCGCAAACAGTTTCTTTGGAAATATCCCTTATTTGCCCCGTCGAATACGCCTTAGCGGTCCATTACGCGATTGCCGATAGACTGTGATCCTGGAGCACCGTTGTGCGTGCAAGCTTGTGTGATAAAAATGACTTCGGAGTAACCGGATAATGTCGGTGGCCGATTATCCCGAAGGCGCTCTCATTCCCGAGCCTGCCGTTCACAGCGATTTGCCGCCGGGCATTATCGTGGGCGGTCCACTTGTTCGCGCGAAGCAGATCGAGAGTTCGATTCTTTTCGGCGTATTTGTTCTCGGCTCGACTGGGGGCCTCATCTGGGTCTTTACGCAAGGCGTTGGGCCCATCGAGTGGTCGCTTTTTGCGATCATGTATTGCGTCACGACGATCGGCATTGGAGTGACGGTCCACAGAATGCTTGTACACCGCAGCTTCAGGTGCAACACGGCCGTCAAGTTTGTCTTGTGTGCAATGGGCCAGATGGCGTGCCAGGGATCGTTGCTTAAGTGGGTCGGCAACCATCGCCGGCATCATCTTTACGCCGATCATGTTGGCGATCCTCATAGCCCCTACGTTGACGGGAGGGGCTTCGCGTTCGCCAGCAAGATCAGGGGCTGGCTGCATGCGAACAATGGCTTCCTGTTTGACGATACGATGACGGATAACACCGTCTACGCCAAAGATATGTTGGCGGACCCGATGGTGATGATGTTCACGCGGACTCGGTGGTTTTGGTATTTTCTGTCCATGGTCGGAATACCGGCAGCCTGGGGCTATGCTTTTGGCGGTCTGCATGCGATGTGGGGAACGATCCTCTTTGCCGGCTTCTTGCGTGCTTACCTTGTCGTCATGGCAAGCGGCACCATTGGGTCAGTCTGCCATCGACTGGGCTATCGCCGCTTTGAGGACACCAAAGATGCCTCGACCAACGAATTTTTTATGATGCTTGTGACCTTCGGCGAAGGACTGCACAACAATCACCATCGCTACCCTCGCGATGCTTACCTGTCCCACGCCTGGTACGAGTTCGACCTCAACGGGCTCATTATTCTGGGACTTGAAAAGCTCGGCTTGATTTATGACGTCGTCGATGTCGCAAGGCGCAAATCCCAGGCAGCGTCGCCGAGCCGCTAGTACGCAATAGCGGTGCTGCGCCTTTATCCCTGCATGATTTGTCGACTTCGAAGATTCGTTGCAGCTCGTTCGCAACAACGCCGCAGAAAGTCGTTTCACAAGTGTCGGAAATGAGATAGCGCGCTGTGAGCAAGCTCCCTGACGTTTGACGACCGGGGGCGTTCCTGCGTTGCGCCGTTAGCTGCGCTTGTCTGCCCCAGGTGGATGGTTCCAACTATTTACTGTTTTCCGCAGTTGCCGTTCCAGGCAAATTGTTCTGCGCGCTTGTCCAAGAAAATATATGCTCGCTTGTCGTAGCGTTGTGCGCGCAGCTGATTTGGTCTGCACCATGACGAGCACACACAGCAAGATGGAAAAGGATCAGGGTCTTACCCGGCTGATAGGTGAGATTTACGACGCGGCACTTGAGTCGTCCCGGTGGACGACCGTACTTGCGAATATCGCCGAATTTGCAGGCGGGCAGGCGGCCGGCCTGCTTTCGAGAGACTCAATCAGCAAATCGGGAAATGTCTACTATCAAGCAGGCATCGACCCTCATTTCGTCCGGCTGTACTCGGAGACCTACTGGAAATTTGATCCGGTTGCCGACCTTCCGGATTGCGAAATCGAACGAATCGTCAGCATTCCTGATTTGGTGTCCTACGGTCAATTCCGTGCAGGCCGATTCTACCGGGAATGGGCGGAACCGCAGGGTTGGGTCGACTCGGCAAATGCCGTTCTCGAGAAATCAACGGCGGGCTGCGCTTATCTCAGCGTCATTCGCGGCAAAGCCGGCGGGATGGTCGACGACGAGATGCGCCGGCGAATGCATCTCATCGTACCGCATGTACGGCGAGCCGTACGCACCGGAAAGGTAATTGATCTGAGCCAGGCGGAAGCGGCGACCTTCGCTGATATTCTGGATGGGCTCAGTCCGGCGATTTTCCTTGTCGATGCGGATGCGCAGATCGTTCACGGAAACGCGACCGGGCGCTCGCTTCTCGACACCGGAGATATTCTTCGCGCAATTCATGGCCGGCTGTCCGCCAGCGACCCGCAAATCGATCAGGCCCTGCATTTGATGCTTGCCGCCGCCAGCAAGAGCGAACTGGAATCTGCAGGCAAGGGGACCGCGTTTCCCATCAAAGGCCGTAGCGGGGAGCGCTATGTTGCCCATGTTCTTTCATTGACGGCAGGGGAAAGGCGCAAGGCGGGCGCGGCCTCGAATGTTGTCGCCGCGCTCTTCGTACGCAAGGCGGAACTTGAGGCGGAGCCGCCGTCGGAGGTGATCGGCAAAACCTACAAGCTGACACCGACGGAACTGCGGGTCCTTCGCGCAATCGTGAATGTTGGCGGCGTGCGGCAGGTTGCAGGGAATTTGGGCGTCGCCGACACCACCGTCAAAACCCACCTTGGCCGGCTGTTTGAAAAGACCGGCGTCAGCAGGCAGGCGGATCTGGTAAAGCTTGTTGCGGGATATTCGAGCGTGCTGGTCGACTGATTTGGTTCAGTCGCTGGGTGGCGGCGGAGGCGGGGGTGGAGGTGGAGGTGGTGGAAGCGTCGCAGATGGACCGCGGCCAACGCGCGTCGGCGACTGCACATTTGGATTCAGCTCGTGGGGATATCGGAATCTCCGGTCAAGTGACGGCAAAACCGGATAAGCCGTCAGGGAAATCTTCGGTTGCGAATAGATCACCGCTGCCTGAACCGCAGCAACAAGCATTGCTTCGTTGACACAGTCGCCATTGCTCGCGTAGCCGCTCGGGCAAGCGGCTTGTGCAACTGGGCTTAATGGCAAAGTGATGAATGGCGCTGCGGCCAGAACAAGAGAATATGTAAACCGGTTCATGTCCCGCCTCAAAGTTTGAAGTTGATCCCAATCGATGCCTGCCAGCCGTTGCCGGAAATGGCAGGAACCGTTGCTGCCGGCAAAATTCCTCCCGCGAGCGCGTCCAATTTCTCGCTGTTGACCGCGGGGTTATCACCTTCGTGAATCCAGACACGCTCGACACGCGCGTTGAACGTCGCGGACTGGGACGGCGCAAACTGCGCGAGGAGTCCTGTCGACCAGCGAGTTTTTGATGGCACGAACTGCAGTGTGTCCGCACTATAGCCGTTGTGGTTCCGGTAAAGTGCGCTGACGGTCGGGCCGAGCTGAAACGCTCCCGCCGGGAACATGTGCTGTAGCGAAATCCGATAGACATCGGAATTCGAATCGAAAAACTCTGCGACGAGAGAATCAAAACCGGGGAGCAAGACCTTGTTGCGGTTTGAGTGCACATAAGAAGCGCTCAACGATGTTGATCCGAGCTGTGCGGGCCAGGAGTATGAAGACTGCAACGACGCCAGATAGCGATTGCCGGCCTTGAAGGTCCGTATTGCGTTCGCGCTTGTCGGTGTTTCCCACGTGACCGTGCCCGTTGCTCCGGCCGAGAATGATCCCGCCTGGTAATTTACCAAAGCGGTCGCAGTCAGGTCGTCGCCAGGATCGACTTTGCTCGTTAAAAATGGGGCGGTCGGATCAGTGGGAGCATCTTGGTTGAAAGGCCCGCGCCAGGTGTAGCCGACGCTTGTTGTGACCATCAGTGAACCGGTGATCGGAAAATTGAAACCCGCAGTCGGCCCGATATTATATCCTTCTCCGAAGATCGAGATGTCGACCAGGTCCGGATCCATTCGAGCATTCGCGCTGCTGCCGAACAATGCGGCCTTGCCGGTCGGCAGATTCGCGCTGAGCGAAGCAAACGGTTGCATGCCAGGCAGGCCCAGATAGGTGACGGTACCTGACGAGACAGTGTCAGTTGTCGTCTGAACGCTCCCTGAATGGCCGGGTGTCGATTGAACAGACTTCACCCAGCCGCCGCGAGCAATGAATTCGAGGCTGATGGCCTCTGCAGGTTTTCCGGTCAGTTGCGCTGCGAAGGGTGCATAGAATTGCCAGCCTCTTCCAGGGGCACCGCTTCCATCTCCGGCGGCACTTGGAACGAAGCTGCTGTGCCACGAAAAATAGCGTGCCTCCGTTGAAAACGTCGTCGACCATGGTGTGGCCGACACGCGCGGAGCAACGGAAGCATCTGGAACAGCATCTGACGCAAATGCTCTCGATGCAAAAATGACTGCTCCCCAAAGAGCGGAAGTGGCTGCCCGCATTTTGGAATGCCGCTCCGGCGCGAAGAAAGGCCGAAGAAGCAGTTAGCGAACGTCGTTGCCGTGCGCGTCATTCGATCGAATGAGTTCAATGAACTTCAACGAGTTATTTCTTGAAAATTGCAATGTTGGGAATTTTGGAGATTTTTCGTTTCAGGCTAATTTTCTGTCGTTATACGCATATATTTTTGCCGCTGCGAGCGACGCGAATAGCCAACGTTGAAGCTATTGGCCCCGCTGGAAGTCGTGTCGCCATTCACCTGGGGTCATTCCGAATTGCGCACGAAAGGATTTGTTGAAGTGCGAAAGATCGTTGAATCCGCAACTATAGGCTATTTCAGAAATGCTGCGCGATTTTTGACGAGGGTTTCGTAGCGCCCTGCAGCACGCTTCAAGGCGCGTCAGAAGCAGCCAGCGGCCAAAGCTTTGGCCGAAGGATTTAAATCGCAAATGCAGTGTTCGCACCGAAAAACCAAAATGGTCGGCAACGAATTGCGGCGATAGCCCGTGATGATGCAAATTCTGCCGGCAAAATGCCAGCAGTGCCTCAAGTTGCAGTTCCGGATGCAGCGCGGTTAGTTCGCTCAGCGCAGTCTCTTCAGCACCCGCCAGGCAAATCAGGTTACACAGGTTTTGCGTGAGCAGGTCGGACTCCAGTTCATTCAAATCGGTCGAGGCGAGCAGTGTCATGTGGCGCCTTGCTAGGTCCAGAAATCGGGTATCGGAGTCGAACCTGTGAATTTTGCGCTGACTTACCCATGGCGCACGATAATCGAGCATGGCGCGAGGAATCACCGCGACAATGCGCTGGCCGCCGTCGGAATTGTACGCAGTAAATGGCTGCGTGCCGTCAAAAATTGCCACATCCTGCGGTTGAACCGAAAACGACGCGTCATTCTGTTCGATGCTGGTAGCGCCTCCGACTTGCATCAAAATTGTGTAGTGATCCGTCGGTGCACGCGAAATATTTCTGTTTGAGCGGACAAATTTGTAAGCACTCGATCCTGATACCAGGAACCTCATCGGTCCCGACGAACGCACACTCATGTGGCCGTCAAAGTGCCCCGGCGGCGCCTCCGCAGTTACATTGAATAGAGACTGACAGACGACGTCGCGCCAATACGAAAAACGTTCGCGCGCTTTCACCGTGTCAGTTGACCAGGAAACCATGGCAGTGCTCGCCCCCGACGCAACTGTCTGCATTTTTCTAGTGCTCTTGGTGTTGCGCTCTTAACCAATTTAACTGCGCTGTAGACCAAGACCACGTGTGCGCGCGCGTATACAACCCCGCCTTTGCGACCGCAAGCAAATCAATGGACGGAAAGTCAGCCAATCAGTGTGACGCCGTTCACAATCTCGGCATTACAAACGGCGCAATAAACAAAGCCACTTATGTCATTTGTTTAGATGAGGGAACGACAAAAGATGCTTTACGTGATTTCATTTTCGACGAAATTTGTTTGCGCGCGAATATTTTATTTCGGTGAAACCACCTTGCCAGTGAAAAAATTTTGATGTGAGTGCGCCGGGAGTCGCATTGGGCATAGTTGCGTTCAGATGCAGTTCATTCAAGCGCACATAGAACCTGATCGATGCTTGTTCGACCGAGGGTGGCGAGTTCTGCGAAATACCGTTTGTGGCGTCTCCCCTCTTGAGGGGAGGTCTTGGTTTGAAGATCGGCCTACATCGACGCGCGCTGAATAGGGATAAACCTGATGAATCCAGACAGCTTCTCTACGGTTCGTTTTTCCACCTCGGATATACCGGAGAAAGACCGGATGGTGATGTGGCGGGAGCACTACTGCCGCATGCAAATGAAGCTTGATATTGAGCCGCTTAACGACGCGCCGCTCGATTGCTCTATCCTCACGCGTCCGTTGCCCGGCGTTCAAATCATGTCAACATCGATATCGCCATCTCGCATTATTCGCACGCGCGAAGTGCTGGCCGACGGCAACGGTGATATGATCTTCATCATAAATCAGTCTGGATCCGTCACCGCAAATTCGCGCGGCCGCGAAGTAAAGCTGAACGCCGGGGACGCGCTGCTGATGAGCGCCAGCGATGTAAAGGTTTTTGATCGCCACTCGCACGGCGGCTCCCTCTCATTTCGAATTCCGCGGTCCATTCTGTCCCTGATCGTGGCCGATGTTGATGACGTCGTCATGCAGCCTATCCCCGGCCGCACAGAAGCGCTCAGATTGCTCGCGGGCTACGCAGCGCCGCTATTCAGCGACGTGTCGCTTACATCGGCGGAATTTCGCCGTACAGCAGTCAACCATTTGCACGACCTCGTTGCGCTTTCACTCGGTGCTGCTCATGACGGTGCCGGGTTCATGAACGGCCGCGGATTGTCGGCAGCGCGCCTGCGAATGGCGAAGACCTACATCATCGAGAACAGCAGTCGCCGGGACCTCTCTGTGGGCGCGGTCGCCGCACATCTCCGGTTGACCCCCCGAAATCTTCAACGCCTTTTTGAAAGCGAAGGAACAACGTTTTCGGAATTTCTGCTTTCGCAGCGCCTTAGCCGTGCGCACCGGATGTTGACCGAGCCGAGGCTTTCACAGAGCCCGGTTGGTTCGATCGCGTACGACGCTGGATTCGGCGACTTGTCCTACTTCAACCGCTCCTTCAAGCGGCGCTACGGCGCAACGCCACGAGATGTTCGTAATGAAGGCGCGAAAATGGAGGCAATGCCGCAAAGGTATGCCGCGCAAAGCTGAGGATAACAACGTGGCCGCCTCTGGCCATAACAATCAGGCTTGTGCGACATGGGCCGGGCGACAGGTGTCAGATCATGGTTTGCTCGCTATCGATTCGGAAAGAATATTTTGGTGAGAGGATTGTTCAAGCGCGGTTCATGAGAGCGGGCATAAATGGATAAAGATTGCTGCGCCTCCCGCGGCAGGTTGTGGCACAAGGAGAACCGTATTGCGTCTTGCTTTTGTCATTGCCATTGGGCTCGCCGTATTACCTGGTTCGGCGCCCGTCTTTGCGGATTGCCGCAGTGAAAATGCTGCTTGCGTCGGCGGCGCAAAATCTCCGTTTGATTCGGTGGCTTGTGGCTCTCTTTATCGGACATGCGCGGCCAATCAGGCGATCGCTGCCCAGAAGCAAGCCACGCAGAACCGCGATTCCGGGGCCGCGAACCACATGCAACCGGCTGTCGGCAATCGCCCCGGCCGGCGCTAGGCTCCCAGCTCCCAGCTCCCAGCTCCCAGCTTCGACATTGTCGGACGTAGCGCCACAGAAAGCCATTGTGAGTCGACAAACAGGCTCTGCATTGTTCTGCAACGGTCGAATGCGTCGCTTAAGGCAGAGACACGACCTAAACGTTTGATACGAATTTGTTCAATCGTGGTTCATGACGCATGTCTTAGAAAATTCATATGCGCTGCGGATGCGCCAGCGATGAATGAACCGAGGGAACAATATGAAAAAACAAGCAATTGGGTCGCTAGCGGTCATCGGGCTCTTGACATTTTCCCAGGCCGCATCGGCTAGATCCAGTTGCGAAGAGCGGCGCAACGCCTGCTACGCGACATTGCGATCTGCACCCGGAACGACAAGATCGATATGCGATGAAGAATATGATCGTTGCGCCAGAAAAGTTCAGTCCACTTCACCTGCGAATACCTTCGTAGCAACGGTCCCTGGCCTGGGGACACCCATGCAGGCGCCAAATCCGGCTGTTCCGGTTGCAAGCAATCCAGCGACGCCAACATCTGCGTCCGCCAGTCCTCAAATACAGAATTCACGTGCTGCTCAAGCCCGCAGAAAGCCGCCAGCTCATCTGAATTAGACAAGTGGTTTCGGCATTGCCGAAGACGCTGACGCGGCCGGGAATTTAACGTTACTTCCGTTTATTGCGTTCGGTCGGAAGAAGGGGAAGTGCCCTCCGTCGTTCACCTGACGCGTGGCGATCTCCAGCTCGGCATTGTTTGAGATACAGGCGAGGAAAGTTCCGTCCTGGTAAGTTTGCAGTGACGATGTTTGCGATTTTCGCCTGCGTCCAATTGTTAGTCGTATCCGCCCAAGACCCCCGTCGCGTTTCCGCGTAGAACCAGCGGTGCAGACACACTCTGCCGATGGTGGTTCATGCCGCGGTTGGCGGGTTTGATGGAAGTGCCATGAACAAATCAGGTGCACCCGTTGGGTCTAGGGCGGATTGGAGTGCGATGATCGTTCGCCCGGCTCGGATGCGACGGCGCCATCATGCTGCAAAGTCCGGGCGTCTGGCTCGCGCCGCGAAGAAAGCGCGCGTCGCCGTCAATCAAGTTTTGAAAGTGTTCACCTCGTTCGGTCGCATTTCCAAGGGCTTCATCGGCAATTCAATGTTGCCGGTGCGGGGCCGCTTCTGCGGCGCGGCGGCGAACGCTTCGGTAAGGCAGGTCGTGAGCTTCGCCCCCACTAGCGCGAGCGGCCGCACCAACGAAGTGTTCGCCGCTATTCCCTGAAATCAATTCTGCAGCGACGCTGGAACGAAATTTCAAAAGAACACTACTCCCGAGCCTGAAGGGCCACCCATGACAGCAGCCCTTAAGAAAATTCTTTGTATCATCTTGCTCGGTAGTCCCTTGGTGTCGACGGCGCAGGCAATCGCGCCGTTGCCGCCGGGAATTGCAGTTCACGGCGCCAAGGTGGTTGCTACATTCCACGCGGAAGGTGTGCAGGTCTATGAATGCAAGCTAGATGCCGGCAACAAGTTGGTCTGGCGATTTCGCGAACCGGTTGCCGCATTGATGGATGCCGGCAACACGATCGGCCTTCACTATGCGGGGCCAAGCTGGCAGCACATTGATGGCAGCGCGATACAGGCCAAGATGGTCAGCGCAGTACCGGGCGCGACGTTCAACGACGTACCGTGGCTCAAGCTTGAAGTAACGGAGCAGCGAGGCGCGGGGCTGCTGTCGAACGTCAAGATGGTTCAACGAATTGATACAAAGGGCGGGATGATGCAAGGAGCGTGCGATGCGGCCGGCGCGCTACGTAGCGTCCCTTTTTCAGCCGACTTCGTGTTTTTTCATTGATGCATCCCGCCATGCAACACAGCCAGATCAGGTCAGCTGGACAACGTCCGCCGCGTTGCGGATTGCCAGCAGTGGCCGCTTTGCCGGTGCACATATGAGCATGGTGGTTCTCGCGGCTATCTGCTTCGTGATCGGAGCGATGCTCGGGTCACGCTACCGGGTCTTTGTGTTGATCCCGCTCAATTTCTTTGTGGCGGCCGCCGCCATCGGTGTTTCGGTGACGCAGGGCTTCTCCGCATGGCAGATTTTGTCTGCGGTGTTTCTCGCGCTCACCATTTTGCAGACCGGTTTTCTCTTTGGTGCCGTTATCGGGGCGAGCATCCTCCGCCGGCGCGCCAAAAAAGGTAGTCTCGTGGGCGCTGTAAAGCCGCAACGGCTGTTGTGAGCGCCGGGGCGATTTCATAGGCTTTTCCTAAAGAGGGCGGGGTGCTGCCGGGTAAAGCCAATGACACAGCCGACGATTATTACCGTTGCAATCACAGGCGCGATTCCGCGCAAGGCACAGACGCCTGCGGTGCCCGTGACGCCAAGCGAGCAAATCGAATCCACACACGAAGCTTACGAGGCCGGCGCATCGGTGGTTCACATCCATGTTCGCAACAAGGATGAAAGTCCGTCTTCCGATCCGGAGCTGTTCGCACGGGTGCGCGACGGCGTTGGAAAGCACTGCCCGGGCATGATAATCCAGTTTTCAACCGGGGGCAGGGGGCGAAGCCAGAATGAGCGCGGCCGCGCGCTCAGTCTGCGGCCCGATATGGCATCGCTCGCCACCGGTTCCGTCAATTTTCCTACCCAGATCTATGAGAATCCTCCGGACCTCGTCGAAAACCTGGCGAGTTCGATGCTTGAATTCGGCGTGAAGCCGGAAATCGAAGTGTTTGACCTCGCCATGCTCTACAGCGCCAAGGAACTGGCGGAACGCGGCCTCCTGCAAAGGCCACTGCACGTGCAATTTGTCCTGGGCATTCTCAACGCACTGCCGGCCCGCCGGAAGGTCCTGGAATTCCTCGTATCGGAGCTCAAAGACGTCATGCCCGACGCAACCTGGGCCGCCGCCGGAATCGGGCGGCACCAGCTCGAGGTCAATCGATGGACATTGGAGCTCGGCGGTCACCTGCGCACCGGCCTTGAGGACAATATAAAGTTTGACCGTACGCGGCTTGCTAAAAGTAATGCCGAGCTGGTTGCACGGTTGCGCGACATGTGCGGCGAATACGGTCGCCACGCTGCTAATACGCGAGAGGCCCGCCAAATCCTGAAACTCAGGGCAGTCTAGGAGAGACGGCGGGCTGTGGCTGGAATGCGATGGCGGCGCACGCGGTCGTCATCGACGTCGATACCGAGTCCGGGACGGTCGCCCAGCGCCGCAAAGCCATTCGCGACAGCCAAGGGTGTCCTGACGACGTCTTCGGCCAAGCCGCCATGCGTCAGCGTCAATGCCCAGGCGACATCGGGGACGACCACTGCGGCGTGCAGTGCAGCCGCGCAAGCGACGCTCGACTCGCCGGTCTTGCAGGAAATATTGACGCTCATTCCCAGCCGGTGGCAAAGTTCGCTTGCTTCTTTCACGCCCCGAATCCCCCCAAGCTTGATCGCCTTCAAACTCACACCGCGCGCTGCCTTGCGTGCGTGGTGGCTTTGGATGTCGGCAATCGAATGGATACCTTCGTCGGCTCCGATGGCGATCGTGGTCGCCGCCGCGATCTTTGCCATTGCATCGAGGTCGCCCGACACTACCGGCTGCTCGAAGAAATCAAGACCCGACCCGTCGACCGCACGGACATAGGCAAGCGCCTGGTCGGCGGTATAGCCCTGATTGGCGTCCGCGGAAATCAGCATGTCGGCTCCGAGAATTTTGCAAATTTCGCGCGTGCGGGCGGCATCTCTTTCGGGGCTGTCGATCCCGACCTTGATCTTGTAAGCCGTAACGCCTGCTTGTTTCTTGATTTGAGCATCGCGAAGGTCGCCTTCAAAATCGCCACCGCCGATCACGCTCAGCAGCGATACGCGATCGCGTTTTCTTGCGCCAAGCAATGCGTGGACAGGGATTCCGCTCTCCTTGCCGGCAAGGTCGTGGAGCGCAATTTCAACCGCTGCCTTGGCGCCGTGATTGCCATACATACGGCCATCCATTGCTGCGATCGCGCCGGTGATGTCGCGCGCATCCCGGCCAAACAGGACGGACCGCAAATATTCAATGGCGGCAACAATGCCCTCCAGAGTGTCGCCGGTATGCATCGGAGCGGGCGCAGCTTCACCCCAGCCGGCAACACCATTATCCGTCTCAATTCGAACAAGTACGTTGTCAGCCCGCCGAATCTCTTCGCCGGCCATGACGACCGGCTTGAGCATCGGCAGGCTGACGGCTATCACCTCGACAGACTTGATTGTCGCAGCCATGGTCAGCGGGCGAGCTAGAGCTTCTTGATCCCCGCCTGGTCGATAATCTTGCGGAACATGTCGATCTCCTTGGTCACGCGCGTCCAGGCGGCGTCGGCGCCCTTCGGGCGCACCTGGAAACCGGCCTTGTAAAGCTTTTCTTTCATTTCCTTGGTGGCAAGGACCTTGAGCGTCTCGGCTTCCAGCCACTTGATCTCTTCCGGCGGAGTCTTCGCTGGCGCGAGCAGGACGGTATCGGTTGCAAACACAAAGTCCTTGTAACCAGCTTCCCGCATTGTCGGCACATCGGGCATGTCGGGCCAGCGAGTCTCGCCAGTGACAGCGAGGCAACGAAGGGTGCCCGCCTTGATGTGCGGAGCGGCCGGCGGCAGCGATCCGGAGCTCAGCTGTACGGTGCCGCTGAGCAGGGCCTGCAATGCATCGCCGCCACCCTTGAAGACGACGTCTTCGAGCTTCGGCAGCTTCTCTTCGAGTTTCAGAACTTCGAGTTGGATCTGCGGCGTTGTCCCGATCGGCGGCGTGGCGCAGTTGAATTTCTCGGGATTGGCCCTGGCGAGCGCGACAAATTCCTTGATCGTCTTTGCGGGAAGCTCCGATTTCACCACGAATGTGTTCGGTGACGTCGCGAGCTCGCTTACGCCAACAAAATCCTTCAGCGCATCATACGGAATCTTGCTGTAGAGGCTGGCATTGACCGAATAAGCATTCGTTGCCAGCAACAGCGTGTATCCGTCGGCCGGCGCTTTCGCCGCATTCCCCATGCCGATGTTTCCGCCGGCTCCGCCGATATTCTCGATAATGAAGGTCTTGCCCGTGGATTGCTGAAGAGCCGCCGAAATCATGCGCCCGACCAGATCAGACGGGCCGCCTGGCGTATTGGCGACAATTATCTTTACTGGCCGGTCGGGATACGCGGCGTAGGCCGAGCGCACGCGCAGGATTGCCGGAGCGGCAACGCCGATGGCGAGGGCGCCAGTGCTTTTGAGGATGCTTCGCCGCGAGGGCGCATGGGATCTCTTAAAGTCGGTCATTGTCCTCCCCTTTAACTGCAGCAGTATTTTCTGGTTAGCTTGGCGATTGGTCTTAGGCTAAGCTTTTGCGATTATTGGAGCAACGGTGTCGACGCGAGACTGCGGGCATCTTTGTCGAAGAATGCGGTTTTCACGATATTCAATGGCAGTAGCGCAGTTGCTCTTCCCATGACAGGCAAGCAAACAAGGGCCACCTGGCACGATATCGTGCTGGCTACGCTGAAAGCCAACAATGTCAGGCTTGTCGTGTACGTTCCGGACCGCGTCTTTACACCGCTCATCAAGGGCATCCACAGCGACAATTTCTTCACTGCGTTTGCGGCAACCCGCGAAGAAGAGGCGATCGGAATCGTATCGGGAGCCTGGATGGGAGGCCTGCGTGGTGCCGTGCTCATGCAGACCAGCGGTTTTGGCACCATCCCAAATGCGCTGGCTTCCCTTGTGGTGCCGTCGCAAATTCCGGCGCTGATCTTCGTTTCGGAACGGGGAACGTTAGGTGAGTTCAACCTGGGACAGGCGCTGGTTTGCAAGACGATGCGACCGGTGCTTAACGCGCTTGCGGTCGAGAATATAACGATCACGCGCGAGGAAGAGCTCGCGTTCATCGTCGATCGCTCGATCAAACAGGCGGTTGCTACTCAGGCTCCGGTCACGTTCATTCTCTCGCCACTGCTGACCGGCGGCAAAGTATTCGAGGGTTGATGCCATGACGGCCCCGTCAACGCGATCCCATGGCGCACACAATGCGAAAGTCATGAACCGTTTCGACCTGACAAAGCGGCTCGTAGAGAAGCTGAAGAACGAAGAGGCTGTGGTCGCGGGAATTGGGAATGCAAATTTCGACCTTTGGGCAAGCGGCCAGCGTCCGCAGAATTTCTACATGCTCGGCAGCATGGGGCTGGCTATCCCGATTGCGCTCGGTGTTGCAATCGCCCAGCCCCGCCGGCATATCGTCGCATTGGAAGGCGACGGATCTCTGCTCATGCAACTCGGTTGTTTGGCGACCGTCGCCGAGCGCCGGCCACGGAATTTGACCATCATCGTCTGGGATAATGGAATATACCAAATCACCGGCTCGCAGCCGACCGCCAGCGCGGCTTCGGCCGATCTTGTCGCTCTGGCGCGAGG
>DATEKG010000304.1:0-6197 GCA_035277565.1 Pseudolabrys sp.
CTGGACTCGCCAAGGCTGCTTTGCTAAGCCACGCGCGCTCGGCGGAGCTTCCGCCGCGGCAATCCGGGCGCATAGCTCAGTTGGTAGAGCAGCTGACTCTTAATCAGCGGGTCCAAGGTTCGAGTCCTTGTGCGCCCACCATCGCTGGAATGTACATAACAAACGAATGGATGTGCTTTCCCGACGCTGTGCATCGGTCCTATGAGTTATCGCTTGTAGCGGCTTTCTGCTGCTTTCTAACATGCGTCTACTCCGCGGCTTGAGGTTCTTCCGCGCGGACTCACCGCAACGCATTTTTGTGGATAGTGCCGTCCTTGACGATGACGACGAATTTCTTCTCGTAGTCTTTCAGGACTTCGATGTCTTTCGTGGGATCGCCGTCGATCAGCAGCATGTCGGCCCACGCTCCCGGCCGCAGAACGCCGAGCTTGGCGGCGCGGTACGGATCGCGCCGTCCGCTCATCGCGAACAGGGCGCAGTTTCCCGACGTGGCGATCTTCAGGACCTCGGCGGGGCTATAGACTTCGGCGAGGCGCGTCAGCATCAGGTTTTGCATATGGCCGCCTTCAGGCTGAAACAGCAGATCAGTCCCGAACGCGACGCTGACGTCGTGCTTTTTCGCCCAGCCGAGAATCCTTTTCCACGCGCCGACCATGTCTTGCGTCTTGGCTTTCTGCGCGGGCGTCAGTGGTTCGTCGCCGGGCTCGAAAGGCTGCGTGCTGAGCCATGCCTTCTTCGCACCGATCGCCTGTATAGTTGCCTCGTCGGCTAGATGGCCGTGCTCGATCGAGCGCACCCCGCCGTTGAGCGCGAGACGGATGCCCTCGGACGTATAGACGTGCGAAGCGACGTAGGTGCCCCACTCTTCCGCCACCTGCACGGCGGCTTTGATCTCATCCAGCGTGAATTGAATACTGTCGATGGGATCGAAGTCGGAGATAACGCCGCCGCCGACCGCGATCTTAATCTGGCTGGCGCCGCGTTTGACCTGCTCGCGGGCGGCGGCGAGCACTTGCGGCACGCCGTTGGCGACCGCGAATATGCCGATGGTTTCAAGATGCGAATTACCGCCGCCCAGTATCTGAGGCGTATCGTACGGCGCCGAAAAATCCCCGTGTCCGCCGGTTGCCGAAAGCAGCGCGCCGCTCGGGTAAACGCGCGGGCCGGGGACGACACCACTGTCGATTGCCTGCTTGATTCCGAAGGCGGGGCCGGCCATGTCTCGGATAGTGGTAAAGCCGCGCAGCAAGGTACGCTGCGCCTCTGCCACCGTATTGGCATACATGAGCCCGGTATCGGCCTGCGCCAGGTCCGCCATGGTGTTGGCGACCATTGTCGTGTGCCAATGCGCGTCGGTCAGGCCGGGCATCAGCACGCGGTTGCCGCCGTCGATCACTCTACAGCCGGGCGGCGGCGCGATCGCACTTTGCTCGATCTTCTCGATCCTCTGTCCCCGGATCAGGACATGGCCTGATATGAGAGCGTCTCCGATGCCATCGAAGACACGGACGTTGGCAAAGAGGACCGAGGACTCTTCCGCCGCAAGCGCGCGGCGCAAAGGCCAGCATCCGACCAGCGCGAAGCTGCCTGCCAGTTGGACCAGGAACTCTCGCCTGCGCAAATCCGCGGTCATGACCGCGGAAGAGTACCATGCTTGCGGTTCCGGTCAATTTGGAGCACCGGCTACTCTGCCATTCGATTATAGCTACTTCGTGCGGCCCAATGGGATCACAAGAATCCAGTGCCCAGTTTGGCCCCGGTTGCTCCACCAATACTCAACCCCGAAATCCCAGGCTTCTCCCAACTTGAAAGTCTGAAGTTCATTCGTCCCCTGAGAGCAACTCCTTCAGCACAACCGCGTCGTTGTGTGCCTCGTCGCGGGCGGCGAAGACAAGCGTGATCGGCCCTTGTCGCGCGAGGGTTCGCAGCCGATCAACCTCTTCATGGTGTTGGCCGAGCTCTCTGAGATAGCGGCGGCGGAATTCCGGCCAGCGCGCTCGATCGTGCCCGAACCATTTTCGCAGCGTGGTGCTCGGGGCTACGTCCTTCATCCACTCGTCGATTGCAGCGTCTGCCTTCTTGAGCCCACGCGGCCATAGTCGATCGATCAATATTCGCTTGCCATCGTTGGCTGAGGACGGGTCATAGGCCCGCTTGAGCTTCACGCTGGCGGCTTTGGCTTTCCTGCTCACAACGCAGCTCCCGGTTGACAAATTAATCAGAACTGCGGTCCGCGGAGGCGAGAGGACGCTTTGGCGGAAATCGGTGCGAAATCCTTTGGCTTTAGCATGAGGTCTTCCAACGTATAGCGGTCCAGTGCCCGGACAAAGGCATTTAGCGCCTCGTTCAGAACATTTGGCAAAGCACAGCATTTTGTAATGACGCACTGGTTGCCCGTCGCAAAGCATTCGACCAGTGCGAAGTCAGGTTCGGTCGCTCGTATCACGTCGCCGAGTCGGATGTCCTTCGGCCGTTTGGCGAGAGCAAGGCCCCCGGAGCGTCCCCGCACGGCCTTCAGGTAGCCTTCGCGCGTGAGCAGATTGGCTACCTTCATGAGGTGGCCACGTGAGATGTCATAAGTCTTGCAGGCTTCCTCAATCGTGATCAGCCGGTCATCAGCCGCGGCAGCATACATCAGCAGCCGCAGGGCATAGTCGGAGAAGGTGGTCAGTCGCATCAAGTACCCGCTTTCATTTGATCGATTTGAGTTGATTCTTTTTCTTGCGGCCCTGTCAAGCACTTAACATCCAGGCAGCAGCTGCGGAACCTTCCGAATGCGGCGCAAATGTCGCGGCAAACTTCCAGTGTTCGTCCTAAAGATATATTGACAATATATCTTTAAAGGACGATGTTTGCAACGGGATTTGAGAGGGTGCGGAGGCAAAGAGTGATGAGCAAGATGTCTGCATTCGAAGTCCACCATCATCGCCCCGGCAGCGGTTTCCTCGATGCGACGCTGAGTGTCCTGAGAAAATTTCTCGATGGAATCGCCCACGCGCGCCGGCTGCATCGCGATTATACCCATCTTTCGGCCATGAGCGATCCCGAGCTTCAGGATATGGGCATAAGTCGCTCCGACATTTTCGCCGTGGTCGCAGGCACATATCAGCGTGCCGGGCGGGCTCTCGTGGCGCCCCGCAAGCCAATGCCGGAATCGCGGTCGCCGATCCGCTTGGTAAGCAGCAACAGGTCGCGGCCGAAGGAGAGCACCATGTGCCAAGCAGACGAAACGACGGACAATGAGATTGATGTGCGCAGCCTTGTGCCGGCCAAGCGGCACCAGAAGATTTTCCAGCTTGTGGACGAATTAGCGCCGGGAACATCTTTCGTGCTCGTCAATGATCACGACCCGAAGCCGCTCTACTACCAGCTCGAAGCAGAGTACCCGCGGCAGTTCTCCTGGACCTATCTCCAAAAAGGTCCCGAGGTCTGGCGCGTGGAGATCGGTCGCTTGCAGAAGGCGGCATAAATACCAGCTCTGAAATGGCGCCGGCACGAAGCCCGACGCCATTTCCGGCACCGAGGAGTACCGCCGTGGTTGGCGCCACATTATCCCGATGGACAATGTCTTACTTTGCCGCCGCGCTTGTTGCTTTGCTTTGCGCGGAAGGCCTGATGGCGCTGGGTTATGGATTTCCTGCGGCTTCCATCGCGGCGCCTGAGACGCTCGTTGTTGTTCACATCGTCGCCATCGGTTGGCTCAGCCTCTTGATGTGCGGCGCCTTATTTCAATTTGTGCCGGTTTTGGTCGCGCGGCCGATTTACAGCAATTCCTTGCCGTTGCCGACACTCATCTGTCTCGTCGCCGGGTTGGGTGCCTTGCTGCTCGGCTTTCTGCAATTGGCCGGACAGGTCCGCCAGCAGTCGGCGTATTTCCCGGCCGCCGCCATCCTGTTGGGAATCGGGTTTGCCCTGGTCTTGTGGAATCTCGGGCGAACCCTATGGGCAGCGCGACCTTTGCCGCTATCGGCGCGGTTCGTTGCCGTCGGGCTTTTCAGCATCGGAGCAACCGCTGCTTTCGGTATCATCTTTGCGCTCGTCATCGGCGGGGTGACGGTCAATCGGCATCTCATTGATGTGACATCGAACGGCATACCGCTCCATGTCATTGCCGGCCTCGGAGGCTGGCTGACATTCACCGCTATGGGCGTAAGTTACCGTCTGTTGGCGATGTTCATGCTTGCCCCGGAACTCAATGGCGCGGCCACGCGTGGCGTCTTCTATAGTGGAGCAGGCGCGCTAGCCGTTGCCGTCCTCGGCGGCACGGCAGCGATCTGCGCCAATGCAGGTCTTTCGCTTGTCCTCGCGGCAGCAGGATTGCTCGGCCTTGCTGCATTTGCCCTCTACGCTCGGGACATTCTGCATCTCTATCGTGAACGCAGGCGGCGTGCGATTGAGCTCAACAGCCGTATGGCCGGCATGGCCATTGCGAACCTCGCTGTTTCAATCATTCTGATGGTTCTCCTGCTTGGCCTCGGCAGGTTCGAGCAGAATGTCGGTGCGCTGGCCTTTCTTGTGAGCTTCGGCTGGTTGTCCGGACTCGGCCTCGCCAAGCTCTACAAAGTTATTGCATTCCTGACCTGGCTCGAATGCTACGGGCCTGTTCTCGGCAAGATGATCACACCGCGCGTGCAGGATCTGGTCGTCGAGCCGCGCGCCGTCAGATGGTTTGCCCTCTATTTTATTGCGGTCTGGTGCGCCGGCGCGAGCCTGCTCATCGATCATCCGCTCGCCTTTCGCGTCGCCGCCGGCCTGATGTTCGTTGCGACCATCGGGATCGTCGTGCAGTTGGTGCGTATCCGGCTCCTCAACGATGTGCAGTCGGCGCTTCCTCTGTCCGGCCAGATTCGCCGGCCGCGCATGCTTTCAGCTGTGGTCCAGCATGCTTGAAGAGAAGGAGACAACCATGACGAAATTCGTGGACCTGGATGTGCGGCCAATCTTGCGCGCCGGTGGCGAGCCATTCGATGAGATCATGAAGACCGTGAGTTCCTTGAGTCCGGGGCAGGGGTTAAGGCTCTTTGCGACATTCAAGCCGACGCCGTTGCTGCATGTTCTCGGCGCAAGAGGCTTTACGCATGAAACAAGGGCGCTTGACGGCGATGAATGGGAGGTTCTGTTCTCACCGCCGCTGGTGCCTGCAGATGGTTCCTCCGTTCCTCGTCTTATTGACGAGGCCGTTTGGCCGGAGCCGATGCGGCACCTTGATAATCGCGATCTTGATCCGCCTGAGCCGATGGTCAGGATTCTTGCTGCAACCGAGCGCATGGCGACCGGGGAGGTTCTCTCGGCATTCCTCTGCCGCGAGCCCATTTTCCTTTTCCCTGAGCTTGCGAAGCGCGGCCACAGCTGGCGCGGCGGCTTCGAACCGGACGGCAAGACCTACAAGGTGCTGGTGCGCGTCGGCGCGGCCAAGAAGGAGGCTGCCTGACGTCGTGTTCGCGCGCTGGCGATACTTCGAGGAGTGCCTAAGCCATGTTCATCCAGACGGAAATGACACCGGATCCGGCGCGACTGAAATTTCTGCCGGGCTGCGAAGTTAAGGCTCACGGCACCGTAGACCTCGGCGACAAGACGCAAGCCGCAATCTCGCCGCTTGCCGAGCGGCTCTTCGCGATACCGGGGATATCGGGGGTCTCTTTTGGCAAAGAGTCGATCATGGTCACCAAGACCGGCGGTGACTGGCAGCAACTCAAACCCGCAATCCTGGGTGCGATCATGGAACACTTCAGGTCAGGGGCGCCGCTGTTGCGCGCCGAGGCTGACGATCGCCCATCCTCGTTGCCTTCTGCGGGCGGCCATGGCGCAACCGCCGATCGCATCCGAGAGGCACTGCGGCGCGTGATCGATCCCGAGCTCGGCTACAACATCGTCGATCTTGGCCTCGTTTATGAGATTGCGGCCGAAAAGGATGGCGCGGTGCGCATCACCATGACGACCACGACGCCCGGCTGCCCGGCGACGAACTACCTCAGGCAAGGCGCCAGTGAGGCTGCGAGCACCGTTCCCGGGGTGGAGTTCGTCGACGTGAAACTTACTTATGATCCGCGCTGGGCGCCCGAGCTGATGAGCGCTGAGGCCAAGACGCATTTCGGGATAACCGATGGAGGCCGCTGGTGAGACCCAACGAAGGAACTTTCGAAGTGGCGAACCTGGCAAAACCGGAAGGTCCCATGAGGCGGCTTTCAGAGGTTCTT
>DATEKG010000305.1:0-34179 GCA_035277565.1 Pseudolabrys sp.
GAGCCGCCGCCGGCCGCCGGGGCGAGTGCGCCGGTCGAGACCGGCCGCACGCCATTTCCCTCCGATGGCCTGGGAGCGCCGCTCGTGGCGGCGCCGCCGCCGCCACGGCAAAACGCGCCTGCTGCGCCCGCACCGGCGTCCGTTGATACACGGCGGTCGGAAACGTACTACGAAACGAAAGGGACAATATTCGGCGCGCTGATCGAGGCTATCGACCTCGCGCAACTCGCCCGGCTGGACGTCGACTCTGCGCGTGAAGAAATCCGCGACATCGTCAACGAGATCATCGCGATCAAAAATATCGTGATGTCGATTTCGGAGCAGGAGGATCTGCTCGACGATATCTGCAATGACGTTCTCGGCTTTGGCCCGCTTGAGCCTCTGCTGTCGCGCGACGACATCGCCGACATCATGGTCAATGGCGCAGGCACGGTATACATCGAAGTTCAAGGCAAAATTCAGAAGACGAGTATCCGGTTTCGCGACAACCAGCAGCTCCTGAACATATGCCAGCGAATCGTCAGCCAGATCGGCCGCCGTGTCGACGAAGCGTCGCCGATCTGCGACGCGCGTTTGCCGGACGGCTCCCGCGTCAACGCAATTGTGCCGCCGCTCGCGATTGATGGCCCCGCACTTACCATTCGTAAGTTCAAAAAAGACAAGCTGACGCTCGATCAGCTGGTCAGGTTCGGCACGATTACCCCGCAGGGTGCCGAAATCCTGCGGATTATCGGACGCAGCCGCGTCAATACGCTGGTGTCAGGGGGTACCGGTTCGGGAAAAACCACGCTGCTGAATTGTCTGACGCAATTCATCGATCACGATGAACGTATCATCACCTGCGAAGACGCGGCGGAACTCCAGCTGCAGCAGCCACACGTGGTGCGCCTGGAGACGCGCCCTCCGAACCTCGAAGGCGAGGGGCAGGTGACGATGCGTGATCTGGTCCGCAACTGCCTGCGCATGCGGCCGGAACGCATCATCGTCGGCGAAGTCCGCGGACCGGAGGCATTCGACCTCCTGCAGGCGATGAATACCGGCCACGACGGCTCAATGGGTACGCTACACGCGAACAATCCACGCGAAGCCTTGTCTCGTCTGGAATCGATGATCACGATGGGCGGCTTTTCGCTGCCGTCGCGAACCATCCGCGAAATGATCTGCGCCTCGGTTGACGTCGTCATTCAGGCCGCACGTCTCCGCGACGGGTCACGCAAAATCACGCACGTTACCGAAGTGATGGGGATGGAAGGGGACGTCATCGTCACCCAGGACGTCTTCGTATACGACCTCGTCGGTGAAGATGCGAAGGGCAACATCATCGGGCGGCATCGCTCGACCGGTATCGGCCATCCGCGCTTCTGGGACCGTGCGCGTTACTACGGCGAGGAAAAACGCCTGGCGGCGGCGCTCGATGCCGCCGAGGTCGCCAACGAAGCCGTCCACGCGTAAGCGGAGCGTATCGTGCAGATGATCGCGGTTTTCTTTCTGGTTGCGGTCGCCTTCGGCGGCGTAGTCTACGTATTTCTCTATCCGCTGCTGTCCGGCGAGCGTAAAATCGAGCAGCGCGTGCAAAGTGTAGCCGGTACCTCGGCAACGGCGCGTACGGCGCGAGGCGCGCAACCGCAAAAGTCTCGCCGTGACGCCGTCGAATCCACGCTGAAAGACCTTGAGGAACGCCACAAGAAGTCGAAATCCGCGCCGCTTTCGGTCCGGATTTCACGGGCCGGGTTGTCGTGGTCGAAACGACAATTTGCGATCATCTCGGCCGCAATCGGTGCGGTGATGTTCCTTGGGGGCTTGTTTTCCGGCACCGGACCCATCGTCGCTGCTGTACTGGGCTTTGCCGGCGCTTTCGGAGTTCCGCGTTGGCTGCTTGCCTACCTGAAAAAGCGGCGCGAGACGAAGTTTCTCGATGGTTTCCCCGATGCCGTTGACGTCATCGTGCGCGGCGTAAAAGCAGGCTTGCCGCTGCACGATTGCATCAGGATGATTTCGGCTGAAGCGCCGGAACCGATCCGCACGGAATTCCGGCTGATCATGGAGACGCAGGCGATCGGAATGCCTTTGGGCGAGGCGTGCGCAAAGCTCTATGAGCGTACGCCGCTGCCGGAAGCGAATTTCTTCGGCATTGTCGTGGCAATCCAGCAGAAATCAGGCGGCAACTTGTCTGAAGCGCTGGGAAACCTTTCAAAGGTGCTGCGCGATCGCAAAAAGATGAAAGCCAAGATCCGGGCGATGTCGCAGGAAGCGAAGGCATCAGCGGCAATCATCGGCTCACTTCCGATTGCGGTGCTCACCTTGGTCTACTTGACGAGTCCTCAATACATCTCGCTGCTGTTCACCAATTCCGCCGGCCACATCATGCTCATGGGTTCCGCCATATGGATGACGTTCGGCGTTTTGGTGATGAAAAAAATGATCAACTTCGACTTCTAGACAGGTTTGATGATGGACTTTCTCATCAGTGTGATCACGGTCAAGACGTTGACGATGCTGTTCGCCGCTGTCGCAGCGGCCGCCACGGTGCTGACGCTTGCGATGCCAGTGGTGTTTGCAAATCCGCTCGAGAAGCGCATGAAAGCGGTGGCGCTTGAACGGGAAAAGATCAGGCAACGCGAACGTGAGCGGATGGCCCAGGAGGGACAAAAGGCCAAGCTTCGCCAGACGCCGAAGCAGTATGTGCAGACGGTCGTCGACCGCTTTAACCTGACCAAGTGGGTCGGCCAGGAAGAGGCGAGGCTGAAACTGATTCAGGCCGGCTATCGCGGTCAGGCGCCCTACGTCACCTACCTGTTCATCCGGATGATTACCCCGGTTGTGAGCTTTCTGTTTGCAGTGCTGTACCTGTTCGTCATCCTCAAGATCGATCAGCCGACGCTGTTCAAGGTCGGCATTTGCATTGCAGCTGCCTATGTCGGCATGCAGCTTCCATTGATGCTGCTGAAAAACAAGATCCAGCGGCGCCAGCTATCGATCAAGCGCGCGTTCCCCGACACACTCGATCTTCTGCTGATCTGTGTCGAATCGGGCATGTCGATTGAAGCGGCATTCAAGAAAGTAAGCGACGAAGTGGGCAGCCAGTCGGTTGCGCTGGCGGAAGAGCTCACCCTGACGACCGCCGAGCTTTCCTACTTGCCGGACCGCCGCCAGGCTTATGAAAATCTCGCCAAGCGAACCGACCTTGAAGGCGTAAAATCGGTCTGTATGGCTTTGCAGCAGGCCGAGCGTTACGGAACGCCGCTTGCAACAATGCTCAGGGTCATGGCGCAGGAAAATCGCGATATGCGCATGTCCGAGGCGGAAAAGAAGGCGGCGGGACTGCCGCCGAAGCTTACGGTCCCCATGATTCTCTTCTTCCTGCCGGTGCTTTTCGTCGTCATTCTCGGACCGGCGGCAATCAAGGTGATGGCCTTAAAATAGCGATGACGCGCCAAAGCGCGTTCGCACGATCACCGGCCGTTCACGAGTCGATCAGGAACCTGCATCGGCCGCCGGGGCGTAAGCACGGCCGATTTTCTTCCAGTTGCCTTTTTGCGCCAGCATCTCCCGCAGATACGCAACATTGGCTGCGGCTTCGCGTTCCGGCAGGTCGGCGCTTGCGATTTTTTCGGCTTCGTCGAAGCGGCCGAGCAGGCCGACGACAAGTGCGAGATTCTGGCGCACCTTCGGTCCCGCATTTGGCTGTGCAACCGCGCGCCGGAGTGTGAGCTCGGCGTTCTTGAGATCCTTGGTCAGAAGATAGGACAGCCCGAGGTTCGAGAGAACCGACGGCTCATCCGGGACGATCTTGAGCGCGGCGGCGTAGTGCCGCTGAGCCTCGGCGTGGCGGCCCATTTCATCCAGAACGGCGCCCTGCGCGTTGAGAATGCGCCAATCCGGATTGTCGGGTGTGTGAGCACGCCCGAGCGTATCGAGCGCTTGCTTGTATTGGCCTACATCGGCGAGCGCGCGGCCATATTCTCCGAGCAGCTGCATATTGTGCGGATTGCGGATGGTCGCCTGCTCAAGCACGGCGGCGGCCTGCGCGCGCTGGTCGGTTGCTCTCAAAGCCCTCGCATAGGCAATTGCGGCGTCGGCGTCGCCGGGATTGGCACGGTAGCGGGAGCCCCAGGTCTCGAGGGACCGCCGCCACTCGTCCTGCGTGGCGGGCGAGGAGGGGCTGGCCGCGGTGCTTATGGATCCGGTCGCGTCACGGGAGGCGATATTGGAGCAGCCGCCCCCTGAGATCGCCAGAAGAACCACCGTGGCGGTGGACATGAACAGCTGTGCTGTGCGTGATTTCACAGGCATCCTCGAGCAATAAAACGTTAACCCTAACGACTGGTTAACTTGTAAACTGGCTTCGCCGGGCGGCACCCGGCAATGCCGGCCGCAAGAGGACATCCGGCGGCTGTCGGGGCTGAGGCTGTTTCAATGGAACTGGGTCTGTCGAACGACGAAATTGCATTGCAGGCGCGCGCGCGTGCATTCGCCGCCGAAATTGCTTGTCCCCGCGCCGCGGCGATCGACCGCGAGGAGCAATATCCCTGGGATATCGTGAAGGCTCTTACCGACGCGGGTTTTTGCGGCATGACCGTCCCGGTTGCGCTTGGCGGGCAAGGCCGCTCCTTTCTCGATGCCGTGCTTGTTATCGAGGAGATGGCCAAGGCGTGCACTGTCACGTCGCGCATCGTTGTCGAGACGAATATGGGTGCGATTTCGGCCGTGATGGCCTATGGCAGCGAACACCAGCGCAAACGGGCCGCGGAACTTGTGCTCGGCGGCGACAAACCCGCGATTTGCATCACCGAGCCGGATGCCGGATCGGATGCTACGAGCATGGCCACTCGGGCGGACAAACGCGGCAACGTTTACATCATCAACGGAAAGAAGCACTGGATCACAGGGGCCGGCGTGTCGCGCCTGCACCTGATTTTCGCTCGCATCTTTGATGAGCGAGGCGAGGAACTGGGAATTGGCGGATTCCTCGCGATGCGTGGCGAGGCTGACGGACTTCGCATAGGCAAACGCGAGCAGACCATGGGTCTACGCGGAATGCCGGAAGGCGAAATCATATTCGAGGATCTGGAAATTCCGGAAAGCATGGTGTTGCGCCCGCCATCTGGATTCGGCCGTGGCTTCAGCGATCTCATGAACGCTTATAACAGCCAGCGGGTTGGCGCAGGCACGGTGCCCATGGGTATTGCTGCGGGCGCGCTTGAGCATGCGTTGCAATGGGCCAGGACCCGCAAGCAATTTGGCCGGCCAATCGGGGAATTTCAGGGGCTGCAATGGTCGCTCGCCGATATGCAGACGCAGCTCACCGCCGCGCGTCTTCTGCTTTATCAGGCGGCGCGCTCGCGCGGCCCCGGTGGCAGCGCCTTTCCCGATCCCATGCTGGCGGCGCAAGCCAAGATATTTTCGTCAGAAACCGCGATCAGGATTGTCAACGACGCGCTGCAGTTTTTTGGCGCCCGCGGCTATTCGCGCGAATACCCGCTCGAGCGGATGGCGCGCGATGTGCGCATGTTCACGATTGGTGGCGGCACAGCACAGGTGCTGCGCACGCTCGTCGCCTCCAAGATGCTCGGTTGGAAGTTGCCGCAACGCCGTGATGGCTATATCCACACATCTTCAATGCGCGACGCGGCGGAGTAGCCATGCATCCAGTCTTTGCGAATGCCGGCGCGGGCCGTGCCTCCCCGATATGGTTCGTCAATTCGAAAAGCTTCGGCGCGGTTCGCGACCAGCTTGGCAAGGCGGAGCGAGCTTTCGTCGCTTCCGCGGGATTTGTCCCCGGGCCCGGGCGTGTTCTCGTGCTGTCCAACGCCGACGGACTGCTGAGCGGTGTGCTCTTCGGCATCGAAGATCCGGGAGAAGCGGAGATCGACCGGCTCCGCCCGGGGCAGTTGGCGGGAACGCTTCCGCCGGCTACGTACCGGTTTGCCAATTCGCCGCACGATGCAAGACTGGCGGCGCTCGCCTTTGTACTGGGAAGCTACCAGTTCACGCGTTATCGCAAAGCGGACGTTCGCAACGTGCAGCTTGTTCCTCCCGCCGGGGTCGATGCAAAGGACATTACGCGAATTGTCGAAGGCGTCACTCTTTGCCGTGATCTCATCAATATCCCTTCCAACGACATGGGGCCTGCCGAACTCGAAGCGGCGGCGCGCAAGCTTGCAAAGCAGCACGGCGGGAAGATTCGGGTGCTCGGCGGTAAAACACTTGCCAGGAATTTTCCGCTTGTGCACGCGGTTGGCGCTGGGTCAGCACGCGCGCCGCGTCTCATCGATATGAGTTGGGGCAGGGCCAACGACCCCAGGATCACGCTGGTCGGCAAGGGCGTCTGTTTTGATACCGGCGGCCTCGACATCAAGCCGGACAGCGGCATGCTCAACATGAAGAAGGATATGGGCGGTGCAGCGACCGCTCTTGGCCTCGCGCACATGATCATGGCGCGGGGCCTCAAGCTGCGCTTGCGCGTTATTATTCCAGCGGTTGAAAATGCGATATCCGGCACCAGCTTCCGTCCGCGCGACATATATGTCTCGCGGAAGGGGCTTTCCGTCGAGATCGGCAATACTGACGCCGAAGGCCGACTGATCCTTGCCGATGCACTGGCGCTCGCAAGTGAGGACAAGCCTTTGCTGATCGCTGATTTTGCGACGCTCACAGGTGCGGCACGTGTCGCGCTCGGGCCGGACGTTCCACCATTTTTCACCGATGACGATGCACTTGCCGACGAACTCATGCGAGCCGCGGCTGCGGAAAGTGACCCGCTCTGGCGATTACCGCTCTGGCGGCCCTATGAGGCGCTGCTGGAGTCGAAGGTTGCCGATCTCAACAACGTTGCAGCAGGCGGTCACGGAGGCGCCATAACAGCCGCCTTGTTCCTGCGCCGCTTTGTAAATACGAAATCCTGGGTGCATTTCGACATTTTTGCCTGGACGCCGTCCGCAAAGCCCGGCCGTCCGGAAGGCGGGGAATGCCAGACCGCGCGCGGCCTCTACGCTTTGCTCTGCAGCCGTTATGCATGATCCATGGTTGCGCTCGACCCGCGCATTAATCCGTTCAGACCCGAAATAGCGGCGAGTCATCTCCGCGGTCAGGTCGAGGCGAAGCGATTCGTTGAGGGCGTGCGCCACCAGGTCATCGAGCCGGCCACTGCCGTTCGGCGACTTCCGGGGCATGACGCAAGACTCGACACCGAGGCGTTGTTTGGCGAAACGGCCGTGGTCTATGAAACGACTGACGAGGGCTGGGCCTGGGGTCAGCTGGAGACCGACGGCTATGTCGGCTGGCTGGCGAGGAGTGCGCTTGCGTCGGGCGGCGCCGCTGCAAGCCACAAGATAAGTGTGCCTCGCGCATTCGCCTTTCCCGGACCTGACATCAAGCTTGCGCCTGTTGCGGCTTTACCAATGGGAGCGCGACTCGCAGTTGCGCGGCAGGATGAGCGTTTTGCAATCACGCCGTCAGGCTGGCATGTGCCGGAAGTTTCGCTCGTTCCGGTCAAGGCGCGGCAGCCGGATTTTGTCACGGTCGCGGAACAGTTTCTCAATACGCCCTATTTGTGGGGAGGAAAGACCTGGCTCGGGCTCGATTGTTCCGGACTCGTGCAAATATCGCTTCAGGCGGCTGGCATCTCATGCCCGCGCGATAGCGACATGCAGGAGCTGACGCTCGGCAAGATTTCTTCCATTGCAAGCCTGCGGCGCGGAGACCTGCTGTTCTGGAAGGGCCACGTCGCGATTGCCCGCGATTCCGAAACGCTCATCCACGCCAATGCCCATCACATGATGGTCGCATCCGAGCCGGCGGCAGAAGCAATTGCACGAATAAAGGCAGCGGGGAGTGAAGTCACCGCGGTCAAGCGTGTCGCATGACTAACGGTTATTTTCGAGCGGAAGCGCTGTTGTCGATTTTATGCGTTCCATCGCGAATCGTGACGTGACGTTCTTGAGCGGGACTGTCGCGATCAACCTCTTGTAGAAGGCATCGTAGCCGGCCATGTCGGTCACAACGACGCGGAGCATATAGTCTACGTCTCCGGCCATTCGATAGAATTCCATCACTTCGGGCATCGCGCCGACCAGTTCGGCAAAGCGTTTGAGCCATTCCTGGGAATGATCGCCCGTCTCGATTGAGACAACGACGGTGATGCCGAGTCCCACCTTGTCCTGGTCGATGATGGCCACCCGCCGCGTGATCACCCCTTCGGCTTCCAGTCGCTGCAAACGCTTCCAGCACGGCGTCGACGAAAGGCCGACACGCTGACCGATTTCGGCGACGGACAAGGATGCGTCCTCCTGGACAACGGCGAGGATCTTGCGGTCGATGGCATCCATTCTTCAGGTCCTTGAGAATTTAGAGTATTATACTATGAATATCGTACAAATTAGTAAATTATTCTTATTTGTGGATCACATCTGTCTTTATAGAGAAATATATTCTATTTCAATAGCAATCTCACATGGCCGCCACGGCCCCCAAAATCCAAGTCAGATCCAAGTCAGATCCAAGTCAGAAACTGAAGTCGTCCCCATGAAGACACTGAGCCGCTTTCGTCCTTTGGCTGCGCTCCGCCGGCTAGGTGCAGCAATGTTGTTCAGCGCCGCGATGGCAGTTTCCGTCGCCGGCGCCCATGCGGATCCGCTGGTGACGCCGCAATGGCTCAACAGCCACCTCGCCGATCCCGATCTTGTCGTCCTCGACATCCGCTCGGCGATCGACGGCGGTGGTACGCAGGCCTATGCTGCAGCCCACATCCCGAACAGCGTTCACAGCGACTACGACAAGGCCGGTTGGCGCGTCACACGCAACAACGTGCCTTTCATGGTACCCACGGTTCCCGAGCTTGAAAAACTAATCGGTGATCTCGGTATCGATGAAGACACACGCGTCGTTGTCGTTCCTGCCGGAGTGAATGTTCTCGACTTTGGATCCGCGACACGAACCTACTGGACACTGAAATACGCTGGCGTGAAGAAAGTTTCGATCCTCAACGGCGGCGTTGCGGCATGGCGGCAGGCGGGGCTTCCGGTGGAGTCCGGCATGAAAGCGCCGTCACCGAAGATTTTCACGGCGACTGTCGACAACAGCATCCTTGCGCTCGCCAACGACGTGGAAGCGATCGAAGCCAGGGGCGGGGCCACGCTCATCGATGCACGGCCGGTTTCCTTTTTCCTCGGCAAGGAGAAGGCGCCGGCGGCCCAGGCCTATGGTCATATTCCCGGCGCGCTCAATGTCGACAGCGCCGAGTTCTATGATGCAAAAACCAATCGGTTGAAGCCAAAAGCCGAGCTTGAGGCCATCGTCAACGCAGTGCCTGCCGGTCCGATCGTGAACTATTGCAATACCGGCCACTGGGCGTCGACCGACTGGTTCGTGTTCCACGAATTGCTCGGCCGTACGAATGCGAGGCTTTATGCCGGCTCAATGGTTGAGTGGACCAGTAATGCCAGCCGGCCGATTGAATCTTCGCGTACGAAGTGGGACGATCTGAAGAAGGCCCTTGGCCTCGGATCGTGATCTGCACTCGGGAGATCTAATGTCAACGGCAAGTATGGCCGCGTCCTCCCGGGGCGCGGCCGTTCGTATGGATCGCCTTTTTCTCGGCATCGCTTTGGCTGCCACCGCTATCCTTGTGGCGCTGGTATTGCTCGATCACCAACCCGCGTCGGTGGTTCTGATCCTTGGCGGTTTCGGCCTCGGCGTTGCGTTTCTCAAGGCCGAATTCAGCTACACCGCGTCATGGCGGCGATTTCTCACGCGAGGCGACGCGGGCGGGTTGCTCGGCGGTCTGATCGTGATCGCAATATGCGCTGTGGCCGTGGTGCCGGTGGCGGCGCTGCTGCCGAATTATGGCGGTGCAATTGCCCCGCTCGGCCCATCGCTCGTCATCGGAGCTTTTGTGTTCGGGATCGGCATGCAACTCGCCAACGGATGCGGTTCGGGCACGCTCTACACGGTGGGAGGCGGCTCGGGCCGCATGCTGATCGCGCTGTTGTTTTTCATCATTGGCAGCGTCTTCGGCAGCTTGTCGCTGCCCGCACTTCTTGCCCTTGGCGGGGTCGATCCTGTTTTGGCTTCCGACTATCTCGGGCCATGGGGCGGCGTCATCGTCACGCTCGCCTCCATAGCGATCGCGGCCGTACTTATTATTGCCGTGGCCCGCAGCCGTGGCAGCACTTATCTGCCTTCGCGCAACTACATCCTCGGCGGCGTCGCGATCGGCGCGTTGTGCGTTGTCGTGTTTGCTGCCGGCGGACATCCCTGGAGCGTTACCTTTGGCTACACCGTCTGGGGCGCCAAGGCTGCGACCGCACTCGGTTTTGATCTTTCGCACGCGCCGTTCTGGCAGTGGGCGGGACCCAGGCATGCGCTGGCGGAATCGGTGCTCTCGGATACTTCAAGCCTCACCGATTTCGGCATGATTTTCGGTGCGATGGCGGCAGCCGCAGCGACGAAACCCTTCGCGGCCGCTGCGTGGCCGCCGGCCCGTTCGTTGCTTGCCGCCGGCATTGGCGGCCTGCTGATGGGTTGGGGCGCCCGGCTCGGATTCGGGTGCAATATCGGTGCGTTTGTCGGCGGCGTTGCCTCCGGTTCATTGCACGGATGGATCTGGTTTCTTGCGGCGCTCCCGGGCTGCCTCGTCGGCATCCGATTGCGCCCGCTGTTCGGGCTGTCGCGGGATTAGCGGCCATGCGCACCGTCTATGTTCTGGTTGTGCTGCTTGGCGTGGGAGCAATTCTTGTCGACCATCTGTCGAGCCCGTCGAGCGGTCGCGCCGTGTCACCGGAAGATTTCGCGGGTGCCTGCGCGCCTTGCGGTGCACCCTGTCCGTCGAAGAAGTAACGGTTTCAGCCTGGATTTTTTTCCAGGAAAGCATCGACCTCGGCGCGCGTCGCCGCCCCCATCAATCCGCCAAAACGCGTGCACTTTATCGCGGCGGCGGCACTCGCGAACCGCATGGCATCGAGCAGATCGCCGTTTTCGACGAGGCGGAATGTGAAGGCGCCGTGGAACGCATCGCCCGCTCCGAGGGTATCGATGGCATTCACCTTGAACGCGGCCATGTGCCGGACTTCGCCGCCGTCGAGCCAATAAATGCCTTCGGGGCCGTCGGTATAGGCGAGAAAACCACCGAAGTTTTTGCCGAATTTCTTCAAAGCACTGGGCATGTCGTCGAGACCCGCGCTGCCGCGCAAGGCCTCGGCCGAGGCAATGACATGACTGCAGGCGAGCAACAGCGGATCATTTTCGGGCGCAGCCCGGTCGAGGTCGAGGACGCGCGGGATCTCCCGCGCCTGCGCTGCCTTGCAGATTGGCGTGACGAATTGCGGATAGCGGTTATCGAGCAGTACGGCATCAACGGACGCGACCAGGCGTTCAGCATGCTCCGGTGCGATTTCGCTCAAACCCCGGTCGCGCCGCGTGGCGATCATTTTTTCTCCGACAGCGTCCAGGAGAATGAGTGACACCGACGAGATGGCGCCCGGCACCCGCACCACTCCGCTGCAGTCGATGCTCTCCCGTTTCAGGCTTTCGACGACACGGCCGGCAAATTCATCGTCCGATGCGCCGAGCGGTCCGGCGTAACTGACGGCCCCGCCAAGACGGGCAATGGCGACCGCGGCGTTTCCGGCTTGTCCTCCGGACGTAACGAGGAAGTCGGAAGCCTGTACCTTGGTGCCGGCGTCAGGAAATTTATCGACCCGCATCACAAAATCCTGGACGGCGCCGCCGGCGCACAGGATCCGCGGCTGTTTTTTCGCGGTACGCGGCTCAATCAAAGCGAATCTCGTCCTCCACCCAGGCGCGGATAATGTGATGCGCAATGGCAACTGGCGGCGGCGTCGTCAGCCCCTCAGGGTGTTTGCGTATCAACATCGCCTCGATCTCTTCCCTGCTAAACCAGCGGGCGTCTTCGAGTTCCTCGCGATCGACGACGATGTCGCGACTCAGCACCTGCGCATGACAGCCGATCATGAGCGAGGTCGGGAATGGCCAAGGCTGCGAGGCAAAATAGACGACACGGCCGCAGGTGATGCCGGCTTCCTCGCGCGTTTCCCTGCGCACAGCGTCTTCAATCGATTCGCCGGGTTCGACATACCCAGCGAGGCACGACCACATTGTGGGCACAAAGCGAGGACTGCGGCCGAGCAGGCAACGCTCGCGGTCGCTTGCCAGCATGATGACGACGGGGTCGGTTCGCGGGAAGTGTTCGGCCTTGCATTGCGGGCAGTCGCGGCGCCAGCCTCCGGACACCAGCCGGGTCGGGGCTCCGCAATTGGGACAGAACCTGTGGCGCGCGTGCCAATGCAGGACCGCCTTGGCCTCGGCAATCGGCGGCAGGTGGTCGGCGGCGATCAGACCCTGCACGGCGATCGAGCGGAGATCCGTGACCAGCAGGCCGTTTCGCGATTTCAGCGCCTCGGTTGCGGATGGCGGAAGGCCGTGAGCGAAACACGGCTTCCCCTCGATGAGGCCGAGAAAGACCGTCTCGGACGGCTCACCAAGCGCCTGCGCTTCCGCTGTTGAGAACAGCGGCTCGCTGAGTGGCGAGTCTTTTTTTGCAACGATCATTTCGCCGCCGACGACATACACCCTTGCGTCGGGTTTGCGGGCGAGGGCGGCGATCACGGTTGCATCGGCGCGCAGTTCGGCCGCTCGCTCGATACGGCTATCGGTATATCCAAGGTGCGGTTTGGGGCCGAGACGGGACGACATGCGGCCGCGAAATTCGCACGGCAGGAGGTCCTGCGCAATGCGCGCTCAGGCAAGCGCCTGATCGATGGCGGCCAACACCCGGTCAGGGGGAAGTTCGTCGAGGCAAGCGCTGCGACTGGTGATATTGCGTTCGCAGCCTTCAAAAGTGCAGGGCATGCAAGGCAGCGGATTCTGCACGATCCAGACATTGCCCTGGTGCTGGATCGTACCGCTCGCAACCCAAGGCGCCGAAAGTCCTCCGACCGGCCAGGGCCCCCACACGCGTGGGTCCATTGGTCCGAACAGAGCGATCGTCGCGCAACCTGCGGCCGCAGCCAGATGAGTGGTGGACGTGTCGGGACCGATATAGACGCGAGCTTGCTTCAGCAAATTCATCGTCTGCGACCACTCCAGCTGGTGGAACGGAATGCGCCCCTGCCACACCTTGTCGAGGTAGCGGCGCTCCGCTTCACCGGGGCCACCGATTGCGACAACTTTCAGACCGCGCTCGACGAGACCCGCTGCGACCGCCCGCCAACCGTCTGGCGTCCATTCCTTGTAGGCAAACATTGGCGCGGCATGAATCACCGCAAACGTGCCGCCGTTGACGATGTGCGAAGTATCGCTTGGCGCGGGTCCGACAAGTTCGGCGATGCGGGAAATACCGAGGGCGTCCGCAAGCTGCAGCATCTGCTCGACGCGATGCAGCCTTTCCGCGGCGGGAACTGCTGTTTGCAGCGTGGCCCGCTTGACGTTTTGCGCAAGCCATGGGTCTTCCGGGCTGGTCACGCCGATACGCCGCCCTCCGGCGACGAAAGCAAAGAGCGTCGGCCGGTCACCGCTCTGTGTCGAGACGGCGATGTCGTAGGACCGCCACAGGCGCGCTGCGAGGCGCAGGCTTTCGCCCACTCCCGGCCGTTGCGGCATCTCGATCACACGATCAATATCCGGATTTCCGGCGATGATCCCCGCCGTGTTCCCGAACACCAGCGCGTCGATTTTTGCATTCGGCCACGCGCGACGCATGCTGCGGATCAACGGCGTCGTCAGCAAGAGATCGCCGAGGCGCCGCAATGAGATCACGAGGATGCGCGACGGGGCTTTGGCCATGGCGCCTTTTTGGCAGAACCGCGACTAACGGTCTATCTCGGCCAGGCCCGCGCTTTTCAAGCGCTGGCGCAGGGCCTCGATAATCGCCGATTGCCGGTGAGCCTCGTAGGCGACGGGCTCCGCGACGCCCCAGACCGGTTTCGGCCAGGCGGCATCACTGCGCCGGCGTGCAATGACGTGCACATGAAGCTGCGGCACCTGATTGCCGAGGGCGGCGATATTGAGCTTGTCGCAGGCCGTCACGCCTTTGAGCGCGCGCGCTGCCGCGGCGATTTCGCCGAGCAGCTGAACCTGCGCATTCTCTTCAAGGTCTATGAGTTCGACCAGCCCGGGAAGGCGCGGTACGAGAATGAGCCAGGGGTAATTGGCATCGCTGGCGAGGAGGATGCGTGCGAGCGGCAGGTTGCCGATCGGACTCGTGTTCTGTGCAAGCTGTCGATGGAGCGTCCAGGTCGAATCGGCCATGTCTGCAAATATTTCCGATGTTCCGGCCAGGCGCCCGAAGACGGGTGAGCCTGCGCACCATAATCTAATGGAAATGCGCGGATCGCGAGCGATGCTTTGCGGGGACGGCCCCAATGGGCTGCTTGCTTTCCCTTTCCATAGGTCCGATATAGACGGCGGGAGGTTGGCGGTGGACGAGCCACTCGCCAACCGGGTCAGGTCCGGAAGGAAGCAGCCCTAACGAGCGCGGTTCGGGTCGCTCGTCAGCCTCCCACCCATTCCTTGATTTTGTCGCGGTCAGGCCGCCCCTGCGCGGCGCGAGGCGGATGGCACGATGAGTGAACCCAATAAATCCGCTGCTTCCGGATCCGCCCCGGCTGGGACCCCGGCCGACGGATACCGGGTGCTCGCACGCAAATACCGTCCGGCGAGCTTCGACGATCTCATCGGCCAGGACGCGATGGTGCGCACCATTTCGAACGCATTCGAATGCGGCCGAATTCCCCAAGCGTGGATTCTCACCGGCGTGCGCGGCGTCGGCAAGACGACAACCGCCCGAATTCTTGCGCGCGCGCTCAATTATGAGCTGCCGGATGGCTCGGTTAAGGAGCCGAGCATCAAGATGCCGGTTATGGGCCTGCATTGCCAGGCCATCATCGAAAGCCGTCATCCGGACGTGCTTGAAATGGATGCCGCATCACATAACAGCGTCGAGGATGTGCGGCAGATCAATGATGCAATCCGCTACGCGCCGATGAGCGCGCGCTACAAGGTCTACATCCTCGACGAAGTGCACATGCTGTCGGGAGCCGCTTTCAACGCGTTGCTCAAGACCCTGGAGGAGCCGCCGCCGCACGCAAAGTTCATCTTTGCGACCACGGAAATCCGCAAGGTGCCGGTGACGGTGCTGTCGCGATGCCAGCGCTTCGACTTGCGCCGCGTCGATGCGGCGGTGCTCATGGAGCACCTGCAAAAGATTGCGGCAAAGGAAAAAACCGACATTGAGCCGGCGGCTCTTGCCTTGATCGCGCGCGCGGCGGAAGGCTCTGTGCGCGATTCACTTTCATTGCTCGATCAGGCGATCGCTCACGCCGCAGGTCCTGTGCGCGCGGAAAATGTGCGCGAGATGCTCGGCCTTGCCGATCGCGTGCGCGTGGTCGACCTTTTCGAAGCCCTGATGAGAGGCGATGCGACCGGCGCACTGAAGGAACTGCGCGAACAATATGATATTGGGGCCGACCCGGCAGTCGTCCTGGGCGACCTCGCAGAGTTCACTCATTTTGTCACGCGCGTCAAAGTCATCCCTGCGGTTGCCGACGACGTTTCGCTGTCGGAAGCCGAAAGGGAACGCGGCCGCGCCTTCGCAAGTCAATTATCGATGCGCGTGCTCTCGCGCGCATGGCAGATGCTGCTCAAGGGTATCTCCGAGGTACAGGCCTCGGGCCGTCCGGTCGCGGCGGCCGAGATGGTGCTGGTGCGCGTCGCCTATGCTGCCGACCTGCCGACGCCGGACGAGGTCGTGCGATCAATCGGCGAAGGCGGGGCCGTAGCTCCGCGGCCGCAGGGTAATGGCGGCTCGGCGCAGGCTTCGAGCTTTGTGCCGCGTTACGATGCGCCCCGCGGGTCGCCGAGATCGTCGGCGGCCGTATCGCCGCTCCAATCGAATGAGCCGTTGATGCGTGTTGAAGAGCCGGCAGCGGCTCCCGCGGTGGTCATCGCTTCATTTGCGGAACTTGTCGCACTCGCCGCTGAAAAGCGCGACATCGCAGTCAAGATGGCGCTTGAGCGCGATGTCCGTCTGGTGCGTTGCGAGGACGGGCAACTCGAGATCGCGCTGGAGCCTACGGCACCAAAAACCCTGGTCCATGACCTGCAGCGCAAGCTTGCCGGGTGGACAGGGAAGCGCTGGATCGTAGTGGTCTCGAAAGAGCAGGGCGCTCCAACCATGCGCGCCCAGGCCGAGGCACAGCAGGCCGAAATCGAGCGTGGCGTGCAGAATGATCCGCTGGTGCAGGCGGTGCTCAATCGCTTTCCGGGTGCAAAGATCGTCGGTGTGACGCAGAACGCCCCCGAAGAAGCCGAGGCTGTGCAGGCCGGGCCGGGCGGCGAAGACGAGGACGAGTAGATGGCGGATTTTCTGGGCTTGATGAAGCAGGCGGCGCAGCTGCAATCCAGGATGCAGGCCATGCAGGCCGAGCTCGACCAGATCGAGGTTGAGGGCGTTGCGGGCGCCGGCGCGGTTTCAGTCATGCTGAGCGCAAAGGGAGACCTCAAGGGCGTCAAAATCGACGACTCGCTGCTCAAGCCATCGGAAAAGGAAATTATCGAGGATCTGCTGATCGCCGCCCATGCCGACGCCCGGCGCAAGGCGGAAGCTGTCCTGCAGGAAAAAATGAAAACTGTAACGGGCGGTCTTCCTCTCCCGCCCGGACTGGGTCTGGGATGACCGGTTGATATGCCTGCCGCCGTCGCCGGACCTGAAATCGAGCGCCTGATTCAGTTGCTGGCGCGGCTCCCCGGTCTCGGGCCGCGTTCGGCGCGGCGTGCGGCGCTGCACCTCATCAAGAAGCGCGAACTGCTGATGGCTCCGCTTGCCGCCGCGATCGAAACGGCGATGGAGAAAATCGAAATCTGCAAGATCTGCGGCAACATCGACACGCAGAATCCGTGCACGGTTTGCACCGACAGCAAGCGCGATGCCTCGATCATTATCGTGGTGGCGGATGTTGCCGATCTGTGGGCGCTGGAGCGCGCCCATGCGGTCAATGGGCGCTATCATGTGCTGGGCGGGACATTGTCGCCACTTGACGGTGTCGGCCCGCAGGATATCTCCATCGACGCTCTCGTGTCGCGCGTGCATGAGACGCTGGTCAAGGAAGTGATCCTGGCGCTGAATGCCACCGTCGACGGCCAGACAACCGCCCACTACATCACCGAGCTTCTGGGCGAAGCCAAGGTGAAGGTGACGCGGCTCGCGCACGGCGTGCCCGTCGGCGGTGAACTCGATTATCTCGACGAAGGCACGCTCGCCGCCGCCATCAAACAGCGCACGTTATTTTAATTCTAATCCTCGTAACCGCTGCCGCTCCCATAGGTCTCGCCATAAGGCATGGGAACCGCCGCAAGCGGCATCGCTACGCCGTTGGGTCCGATCGCGAGGTGCGAGCAGTCGCCGTATTTGTTGAGGTTGGTCTCGTTGTCGTACGAGTTGTGCGAATAGTAGTAGTGGCACACGCCATCGTTGTACTCGACATTCGTCCAGCTGCCGCTGGTTTCACGATGAATATAGGGGTTGTTCAGATCCGCTGCCGCCGCGGGCGCGGACAGCGCGACCGTCCCCACGAGTGCGCAGCCCAGCAAGAATGTGATGTTTGGACGCATGGCAGTCTCCTTTTTTGATATTTGAGGGCCAAACGTCTGCCGCAGCGCATCGTTCCGCGGCCGCACACCGAGGCCGAGCGAACGAAACGGAACCCGGCGCTATTGTGGCGGCCTTGGGGTAAGCTTGCCGAAATGGCCACGATGCTGCAGCCACGCGAGCAGCAGCAGGCTTGGAATGCCGGCCAGCGCACAGACTGCGAAGAACCACGGCCAGCCGGTTTGTTCGGCGATGAAACCCGCACCGGCCGAGAGGTAAGTGCGCCCGACCGCTGCAAGTGCAGTCAGCAGCGCATATTGCGTCGCGGTGTGCAGCGGGTTGCGGCAGAGTGCCGAAAGATAGGCTACAAACATCACCGTACCGATCGCACTGGTGAAATTCTCCACCGTTATCGCGAAAGCGAGCATCGCCCTGCTTGTTCCTGCCAGCGCCAGGGCGCTGAACGCGAGGTTCGCAATGGATTGCAGTATGCCGCCGATCCACAGGCTTGGTGCGAGCGGAACCGCGCGTGCAATAAAGCCGCCGGCAAAGCCGCCCGCGAGAAGCGCAGCCAGGCCCAGTCCCTTTACGATGGCGGCGTATTCGTCGCGCGAAAAGCCGAGATCGATGACGAACGGCGCAGTCATGGTGCCGGATAGTGCATCGGTAAATTTGAACAGGACCACGAAGGCGAGCATCACCAAAGCGAGGTCGTAGCCAAGGAAGTCCCTGAACGCGCCGGTAGCGGCCTCGATCACACGCGCAAACCAGGCCCTCTTGGCATGGGCCGCTTCAGCCTCGGCTGAACGCTCCGGCTCGGTCGCAACAATTGCTGTCGCGGTGCCGATGAGGACCAGGGCCGCCATCGAGCGATAGCCCCAATGCCAGGCCGCAGCCTTGTCGAAACCCCACGATTCAAAGCCGCTCACAAGAAACAGTGCGCCGGCGGTCGAAATCAGCATGCCGATGCGATAGGCCGCGACGTAGCCGGCCATGCCTGCCGCTTGCTCATTTTCCGGCAAGCTCTCCACGCGGAACGCATCGACAACGATGTCCTGCGTCGCCGATGTCGCGGCCACCAGCAGTGCGCCGAAGGCGACCAGGCCCGGCGCCGCGGCAGGATCACAGAAACTCAGGAAGATGATCGCCGCAATCAGCAGCATCTGCGTGAATACGAGCCAGCCGCGGCGTCGGCCAAGCAGCCGGCAGAGGACAGGCACGTCGAGCGCATCCGCTATCGGCGCCCAGAGAAACTTCACGGTGTAGGGCGTGCCGACCAGTGCAAACAGGCCGATAGTGCCGAGATCAACGCCGGACTCGCGCATCCAGACGAGCAAGGTCGCTCCCGACAGCGCCAACGGGAGTCCCGACGAGAAGCCGAGGAACATCACGACGAGTACGCGTGGCTTGAAGTACACGGCACTCGCGTCGAACCACGACTGTCGCGGCTGCGCGTCAGGCGTCATAGCCATGATTCATTCGCCGGCTTCCAGCTTGCGCTGCCCGGGTCCGGGGAGAATCTGGGCGTCGTCGCTGCCGCCCTCGAATTCGAGCTCTTCGATTTTCGTTGCGCGTTTCTCGATCCGTCCGGTGGAGGTCAAGATCGCTTCGATGTCCGCGTTGGCCTGGCCAAAATGCGTCTGGAGCTTGCGCACGCGATCGCCAAGCAGCCCGACGTCTTTCATCATGTGGCCGACCTCGTTGCGGATCTGGTCGGCGGCTTCCTGCATTTCGGCGTCCTTGCGGATCTGCCGGACGATTTGAATGGCCAGGACGGCCATGTTCGGAGAGACGATCATGACGCGAGCGCGACGAGCCCGTTGAACGATATCGTCGAAACGTTCGTGCAGGTCCGCATAAAGCGATTCTGACGGAATGAACATCAGCGCGATATCCTGCGTCTCCCCCGGGATCATGTACTTCTCGGCGATGTCCGAAATATGTTTTGTGATATCCTGCTTGACGCGCTGGATCGCTTGCTTTCGCTCCTCTTCGGTCGCTGCCTCCCGCAGGGCCGACATCGCCTCGAGCGGGAACTTGGCGTCGATGATCAGCGGCCCGGCGCTTGGCATGAAAATCACGCAATCCGGACGCGTCCTGTTGGAGAGCGTATATTGAAATTCGTAAGCTCCCCTTGGGAGAATATCGGCAACGATCGCTTCGAGTTGTCCCTGCCCGAACGCGCCGCGTGACTGCTTGTTGGCAAGCACGTTCTGCAACGAACTCACCTGCGTCGCCAGATCGGTGATGTTCTTCTGCGCCGAGTCGATTACCGCCAGGCGCTCATTGAGTTTCTGCAGGTTTTCGACCGTGTGCTTTGTCGTGTTTTGAAGCGAGAGACCGAGATTTTGGCTGACGCTGTCGAGCCGTTCGTTGACGGACTGCTGCAATTGGCCGTGGGCGTTCTGCAGCCAGCTACCCATTGCGTCGATGCGACCGTGAATCTGGGCGATACCTTCGGCAGTCCCGTCATTTGCCTTCGCGCGCGGGCGTGCGAGGAAGACAATAAGCGCTCCGGCCGCGAGGCCGGCGAGCAGGCATACGACAATGAGAATGGTTTCAGTCATTTGCGCTTCTACCGCGATTCGCTTCGCCGCGCGAACGAAGGGCGAACGGTAGGGTGATTGTGCTGTTGGCTCAAGGGGAAACGCATTGACCGCGTGAACCCTTGCCCTTACATCGCGACCATGGCGGTTCGTGACATCCTCATCATCCCGGACAAGCGGCTGCGGCTCAAATCGGAGCCGGTCAGGGCGATCGACAAATCGTTGCGCACGCTCATCGATGACATGTTCGAGACGATGTATGCGGCGCCGGGCATCGGCCTCGCTGCGATCCAGATCGGCGTTTCGAAACGTGTCGTCACAATGGACCTTGCCAAGAAAGACGAGCCAAAGCAGCCGCAGGTTTTCATCAATCCGGAGGTCGTCTGGGCTTCCGGCGAGAAAGCAATCTACGAGGAAGGGTGCCTCTCGATCCCCGAATACTACGAGGAGGTTGAGCGGCCAAAAATCGTTCGAGTGAAATATCTCGATGCAGACCTTACCCCGCAAGAAATCGAAGCCGACGGTCTGCTTGCAACTTGCCTGCAGCATGAGATCGACCATACCAACGGCGTGCTGTTCATCGACCATATCTCCAAGCTCAAACGGAATATGGTGATGAAGAAATTCAAGAAGGCGGCGAAGAAGGGCGAACCGGTGAAGCCGCTGGCCGAGGATAAGGAACCTTCACATCACATCGGGTGATATCGAACGCGCCCGCGCGCCGGATTAACCGCATGACGCCGAACAATGCGAGCCGGGTTACCGGGAGCGACGTGCATGCAAGAGGCTTGCCTCGATGCGCCTGATCTTCATGGGCACGCCCGATTTTGCAGTCCCGGCACTCGTCGAGCTGGCGGCGCGCGGTCACGATATTGTTGCAGTCTATACACGTGCGCCGCAGCCGGCCGGACGCGGTCTGGATGTGCAGCCTGCCCCGGTCGAACGGGAGGCGCGACGGCTCGGTTTGCCTGTCCACACGCCGAAGAACATGAAGGACGCAAAGGTGCAGGCGGACTTCAGCGGGCACAAGTCCGACGCGGCGGTCGTCGTTGCCTACGGCTTGATCCTGCCAAAGCCCGTTCTCGACGCACCGCGGCTCGGTTGCTTCAATGTGCACGCTTCGCTGCTGCCGCGGTGGCGCGGCGCGGCGCCGATCAATCGGGCAATCATGGCGGGTGATGCCGAAAGCGGCGTCACGATCATGAAGATGGACGAAGGTCTCGATACCGGCGCAATGGCTATGGCCGAGCGCTTCGCCATCGGCGCCGACATGACCGCCGGAGAACTGCATGATCAGCTGGCGCGGCGCGGCGCCGATCTCATGGCGCGCGTCCTTGCCGCCGCCGAACGCGGATCTTTGACGTTGACGCTACAGCCGGAAGCAGGCGTGACTTACGCGGAAAAGATCTCCAAGAATGAAACCCGCATCGCCTGGGCCGGGCCGTGGCTGCCCGTTCACAATCACATTCGCGGCCTGTCGCCGTTTCCAGGCGCATGGTTCGAGGTGGACGGCGTGCGGATCAAAGCCCTGCGCTCGACAAAAGGCGCGGGAACAGGCCCGGCAGGGACCGTGCTCGATGACCGGCTGACCGTTTCCTGCGGGGAGGGTGCCGTGCGCCTGACGCAAGTTCAGCGTGCCGGCAAGCAACCGATGAGTGCGGACGAATTCCTGCGCGGCGCGCAGATCAGACCCGGCACGCGGTTCGACTGACCATGCCGCGCTACAAGCTCATTGTTGAATATGATGGGGCGCCCTTCGCCGGGTGGCAGATTCAGGCCGATCAGCTGACGGTTCAGGGCGTGCTCACGGCGGCGATCGAGGCCTTTTCGGGCGACAAGACCCTGGTCCAGGGCGCGGGCCGCACCGATGCGGGCGTTCACGCACGTGCGCAGGTCGCTCATGCGGACCTTGCGAAAGCCTGGGACACCGACACGATCCGCGATGCCTTGAACGCTCACCTGCGTCCGCACCCGGTTGCCGTTCTGGCTGCCGAGCGGGTCGCGGATGATTTCAATGCCCGCACGTCGGCCGTCAGACGCCACTATCTTTATCGGATCCTCAATCGTCGCGCGGATCTCACGCTGGAGGCGGGGCGCGCCTGGCGCGTCCCGCGACTGCTCGACGCTGCGGCGATGAACGCCGCTGCGCAACGCCTCGTCGGCAAGCATGATTTCACAACGTTCCGCTCCACCGAATGCCAGGCGAAGTCGCCGATCAAGACGCTCGATGCGTTGAAGGTGACGCGTGAGGGCGACGAAGTAGGCATCACCGCGATTGCGCGCTCCTTCCTGCACAATCAGGTGCGGTCAATGGTCGGTTCATTGGTTCTGGTGGGCGAAGGAAAATGGATAGCTGATGATCTTGGCAAGGCCCTGACTGCGCGTGATCGCGCGGCCTGCGGTCCCGTTGCGCCGCCGGATGGACTCTATTTGATGCGCGTCGAGTATTAGTCCGGCCTGCGAGTGCTCGAAGCGTATCGCTTATCTCTCATCGCTATGCGTCGTCGTCAGGCCAGTCGGCGCGCCATCGATCGCGGTCCAGCCGCCATCGACCAGGAGCGCCGTACCGGTGACATAGCTTGCTGCATCGGAAGCCAGAAAAGCGACGGCGGCGGCCACCTCGTCCGGCCGTGCCCAACGGTTGAATACCGTGTGTGATGCGAGGGCATTCCAGATTTCCGGACGCGAGCGCAGCGGAGCGACCAGTGCGGTTTCGACGATGCTTGGGACAATGGCATTGACGCGAACTCCGTGCGGGCCGACCTCAGAAGCCAGGCCCCGCACCATTTGGATGATGCCGGCCTTGGTTGCTCCATATATCGCGAGGCCCGGCTCGAGCGTCGTTGCGCGGACCGAGGAGCTTGCGATCAAGGCTCCGCCTTTCTGCCGCACCATGATACGGCCGAAGGCTCGCAGAAAATAAAATGTGCCGCGCAGATTCAGGTCCGCGACCCTGTCGTATTCCTCGTCGGTGTAATCCAGCATCAGCTTCCGAACGTGGATCGCGGGAGTGGTCACGGCGATATCGAGCCGGTTGTGGTCCTTCCCGATCATTGCTGCCAGCGCATTGATGGCTTCGCCGTCATTGGCGTCGAGAACGTGAGCTTCCGCTCGACCGGACGCGGAGATTTCGGCTGCAGTTTCCTCGACACCAGCCTTGTTCTTGTCTGCGCAAATGACGGTCGCCCCAAGCGCTGCCAGGGCTTCCGCAGAAGCCTTGCCGATGCCTGAAGCGGCGCCAAGGACGAGCGCTGTGCGCTCATCAAGCCTGAACAGGGATCGGAAGTGCCGCAGCCGGTCTTCAATCGTCTCCATCGTGGTCGTCCTGTCCCGTGATCGGGGTGCAATCATATGAGCGGCCGGCGGCGACCGGCCGGCGCCATTCAGCGGCCAGGGTAGTCGTATAGCCGCGCCGGATTATCGACGAGGATCGCCTGCTGATTCTGCGACGACGTCCAGTCAAGGAAAACCTTGAGCAGGCGCGCTACGTCGGGCACCGGCCCTTCCGGGCGCGGATGCGGCCAATCCGTCCCCCAGACAAGGTTTTGCGGATTGGCGGCGATCAGGGCGTCGTGAAACGGACGTGCTTCCGCATAATCCGGCGGCGTTGCCCCGAGCCGATAGGTGCCCGACAGTTTTGACCACAAGCGGCCTTCGCCGACGCCGCGCAGCAACGCCTGGAATCCAGGGTGGTTTGTCCCGTGATGGTGTTCCATCCGGCCCATATGGTCCACGATGACCGGAACGTTGATCCGCCTCAGGGCCGACAGGAGCTCGGGCAGGTCGCGCGCATCGATCCACAATTGCAGATGCCAGCCGAGATCGGCCATCAAGCGCAATAGCGGTTCGATCTCAACGAGCCTCACGCCATTCTGGTAGTAGGGCTTTCCGTCGCGGCGGAATTCGTTGGCGCGCAGCCCGCGCACGCCGGCGGCGTGCCACTGCCTGATTGTCGCCTCATTGAGTTCGGCTCCGCCGACGGCGACGCCGCGCAGACGCTTCGGTTCTTGTCTCAAGGCATCGAGCATGGCGCGGTTGTCGCGGCCATAGGCACTTGGTTGGACGAGGACGCCGCGGTCAAGGCCTAGCCGGTCAAGCAGCGCGAGATAGGATTCAAGCGGGGCATCGTCCGGCGTGTAGCTGCGCGGTTCGGCGTAGGGGAAGCACGCGGCCGGACCAAAGACGTGACAGTGGCAATCGCAGGCGCCGCGCGGCAGCGCGCCGCTCATTGCGGTTTGATTCCGGCGAGCTTCGCTGCTTCGCGCATGTTCTCGTAATCGGTGTGGATGAATTTGCCAAAGCCATCCGGCGTCATCTGCTCGGCGGTGGCAATCTCCGAACCCATGTCACGTAGTTTCTGCGGCGCGGCTCCGCTGGAGAGACCGTCTGCAATGGCTTTTTGCAGCTCGGCGATGATCGGCGCCGGAGTAGCCGATGGCGCGACTATTCCGATATAGCTTTGTGCGGTGAAACCTTTCAGGCCGCCCTCGATGAAGGTCGGAATGTCAGGAGCGAGGTTCGAACGGCCGTTTGCCGCAATCGCAATAATATGCGCCTGTCCGCCTTTATGCAGCGGCAACGCGGTTGAAAACTCAGTCATCGCCGCCTGGATATTTCCTCCGATCAAATCGGGCATCAGCGCGCCGCCGCTGCGATATGGAACATGCACGACATTGGCGCCGGAAGCCGCCTTGAAACGTTCGAGAGTCATGTGGGTTGCGCTGCCGACGCCGCTGGTGGCGATGTTGATTGGCGACGTCTTCGACATTGCAACCAGGTCAGGGATGGTCTTGGCCGCCACCTTGTTGCTGAGGATGATGACGTGCGGCACGTAGCTGGTCAGCGCCACCGGCGTGAAATCCTTCAGCGGATCGTAGCCGAGCTTCGCTTGAACAAACGGATTGACCGTCAGCGGTCCGTTTGATCCCACCAGCAGGGTGTAACCGTCGGGCGCCGCACGCGCGACGATTTCAGCGCCGATGCTGCCGCCGGCTCCGCCGCGGTTGTCGACCACGACGGGCTGACCCAGAGCGCTCGAAATTCGCTCGCCGACAATGCGACCGACAATGTCGGCGTTGCCGCCGGCGGCAAATGGCACAATCAGGTGGATGGGCCGCTCCGGATATTTTGCAAATGCGGTGCGCGGAAACAGCGTCAGAACGGGCAAGCTTCCAAGGCCGGTGATCAGTGTGCGGCGTGAAAACGGCATAATTGGCCTCTCCCTGTCAGCATTTCGCTTATCATTGATCATGCGGTGAATTTGAACAAGCGATTGGGCGTGTCCCAGAAAATCCTGCGCCGGTCCACGGCATCCGGAAACAGCTCGCCGGCGAGCCGGAGCAACGGTCCATAGTCCTGCCTTTGTCCGGCGCGGAGATACGGCCAATCCGACGCCCACATGCAATGATGAGGCGTGAACGCCTCCGCGAGAGCCCGCACAAACGGCCAGCAGTCCTCGAATGGGTAGGGCGACCGCGCGAATTTCAGATACCCGGAAAGTTTCACGCTGACTCGCCCGGTCTTTGCCAGACGCAGCATGGCGCGAAATGACGGCTGGCTGAGGCCCGCCGCCGGCGTTGGCCGCCCGGCATGATCGATCAGCACATTGACGGGAATTTTCTCGATCCACGGTGCGTACATGAGGAACTGATCGTTCTCAACCTGAAGGTTGAAAAACATGTCGAGTTCGGCAAGCGTCTTCATCAGCTTGTCGGCATTGCTGTAGTAATCGTTGCCGTGGAACGTCGGATTGATCGCCGCGCCGACCACGCCCTGCGCCTTCATTTTCTTGAGTGTCGCGATGTCGGCGTCCGGATCGATGATTGCGATGCCCTTGAAACGCCCCTGACCGTTGGCGATCGCGTCGAGCATGCAGGCATTGTCGCTGCCATATCCGGAATTCGGCTGCACCAGCAGCGCGTGCTTCACGCCATAGCAGTCCATGACGTGGCGGAATTGCGCAGTCGTTCCGATCTCCTGCCCCGACGGCAGGTAAGCGATGGTCTTGCCGTATGGAAATCTGGCCGGATCGATCACATGCGCATGGCAGTCGATCTTCGGCTCGTCGAAAATATGCATCGGCATGGATATGCCAGTCGGCCGCGCGGCCCCGGCCTCGCGAGGGATTCAAGCGAAGTACCTATCGATGATCTTGCGATAGATCGCTGTCAATGCCTGAAGATCGGTAACCGGAACGCGTTCATCAACGGCGTGCATTGTCTGACCGACGAGGCCAAATTCAACGACAGGGCAATAGTGAGTGATAAATCGGGCATCCGACGTGCCGCCCGTGGTCGACAGGTCCGGCCGCCGGCCCGTGACTTCGGCAACCGCGCCGGCCACCAATTCGGTGAACGATCCCGGCTCGGTCACGAATACGCCTGCGTTTGAAGCCTCCCAGCGGAAGGAAAACTTGATCCGGCCGCCGGCTGCTTTCGCCGCACGCTCCTCGATCATCTTTTTCAGGGACTCGAGAGTATGACGATCGTTGAACCGAATGTTGAAGCGTGCTCTCGCCTCTCCCGGAATAAGATTGACAGTCTTGTTGCCAACGTCGAGCGACGTGAATTCGAGGTGCGAAGGCGCAAATCGGGGACTGCCGTGGTCGAGCGGTTCGGCCTGCAATGCGGAAACCAGCGCCACCAGACCGCGGATTGGATTTTCCGCGCGCTGCGGGTAGGCGACATGGCCCTGCTTCCCCGAAACGATGAGATGGCCGTTGAGCGAGCCGCGGCGTCCGATCTTGATTGTATCGCCGAGCGCTTCCTGGTTGCTTGGCTCGCCGAGAACGCAATGATCGAATTTTTCTCCGCGCCCGGCCACCCATTGCAAAAGTTTCGGCGTGCCATTGACGGCGATGCCTTCTTCATCTCCGGTAATCAGGAAGGAGATCGAGCCTTTGGGTTTGCCGCCGCGCGCGCCGAGATAATCGAGCACCGCAGCGACCGCACAGGCAATGCCCCCTTTCATGTCGACTGCCCCGCGTCCGTAAAGCTCGCCGCGGGCGGTTTCACCGGCAAAAGGCGGATGTGTCCAGGCGCTTTCATTGCCGGCTGGCACCACATCTGTATGTCCTGCGAAGACGAGATTGGGCGACATGTTGCCTATGCGCGCGTAAAGATTCTCGACATCATCGGTGCCCGGCTCGCTGAATATCTTTCGGTGCACGGTGAAGCCGGCCGATTTCAGCGTGTTTTCGAGATAGGCGAGCGCGCCGCCCTCCGCCGGCGTAACCGACGGGCAGCGGAGCAGGTCACGGGCGATGGCTACAGGGTCGGCAGGCACGGCCAATCCGTCTTCAGTCTCTCAATAGCTCATTGATACTGGTCTTCGAGCGGGTCCGCTCGTCGACACGCTTGACGATCACCGCGCAATAGAGCCCCGGTCCGCCGCTCTTGCCGGGCAGTGTGCCGGGAACGACCACGGAGTAAGCCGGAATCTCGCCCTGCGTGATCTGGCCGGTCTCGCGGTCGACGACGCGGGTGGATGCGCCGAGATAGACGCCCATCGAAAGAACTGCGCCGGTGCGCACAATCACGCCTTCCGCGACTTCCGAGCGAGCGCCGATGAAGCAGTTGTCCTCGACAATGACCGGGCCGGCCTGCAAAGGCTCAAGCACGCCACCGATGCCGGCGCCGCCCGAGATGTGGCAGTTCTTGCCGATCTGCGCGCAGCTCCCGACCGTCGCCCATGTGTCGACCATGGTGCCGCTGTCGACATAAGCACCGAGGTTGACGAAAGACGGCATCAGCACAACTCCGGGCGCGATAAACGCCGAGCGGCGCACGACGCAACCGGGCACAGCACGGAAACCGGCCTTGCGGAAACGGGCGGCGCTCCAGCCTTTGAATTTTGAGTCGACCTTGTCCCACCACGCCGCTTTGCCGGGACCGCCCGGAATGGCACTCATGTCGTTGAGCCGGAATGAAAGCAGCACGGCCTTCTTCAGCCATTGATTGACCCGCCAGCCGCCGCCGGTCTCCCGCTCGGCCACACGCGCCACGCCGGAATCGAGAAGATCAAGCGCCGAGTTGACCGCTTTGCGAACGGCTCCCCTGGTTTTGGGGGTGATCCTGTCGCGCCCTTCGAAGGCTTCGTCGATGGTCCTGGCGAGCTTGTCGTGCGACATGGATTCTCCGGGCTCTTTGGGCCCGGTTTGTCGGGGCCGGAGCAGGGGATGTCAAGCCGTGGTCCGCCGCCGGGCGATCTGCTCGATAAAACCGGCGAGATCGTCCGTAAGATGATCGACGTAGGGGGCATCCCGACCCTCGAGCTCCCAGGCCTCGCGGAAGACTTCGCGCTGCCCCTCCGGCACCACCAGCACGGTGGTCATGCCGAGCGCATGCGGCGTCTCGAGATTCCGCGCCAGATCCTCGAACATGGCGGCTTTGTTCGCATCGACGCCATGACGCGCGAGGAATCGCTCATAGACCCTCGGCAGCGGCTTGGGATCGAGGTCGGCCGCCGCGATATCGAACACATCCTCGAAGTGATGATTGATCGCCAGTTTGTTCATCACGGCTTCGGCGTGCTTGCGGGTGCCATTCGTGAGGATCAGTTTCCGTCCGGACAGTTTCTCCAGCGCCGAACCCAGTGCGGGATTCGGCTGCAGCGGCGAATGATCGATCTGGTGGACGAATTCCAGATAGTCGTCGGGCTCCATGCTGTGCTCGGCCATCATTCCGCGCATGGTCGTTCCGTAACGACGGTAGTAGTCTTTCTGCACGCGGAACGCGTCTTCCTTCGAGATCTTCAGGAAATCGGATACGTAGGCTCGAATGCGCTCATCGACCTGCTGCCAGAGATTGAGATGGTGCGGATAGAGCGTATTGTCGAGATCGAAGACCCACGTGTCGACATGGCCGAATCCGCGCGGCATGTTTTTCATTGTTCCTTGAAACGTACCGTCGCTGCACCCTTGTCGCCGAGATCGATGACGGCAAAGCCCGCTGAATTCAAGCCCCTTGCCGCGCAGTCCCTGTGGTCGGCGAGCTCGAACCGGCCGTCGCGCGTGCAAAGCGGAACCGTGCCTCCCCAGGACAATGGTGCGTCGCCGCGGTTAACAACGCGGCCGTTCGCGTCGACTGCCTCCGCATAGCTGTAGAGACGGTGCGGTTCGCCGCGCAGGTCAGGCCGCAGGCACTGTCCGGCTTCGAGACGGTACCAGCCGCGTGTAACAATCGCCCCCATCTCTATAATCCCGATCGACGCCATGACCACATACTTGGTGTCGTTACACCAGGTAAAGCCGATGCCTCCCGGATTACGTGCCGCTTCCATCAAGGCCTCGAAAATCTTCGGCGTCGTCACGATGTCAGCGGGAAGCTTCCGGTCGCTCAGGAATTTGCTGATCGCAGCCTGTGTCTTCGCGCCCTGTACGCCGTCGATCGGATAGGCGTCATAGCCGGCAATCACCAACAGGCGCTGAATTCCGGCAAGCCGCGCCTGTACATCGTCGTAGTCGGCTTGTTCAGCGAGATTAACAACGGGCCCCTTCGGCGAATCGGACGGTTTCGCGGCACTGAAGGGGACTTGCTGACTCGATGGGCAGCTGCGCGCATTGGCGATGTCGAAGTCGCCGTTGCGGGTACAGAAGTCTGCCTGCGCGTTTTGCGGCTGCGGCCCGCTGCCATAGATCGCTGCGCTCCGGCCGTGCAGATAGACCATGTCGGCATCGAGCGGCCCGTCCAGGACCTGCCGGCACTCGCCGGGGTCAAGCCGATACCATCCACGGGTCTCGACATTTGCGCGCTTTTCAATGCCGATGGCCGCTTCCATACGATAACTGGTTCGGTTGCACAGGTTCAGCTCGGCGCGTGACGGCATTGTCAGCGCAGCAGTCCACGCGGCAGTCAGGACGATGAGACCGCGAATCATGCGGCCATGCTAATCGGCATCCGAACATCGGGGAATGATGGGTCGGCGCGCCCGTTTTTCTCGACGTCGTGGCTGGCTGGCTAGCGGTGCATCAGCGTGCCGACGCCGTGGTCTGTGAGGAGCTCGAGCAATACGGCATGCGGCACCTTTCCGTCCATGATGACGACACCCTCGACGCCCTGGTCAAGCGCATAGATACAGGTTTCGACTTTGGGAATCATGCCGCCGGAGATCGTTCCGTCGGCGATCAACCTGCGAGCGTCGGCGACCGACAGATCGGCAATCAGGTTTTTCGACTTGTCGAGCACGCCCGGTACGTCGGTCAGCAGCAGCAGGCGTTTCGCCTTGAGCGCGCCGGCAATTGCGCCCGCGAAAGTATCAGCATTGACGTTGAACGTGCCGCCGCCGGCCGACGTGGCCACCGGTGCGAGCACCGGGATCATTTCCCGGCCGATCACCTGATTGAGCATGGTGATATCAACCTTGTCCGGCTCGCCAACAAATCCCAGGTCGACAACCTTCTCGATGTTGGAATCGGGATCGACGACCGTTCTGTTCACCTTGCGCGCCTGGACCATGTTGCCGTCCTTGCCGCAAAGGCCGATAGCCTTGCCGCCGGCTGCGTTGATGTATCCGACAATCTGCTTGTTGATCGATCCGGCCAGCACCATTTCGACGATCTCGACAGTCTTGGCATCGGTAATACGCAGACCGCCGGCAAATTCGGACTTGATGCCGAGCTTTTTGAGCATGGCCTCGATCTGCGGGCCGCCGCCATGCACGACCACTGGATTGATCGCAGTCTGCTCGAGCAGGACGATATCGCGGGCGAAGTCGCGCGCGGTCTGTTCCTGGCCCATGGCGTGCCCGCCGTATTTCACCACGACAATCTCCTCGTCGTAGCGCTGCATGTGCGGCAGCGCTTCCGAAAGAATGCGGGCCTGTTCCTGCGGGTCGATCTTGGGAGGTTTGCTCATTGCGAGCGTTTCTAGCCGAAGTCGCCGCCATCCGACAATGCGTCAGTAGCCTCTTTCCGCCAAAAGACGCGCGATGGCGGCGCGCAATTCGCCTATTCCGCTTCCGTCCCGCGACGACGTGGCAAGGACCGCCGGAAATGCAGCGGGACGCCTGGCGAGGATTCCTTGAACCTCGGCGATTCGGCCGGCAAGTTCGGTCGGCTTGACTTCGTCACACTTGGTCAGAATGACCTGATGGCTCACGGCCGCCTGGCCGAGCGCATCAAGAGGCAATTCGTCGGTCGGTTTAAGTCCGTGCCGAGCGTCGACCAGCACGTATACGCGCGCAAGATTGCTGCGGCCACGCAGGAAAGCGTCGATCAGTGCGGTCCATTCCGCAATTTTCGATTTGGCTGCGGCGGCATAGCCGTAGCCCGGCATGTCGACGAGAGAAAGCCGGCCGCTGCCGGCAAAGAAGACAAGCTCTTGCGTACGGCCGGGCGTTCGGGAAGTCCGCGCGAGGTTCTTGCGGCCGGTGAGGGCGTTGATCAAGCTCGATTTGCCGACATTCGAGCGCCCGGCGAAAGCAATTTCGACCCCACGCATCGGCGGCAGTGACGCGGGCGTACCGGCGGCAGCGGCGAATTGCCAGTTGTCGGCAAAGAGCTGACGGCCAGCTTCGATTTCGGCTCGTGTGAATTGGTCGGCTGGAGTCATCAAGCTGTCATGCCGGGGCTGTCCGCGCACGCCGAAGCAAGAATAAGATACCGATCAATGCGCCGTCTCGCCGCTACTGCTGCGGCTTCTTTTTCACGAACAATGCCTTGATGTTATCGAACAATTCTATTTTAGCGCCGTGCTTGCGCATGATCACGCTCTGCTGGACCACCGAGAGCGTATTATTCCACGCCCAGTAAATCACCAGACCCGCCGGGAAATTCGCGAGCATGAACGTAAAGATCAGCGGCATCCAGTTGAAGATCATGGCCTGCGTCGGATCGGGCGGCGTCGGGTTGAGCTTCATCTGCACCCACATGGTCACTCCCATGATGAGCGGCCAGGCGCCGAGATGCATGAAGTGACCAATCATCGGCAGCACGGTCGGATCGAACGGCAACAGACCGAACAGAGTGAATACATTCGTCGGGTCTTGCGCCGAAAGGTCATGGATCCAGCCGAAGAAGGGCGCATGCCGCATTTCGATTGTGACAAACAGCACCTTGTAGAGCGAGAAGAAGACCGGAATCTGGATGGCGATCGGCAGGCAGCCCGCGAGTGGATTGATTTTCTCCCGCTTGTACAGCTCCATCAACTCCTGCTGCTGTTTTACCCTGTCATTTGCATAACGCTCGCGCAGCGCCGTCATCTGCGGCTGCACCGCCTTCATCTTTGCCATTGAGGCATAGGACTTGTTGGCGAGCGGGAAGAAGATGATCTTGACCAGTACCGTGACCATCAGGATTGCGAGGCCGAAATTGCCGAAAAGCCGGAAGAAGAAATCCATCGCCAAAAACATCGGCTTGGTGATGAAGTAGAACCATCCCCAATCGATCAGCAGATCAAAATGGTTGAGGCCGAGCTCCTTGTTGTAGCCACCGATGCCGACAAGGGGAAAATCCAGGCCAACGGTTGTCACTTCCTTCGCGCCGGCAAACAACCGGCCATTGACCGCACCGGTTGCGCCAGGCGCGACTGTTAGCTGGTCCAGCAGGTAATCGGTCTGGTATGTCGGGGTCGTCCCGATTGTGCTGGTCGAAAAGCGGGCCCGCAGATGGGCCGTCGTGTCGGGCACCAGGACCGCGGCCCAATACTTGTCCGTGATGCCAAGCCAGCCATTCGTAACATCGAAGCTGACGCTCTTTTTTTCGGCGATGTTCTTGTAGGTGTATTCCTGCAATCCCGCGTCGCCGAGCACTCCGATCAGGCCTTCATGAAGAATGTAATAGCCCTGCGTCTGCGGCGTGCCATGGCGCGAAATGAGCGCATATGGATAGAGCGAGACGGGGCTTGAGCCCTTGTTGGTGACTTCATCCTTGATCGTGAACATGTACTTGTCGTCGACCGAAATGGTGCGACGGAACTCAAGGCCTTCGCCGTTATCGTATGTCAGCGTCACCGGGTGACTGACACCCAGCGCGCCGGTGCCCGACTGCTTCCATACCGTGTCGGCGGTCGGCACTTTTGCGTTGCTTCCGTTGGCGCTGGTCCAGCCAAATTCGGCGTAGAAGGGGTCGGCAGCGCCCGACGGCGACAGCAATACGATCGGCGGGGATTTCGGATCGACCGTCTCGCGGAATTTGACCAGCGAGAGGTCGTCGATCCGCGCGCCCTTGAGCGAAATCGACCCCTGCAGGCTGTCGGTTGCAATCGGCACGCGCGGAGAAGCCGCCAGCGCGGCTGACCGGTCAATCGACGTGGCCGCCGCAGGCGCGGCCGCCTGTGCGGGAACCTGCGGCGGAGCGGATTGGGCGGACGGCGGCGCGCTCTTGTCAGCCTGCGCTTGCGGCGTCGTCGCCTGCTTCTGTTGCTGAGCCTGCAATTGCTCCTGGCGCGCCTTGTCCTGCGGCCCGGCAAAGAAATATTGCCAGCCCAGCAGAACGATTGCCGACAGCACTATGGCCAGAATTGTATTTTTATTGTCGTTCATCGCGTATCCGTTTTACCGCCGCGCCCCGCATGCACTCGCCGCAACGCCCCTTCGAAATCCTCGGCCATCCGGGTAAAGGGCATGTCGAGGGCCGCCCGACGGCCTATCAGTACGTAGTCATGGCCCGCGCGCGCCCGGCTCGCACCAGAGAGCCGAACGATCTCCCGCAAGCGACGCCGCACCCTGTTGCGTTCGACGGCGTTGCCGACCTTTTTCGACACGGTAAACCCGAACCGTGCCGGGCCTTCGTCTCGGCGATTGCGCGCCTGCAGCACAAATGCGGCGGACGGCACTTTCGCTCCGGCGGCCGCAGCCAGAAAATCCGCCCGTTGCTTCAATCGCTCCATGGAAGCAATGCGCGGCGTTTTTCAATGCCCTCAGGCGGAGAGCCGCTTTCGTCCGCGTCCCCGGCGCGCCGACAAGACCTTGCGCCCGCCTTTGGTTGCCATGCGCGCGCGGAATCCGTGACGGCGCTTGCGTACGAGCTTGCTCGGTTGATAGGTCCGCTTCACGTTCACGTTCTCCGCTGGTCACGCCGTGGGGAAGGAGGAC
>DATEKG010000306.1:0-8337 GCA_035277565.1 Pseudolabrys sp.
CTAAGTGCCTTACGCCAGATCAATGTTTCGACGCAACATCGGCCGTCTCCTCAGCGCGCGGCTGCCTGCTCGAGCGCAACTTCCGCCTGCAGGTTTTCACGATCGCGGCCGATGGTCGCAACCGCCAGAATTTTTCCGTCGCGACGATAAGTGACGCGGCAATCCTTGTCCGGCACCCGGCCGGCGATTTCGATCTGGTCCCAGCGTTCGGCGTGGCCGACATAAAGGATCGACATGTCGTAATGCGCGCTCCAGAAGAATGGCACCGCATCGAAACGCTCGCGCCGGCCGAGCAGGTTGCGCGCCGCCGTCTGTCCCTGGCGCTCAGCAACCACCCAGTGCTCGACACGGATTTTCTCGCCAGAATGGGCGTCGGGCCAGCGCGCTAGATCGCCGGCGGCGAAGATGCCTGGAACGCTGGTTTCGAGATATTCGTCGACGGCGACGCCACGGTCGACCGCGAGACCGGCGGTCTCAGCGAGCGCAAGATTGGGCCTGACGCCGACGCCGATGACGACGAGCTCGGCGGCCATGCGCTCGCCGGTCTTCAACGTCACACCGACGGGGTCGATCGCGGCCGGCGTAGTCCCGAGATGGAAGCGGACGCCCTGCGCTTCGTGCACCGAACGCACAAGCTCGCCGATCTCGCGGCCGAGGATGCGCTCCATCGGCACGATCTCGGGCGCGACGACGTGTATCTCGAGCTTGCGTGCACGCAGCGAGGCCGCGACCTCGAGACCGATGAAGCTCGCGCCGATCACCACGGCCCGCTTCGCGTTCGTGGCTGCATGGGCGATAGCGCGGCTGTCAGCCAGCGTGCGCAGATAACGCACATGCGGCAGATCGCCGCCCGGCAGCGACAGGTGGACCGGCTCGGCGCCGATCGCGAGCAGGAGCGCATCATATTCGAGGTCGGCGCCATTCGCCGTCCGCAGCCGGCGATTAGCGGCGTCGATGCTAATCGCCCGAGTATTCAGCCTGAGATCGATCTTCTGGTCGCCGTAGAATTCGAACGAGCGCAGCGGGATCCATTCTTCACGCGCGGTGCCGGCGAGATATTCCTTCGACAGGTTCGGCCGGTCGCAAGGCACGAAGTCGTCGGCGCTGACCAGCGTGATCCGGCCGCCGTAGCCCTCGTGGCGCAGCGTTTCAGCGGCGGCGTTGCCGGCAGCGCCACCACCGACGATGACCACCGATCGCGGGGTCTTGGCCGGTGCTGGGCGCTGTCGTTGCGGCGCGGGATCGAGTTTTTCCCGCACGAATAGGGTGCCATCGCGCTGCTCGACGCGCCAGCACGCGACCGGATTCAGCGCCGGCGGCCGCAACGCCTCGCCGGTGCGCAGATCGAAGCAGGCGTGATGCCAGGGACAACGGACAGTCTCGCCGACCAGCAAACCTTCAGCCAGCGGACCGCCGTAATGCGTGCAGACCGCACCGATGGCGAAGAATTCGTTTCCCCGCCGCGCGATCAGCACTGGCTCGCCCTGCGCGTATCCGAGAAGCATCGCCCCATCGGCAAGCGAAGCCAGCGGTATGCCCGCTGTTAAATCAGGGCCGGCAAGTGATGGAGACGTTTCGCTCACTGCGGCTCTCCGAGGCAGACCTGGCGCACACCGGTCAGGATAACCGAAGATTGCGGACCGCCGTCAATCTACAATCCGGCGTTGATCAACATCAACGCGTCGCGCGGCGGCCTCCCGTGGCCACGCGAGACGGCCGCGAAGGTCCCTTGTCCTTGGCTATCCGTGAGCGATGGCGCAGCAGCACTTCGCGTAACACCACGGCGGCGTTATGTTCGGTGTCGCGTGCGGAATAGATGAGGGTTACCGGCTGGCTTCGGGCAAGCGTCCGAAGCTGGTCCAGTTCGGCCTTGTGCGCCCGAAGTTCCGCCGTATAGCGATGTCGGAACTCTCTCCAGCGTGCGGGCACGTGTCCGAACCACTTCCGCAAGGCCGTACTGGGCGCAAGTTCTCGGAACCACTGGTCGATGTGAGCGGCCTCCTTCTTGATCCCGCGGGGCCAAAGCCGCTCGACCAGGATACGGGCACCGTCGCCACGACGAACGGGTTCGTAGACACGCTGGAGCTTGATCGATGCCATGAACGGAAACCTCCCAATGGGCATTCGGCTGGCGCCGCTGCACCCGTGCAGCAAACCGTCTCTCTCATCATCATGCGCTTACCCGCGCCCACGATATTCATCGGGTTAAGGCAGGAATGCCCTAATTTTGCGCATTGATCGGGCGCAAGACCGGACGCGTTATTCCTTCTGGCCGCTGGTTTCGCAACCGGTGGGAGCGCGCGATGGTATTCCGAACAGTGAACCAAGCGGCGTTCGTGTGCTGTATGGGAGATCGCACGTGTAACCGCCTCGAATCCGTGCGTTTCGAAAATCTTGATCGATACCGACTAGAAGACATGATCGCAGGGCCTGCTCACGACGCCTGAGCAGGGCGAACCGGGCGACCAATTCCAGTTATCGAAGTCCAAGCCGGCGGATCGCTCGCAGGAAAGCTGTGCAGCGAGGAGCAATCTACATCGGCCGTCACCCGCGCCGCCGATTCAGCGTGCTGTTCGGGGTGCTTTCGATCCTCGGGCCGTTTCCCTATGTCAGCGTCCGAATTCATGCGGCTTCATCTACACCGGTCGTGTCCCATCACACCGGGGACTTATGACCTTAAGCGGGGTGGCGGTCATTGCGCTGACGCAATGTCAGCGATCATGGAGATGATACGATTCTAGGCCGATAAAACGCCAGTGACAAAAACATCGAATTGCCCGGTCCAAATGCAATTTACGGATGGCTAATCGTAGTGATCGCAGAAATCCCGTCAGCTGCGATCCATTTCTATCTAAAGGAGGATTTCGATGCGGAATGGTTCCGGTGAGGGTAAGTCGAGTTCCTGGTGGTATGCGCTTTTGCTGGTGTCATTCGTCGCCGTGTTGTGGGTGCCGTTTTTCAACCGCGTCGAACCGGAGATTTGGGGAATCCCGTTTTTCTTCTGGTATCAGTTTCTCTGGGTCGTCATCAGCGCATTGATCACCGCGTTCGTCTACTTCAAGACCGCTCGACATCCCAAGGTTGAGCCGGGAAAGCGTCCTTTCGGCAATCGCGACTGAGCAGAAAGGCGGTTCGCCATGAACTGGGTCGCTTTCATCGTCTTCATCGTTCTCTTCGCATTCATAACAGTGCTCGGCTTTGTCGCCGGCCATTGGCGGCGCGGCGACCTCGGGCTCATCGACGAGTGGGGTCTCGCCGGACGCCGGCTAGGCACCTTCATCACCTGGTTCCTACTCGGCGGGGATCTTTATACCGCCTACACATTCGTGGCGGTGCCGGCGCTGGTGTTCGGCGCCGGTGCAATCGGATTTTTTGCCCTCCCCTACACGATCATCGTTTATCCCTTTGTCTTCGTCGTCTTCCCGCGCCTATGGTCGGTCGCCCATAAACATGGCTACGTCACGGCGTCGGATTTCGTTCAAGGCCGCTTCGATAGCAAGCCACTCACGTTAGCGGTAACGGTGACGGGCATTTTGGCTACAATGCCTTACATCGCGTTGCAGTTGGTCGGCATTGAGGTGGTGCTTGCCGGTATGGGTATTCCGGCCGGAGGGTTGATTGGTGATCTGCCGCTGATCATCGCCTTCGTCATCTTGGCCGCCTTCACGTACAACAGCGGATTGCGTGCCCCTGCGGTAATCGCCGTCGTCAAGGATCTGCTGATCTACGGAACGGTGCTCGCTGCGGTCATCGTTATTCCGATGGAATTGGGCGGATACGGGAAAATCTTTGCTAGCGTGCCGCTATCCAAAGTTATCTTGCCAGCCCCGCCATCAGGCTCGCTCGGATCCTATAGCGCCTATGCAACCCTCGCGCTGGGTTCGGCCTTCGCCCTCTTCCTCTATCCCCATTCGGTGACCGGCGTGTTGAGCGCCAGCAGCCGTCGCGCTATCATGCGAAACTCCGCGCTGCTGCCGGCCTATACCTTTCTTCTTGGTCTCATTGCACTGCTCGGTTACATGGCGATCGCCGCGGGCGTCGGAACCATGCCAGCGTTTGCGAGCTATTTCCATCGCTATGGGCCGAATTTTGCAGTGCCCGCCCTGTTCCTCGCGACGTTCCCGTCCTGGTTCGTGGGCATCGCGTTCGCGGCGATCGCCATTGGCGCCCTCGTTCCCGCCTCGATCATGTCGATCGCAACGGCGAACCTCTTCACGCGCAACATCTACCGGGAGTATATCAGACCAGACTGCACCAAGGCTGAGGAGACGCAGGTTGCGAAGCTTGCATCGCTTGTCGTCAAGTTTGGTGCGCTGGCCTTCATCTTGTTTCTGCCGCAGAAGTACGCCATTCAGCTTCAACTGCTCGGTGGCGTATGGATCAGCCAGACGCTGCCGGCCGTCGTTCTAGGCCTTTACACGCGCTGGCTTCACCGAAATGCGCTGGTTATCGGTTGGATCATCGGAATCGTTGTGGGAACGGCCATGGTGGCGTCGCTTGGGTTCGCCAGCTCGGTATATCCGCTCCACATTTTCGGCATTACAATACCGTGTTACGCGGCTCTCGCCGCGCTCGTTCTCAACACCGCCGTCACGGTGATTTTGACCTGGCTCTTCAAATTCGGCCATGCCGCTCGAGGTCAGGACCATACGACCGAACTCGATTACGAGGAGGCGACGCCATAAGCTTCGATATCGATCGCTTCTGCCGAACACTCGCGCAGGAAGCCGCCGACGCCATCATTTACGCCGACGCTGCGGGCAAGATTGTTTTCTGGAACAAGGGAGCCGAACGGATATTCGGCTTTTCACGGCCGGAAGCCATCGGCCAGTCGCTCGACATCATTATCCCTGAAAACCTGCGAAAGCGACATTGGGAAGGCTACGACGCCACGATGCGCTCGGGAAAAACGCGCTACGGCGCCGGCGATCTGCTGGCGGTTCCCGCATTGCGTAAGGACGGTGCGCGCATCTCGATCGAGTTCACGATCGTTCCGTTCCCCGATGAAACCGGTCGCATGGCCGGTATTGCTGCGATCCTGCGCGAAGTTACCAAGCGCTTCGAGGAAATGAAGGCGTTGCGCAAGAGGTTGGCGGACTACGATCGGCGCGCGTCGGGCCGCACTTAAATGACCAAACGTTTGGGAAAGCCGGCGAAAAGCGATGGGCGCCGCGTAAGCGTTAGGCGTGGCGATCGCCAACCGACGCGGCAGCATACAACTCGAAAAGTTTGTCCTAACGCCCAGTGCCACAGCACAAAGACGTCAGATATTCACGAGCTGCGACAGATCGCGCGTGATGTTGCCCCGGTTGACATCATGCAAAAACTCGATGAGCGGCCCGCCTATAGATGCGTGAATTGCGGAGTCGTATTCGTCAGGGATAAGCGAGACAGACCAATCGGCTATTTCAATCGGCCTGTCGCTACCGGAAGTAATGTCGACGGATGGGAACCGCCGCTTCCCGAACACGCTCCCCCAAATGGCTGAGTCGATATGACGGGGGCAAGCACCGCGGACAGCATTGCGCCGGCGCAACGATGCCGCATCACGTGTACGTTATAAAGCACCGGTTTGGTTTCAAGATCCCGGTTTGAAACGTTTAACGGGAGACTCCGCCATGACACAGCGTCTTGATTATCGCACGGCGTCGCCAAAAGGCCTCGAAGCGATGGCCGGGCTCGAAGTCTATGTTCGTGGCTCGGGCCTCGAAAAACCGCTTCTGGAGCTGGTTAAAACTCGGGTATCGCAAATCAATGGCTGCGCCTACTGCCTCGACATGCATACGAAGGACGCCCGTGCCGGCGGCGAGTCGGAACAGCGCCTCTATACGCTTTCGGCATGGCGCGAAACGCCGTTCTTCACAGCCCGGGAACGCGCGGCACTCGCCTGGGCCGAGGCTGTGACGCGAATCGCCAAGGGGCCCATCGAGGACGCGCTTTATGAAAGCGCACGGCAACAATTCGGCGAAAAGGAATTGGTGGACCTCACGCTCGCAGTGATTGCCATCAATGGCTGGAATCGGCTGGCGATCCCATTTCATGCCGAAGCGGGAACATATCAACCGAAGCGACACGGCTAACGTAAGGCGGTTGCTATCAAATACGGCGCTCTTCGGGCGCCCTGTTCGTTTCGGCACGAACCAACCTATCTCGATCCGTATTTGAACCAGCAAACAGCTCGTTCATTCGACCTATTAAATTCGAGACGATGCGCTTTGACAGAAACCCTCTCGGGTGACGAGCGGAGCAACTGGCCCCCGATCACGCTATGGTCGCCCCGAGAACTCAGCCTCATCCCAGCCGACAATTTTCTGGTACTGCGTCTGATTCGACGAGCCGCATCGCTCATCGAGCGCGCATTCTGCCGTAATCGAAATAGCGGGGCTGATCGACAGCCGATCGGTCATTCTGAGATTCTCAGTGATGGCGGGTAAGTATGTCTGTTCCTCGACTCTCATCTGTTGCCGGCAAACATCGATAAACGCGTGGCCTATCTGACCGAAGATCTCGCGCCGTAGCTCTACCTCGCGGAAGACCGCTTCAATCGCCATCGCGACTTGATGGGCTTCTTCGACAACATGTTTATATTCTTCATCGATCGTCGTCGTGCTGATACCCGGGACAACGTTTTGATCGGGCTGTACGGCTAGCAATAGCCGCTCCGCCGCCCCGCGGTGCGGATCAAGACATTCGACGCAAAGGGAGACCGCCCGCTCCATCAGCTCATAGTCGGGGGATCCGCCGCGTTCGAATTTCGCTAATTGGCGCTCGAACGCGTCGAGCATCCTTTCGATCTTCTCGATCTTCGCATGCTGGCACGGCAGGATAGCGACAACGTTCAGGATCTTCGCGATCGTCGATAGATCGACCATCATTTCCTCTTTGACGACTCGACCATGACCGGACCGGCCGAGTGGAGCGGACGTTTCGAAGCTAAATTCCGGACTCCAGCCGACCTGCAGCGCCGATCGCTACGACGCCTATAGACGGCATAAGGGATATCTGCGCGGGTGATCCCGATATCTGCGAGCGATTCATCGTCAAGCGCATAAAGCTCGGCGATGTCCCTCCGCGTTTTCAGCCACGTCGAGATGCGATTCTGGACCTGCCGGCCGAATTCATACAGGTGACGTTTCATGGCCCCATCCTTTCGCAACCTACCGACCTCGGCGAGCACGGATCGGTTAACTTCAAACCGGTGTCTCTGCGCGACGCCACACCGGTTAATTGGGGCGCTAGATTGGGCCGATCTATCCAATTCAGGTGCAGAGTTGCGGATGAACAACTTCTGCCTCAAATTTCGTCACCAGGTTCCCTAGGGTTCGTTTGCAAGAAACTTGGTCAAGTAGCCGGCGCTGATTTCCGCGAGGTCAATCCGTCGCATCACCGATACCCGGAACCGCGACCGGCTGCTGACACGTAAGCTCGCTGATGTCGTGCGCCAATTGATCGGCTTCTCGTTCGAAGCCCATCCAGCGAAGCTTTTGTAACTTGTGGCGCAGGCGCAGCCCGTCATCGCAGTAGTCACCCGGCCTGCTCGTCGGCGTAATGGCATTCATGGCCGCCCTCCATCGCTTAAACTGTGCTGGCCGGCAGGACGTTTCGTTGCGCCAGCGCAATCCAAGATCGAATTGGTTGTACAACGGGTGCTGCGACAATTCGGCACGGACGGTATTTTCCCGAGGGCCAGCAATGACTATGCTCATAGGCGGCCTCGGCCAAATCGACTGCACAACTTGCAACAATTGAGCTGTGGTTCGGATGACGGTGTTACCTCCTTCGTCGAATCCGCCGCCTCTTCACGGTTCGGTGAGCCATCTGGACGGGACGGCGATCCGCCACCTGCCGTTTTTCGCTGAGCTCGACAAGATGGCGTGCGATGACATCGCGCGGATGGCGCGTGTTGAAAGAGTACTCGCCGAGGAAACGCTCTTCCGGCAGGGCGATCCACCGAAGGCCGTTTTCATGGTTTTGAGCGGCGAATTCAAGGCTACGCAGGTGACGCCGGAAGGCGATCGGGTCGTCGTCAGACTAGTTGGACCAGGCGACCTCGCCGGGCACGTGTCGATGTTCTGCAATACACCTTATCCGGCGACGCCGATCGCCATGACCGAGAGCATTGCTTTGGCCTGGGCGTCTCAGGACTTTACGAGCTTGATGGCGCGGCATCCCCCATTGGCGATTGCCGTCATCCGCAATATGGCGAAAGCCATCGAGAATGCCCACACACGCCTTCGCGAGGCTGCGACGGAGCGTGTCGAACGGCGCATCGCGCACGCATTACTACGTCTGATCAAACAATCCGGGCGCCGGACTGACAGCGGCATCGAGATCTCG
>DATEKG010000307.1:0-12756 GCA_035277565.1 Pseudolabrys sp.
CGCCGGACTGACTGTTGTATTCGAGCGACAATGATGGAACGAGGCCGGCGGTGCCGGGCGGCACCGCGATTGGAATCGTGTAGGTCGCCGCACCGGACGTGCTCACCCCGAAGGTGCCGGGAAGTGCCATGGTTTCCGCAATCCCAGGTTGCACGGCTGCCAGAAGCGCCCCTGACATAAAACTAGCGAATGCCCATAACCGCTTTTGCAATGCCATTTCCCGCGCCCTTCTTCGAACTAAAAGGCCAAGTGATCGACTCGCGTTCTGGTTGAAATATGCTTCGAGCGCACGTCAGCGTTCAACATGCAATCGGAGGTTGTTGCCACTTATCAACAAATCATTTGCTGAAAATCGGCGCTGCGCCCAGCACGCCTCCTTGGCCCGCCATTTAGCTCAAGATGGTTTCCGATTGATCAACGGCGCTGTCTTCGCATCCCGACAAGCGCCGCCCGTGTCAGGCAGGCGGTTTCACCCGCTGAACAGAACCGATTGAATTAAAAATCGGTGTCCGGCTCTTCATCCGCCATCGCGGCAGCGTTTCTCGCCTCGCGCCGGTGCTGCCAGACTGCCAGAATGACCGAGAGAACCGAGGCCGCCATCAGACCACCGGAGATCGGCCGCGTGAGAAAGAGCCACGGATCGGGGTCGGTCGAGATCGCCTGGATCATATTGGCTTCGATCTGGTCGCCAAGCACCACGCCGAGAATAAGCGGAGCAAGCGGTATGCGCGCCTTCACCATTGCGTAGCCGATCACACAAAACAGCGCGAGTACGTAAACATCGTTCATGCTGTTGCTCAGCGCATAGGCTCCGATCACGCACAGCACCAGCACGATCGGTATCAGCATTGATTTGGGCATCATGATAATGCGCAGCCAGGCGCGCGAACCAATCCAGATCACCGCAACCATCAGCGGCAGTGCGACCAGATAGGCGGCATAGATTCCATAGGCGATTTTTGGATGTTGCGAGATGAACAGGGGACCAGGCTGAATGCCGTGAATCGTAAGCGCTCCCATCATGACCGCTGTGACGGCATCGCCCGGGATGCCGAACGCCATGATCATTATCAAGGATCCTGCGACGTTCGCGCTGTTGGACGCTTCCGATGCGACGATCCCCTCGGGAATGCCACTGCCGAATTTCTCCGGGCGGCGCGAGAACTTCTTGGCCTGGTCATAGGCCATGATATTGGCCGCGCTCCCGCCAATCGCCGGCAGCACGCCGATCACAATGCCGATAAAGGTCACCCACAACAGTATGAATGGCCGGCAGAAGATATCCCAGAGCACCGATAAGTGAGACACTTTCAGGCTGACTTTGACCGGCGATGCTTCGATCGAAGACGTGGCCCGGCCTATTTGCTCGACATCCGGCATCAGTTGCGCGAAGGCGAAAATCCCGATGAGTACCGGCAGGAAAGGGAAACCCCCTTCGAGCTGATGGATCCCGAGTGTGAATCGCTGGATTCCCATGATCGGGTCCGGACCGACGATGGTGACGACCAGGCCGATTGCGCCCGACAACAGGCCCTTGGTGACCGATTTCCCGACCAGGCCGGCCACCATCGAGAGCGCGAATACGAACAAGGCAAAGAATTCCCAAGGCCCGAATTCGAGCGCAAGTGAAGCGAAGGGACCCGTGAGCTCGATCAGACACAGGCCGCCAAGCGCCCCTCCGATGAAGGCAGACCACACGCCGACCCAGACCGACCGGCCGGCCTCACCCTTTTTGGTCATCGGAAATCCGTCGAACGTGGTCGCGACCGCAGACGGCGTTCCCGGAATGCCGATCAGGCTGGCCGTGATCGACCCACCGGCCGAGCCGCCGACATAGACCCCGATCATCGCTGCCAGTCCCTGCAAGGGATCGAGACCAAAGGTGAAAGGCAGCACCACGATCACAGTCATGGTGATCGTCACGCCGGGCAGCGCGCCGCCGATCACTCCGGCAATGGTGCCAACCACAAGCGGTATAAGGTACTGCAGATGCAGTATCGTTCCGATGTGCGTGAAAAGGAGTTCGTAGTGACTCACATTTCGCTCCACGTCCCGCGCGGCAGCAGCACCGACAAATAGTCTTCAAAGACGATGTGGCAGACCAGGGTGGTCGCCAGGGCGACGGCAACCACCAGCAACCAGTATTTCAGGTTGCGCGGCCATTCGAGCGTGATCTGCAGCGCCATTACAAAAAGGAACGTGGAAATGCGAAATCCGAGACCCGGCAACAGTACGATGTAAAGGCCGAACAGCACGAATGTCGCCAGCACCAGTCGATAGTTCGGGGCGGGCCCTGCCGTCGCGGCGGTCGCCGATTGACTGCGCTGCGTCCGCATTGCGCGGATATCGATCGCGATGAGGATGACGCTGAGCAAGGCGAGCAGGGAAAGCACGATGCGCGGATAGAACGCCGGCCCGATCGATACGATCGCGGCCGGCGGCAGAAAGAACGTCAGCACCAGAAACCAGACGCTGAGGCCGAGACAGACAAGGCCCGTTATGCCGTCGCGACTGAGCATCTATTCACGCTTGAGCAGACCGAGGTCCTTGGCGATTTCCTTGGTCTCCGCGTCTTTTTTCTTCAGGTAGGCCGCATAGTCTTTCGGATCCATGTAGCGCACTTCGGTCCCCTGCAGCAGCATGGACTTGCCGTATTCGGGCTCCTTTGTTGCCTTGGCGCAGGCGTCGTTCAGCTTGGCGATGACCGCTGCGGGCGTACCCTTGGGCACCATGATGCCGCGATTGACCGAATATTCGACGTCGTAGCCGAGTTCCTTGAGCGTGGGCACGTCCTCCAGGCCGGGCGAGCGCTTTTCCGCCATGTTGGCAAGGAAGCGCAGCAGTCCGGCATCCACCTTGCTTTTTTGCGTGAGATTGCTGTCGGCGACTTCGATATGGCCTCCCAACAGGGCATTCATTCGTTTGGCGGTACCGTCATAGGGCACATATTTGAAACTGATGCCCGCGGCTTTTGCCGCAAGCGCCATCGAATATTGGCTGGTCGAGCCAAGCGAAGCGCCGACCACAATCTGGCCCGGCCGCTTCTTCGCGTCGGCAACCAGCTCCTTGAAACTCTTCCATGGTGTCTTTGAGCCGACCGTGACGACGGAGGGCGTCGAAGCGATCATGCAGACGGGTTCAAACGCCTCGCTGTACTTCAGGTCGGTCATGCCGCCGAAATAAACCGAGTGAATGAAATCGTGCGCCCCGAATAGCGTGTAGCCGTCGGGAGCGGCACTCGCGGCTTCGCGTTCGCCGACGGTGCCGGAGGCACCGGAAACATTGGCGATGACGACTGGTTCGCCGAGATATTTTTGCAGCAGCGGAGCCAGCGGACGAAAAATGACGTCAGTATCGCCGCCCGCCGCCCAAGGCACAATCAACTTCAACGCGCGGTCGGGATAATCGGCAGCAGGACTGCTTGCCGCCGTGACAGTCAGTGCGACGATTGCCAACAGCATTTTTCCCGAGCTTCCGAAAAGCGTTCTGTGCAGCAGCATGACAATCCTCCCTTGCTTCTTTTGCCGGCTTTTTCTGTTGTTATGTTCTTCGACTTCGCGAAGTTGGATGCATCGATCCGGACGCTAACATTCCGCCCGGGACCATGGAAGCGACGCTGCAAGGATAATGCGGCAGGTTGCCGATGCCCTCAACAGCGACATTTAGACGTAGTGCTGCGTCCTCGACGCAAATTTGTATCGGGCGCACGCCTGTGCCACGCGCTTCACCACCGAAGCGTCAGGTCGCAGGCCCTTCGCATGTTAACCGGCAGCAACACGGGCAGCGCCGCGGCGAGCACGTCGATGCCGGGTTTCCTTCGCCTAATCCCGGGGGCGTCCGTCGGCCTGCCGCCGCACCATCGACAGCGTGAGGTCCCAGGCGTTGCGAATGTTGATGATGGCAAGCAGCAGCAGGCCGCCTCCCAGGAACTCGAGCGCGTAGTCACGCGCGAGATAGATCATCACCGCCGCGGCCAGCAGCGCGAGATAGGCAAGAACCGGCAGCAGTCCATAGGCAAAATAATCCTGCACAAATTGCGTCATGTCGGTGCGAACGATCCAGACGCTGATGACAACCGAAATGGCGATCCCGATGACGGCCGTACCTCCGATCAGCACCGCGAAAAAGACCGCCCCGTGCGAGGGCACCAGGCACACCGCTGAAAGAAAAAACACGCTCGTGAAGTGAATCACGACTGGACTCATGAAGACGCGAGTCCCTTGTTGATTCTGGCTGTTCAGAAATCCGGCGCCGAGCGAAACGGCCACAAACAGAAGCGCCAGCAGCGTGGCGCCCGCGGTGCCGAGCAGGATATAGAATTCATGCCACGGGTGGAGCGCTTCTTCCATCAGCTATCCGCGCCCGACGAACGGCATCTTGTTGGCCATCACCGTCATGAACAGCACATTCGTGTCGAGCGGCAAACTCGCCATATAGACCACTGCATTGCCGACATGATCCGCTTCCATGCGCGGCTCGATCATCTTGCGTCCATCCGGCTGCAGGACGCCTTCACCCTGCACCATGCGCTCGGTCAGAGGCGTTGCGGCGTTGCCGATGTCGACCTGTCCGCAGCAGATGTCGTATTGCCGGCAATCGAGCGATGTCGATTTGGTGAGACCCGTCACGGCGTGCTTGGTCGATGTATAGGCGACCGAATAGGGCCGCGGCGCGTGCGCCGAGATCGACCCATTGTTGATGATGCGGCCGCCGCGCGGGTTCTGGCTTTTCATGATCTTGATGGCTTCCTGCGTGCACAGGAACATGCCGGTCAAATTCGTCGCCACGACGTTCTGCCAGGTCTCGAACGGAAGGTCCTCAAGCGGCACGGCCGGCGCGCCGATGCCGGCATTATTGAACAGGACATCGAGGCGGCCGAAGGTCGACTTGACCGTGCCGAACAGGGAAACAATCGAGTCCCGCCTGGAAACATCCGACGGCACCGCGAGCGCCTCGGCGCCGGCCGCGTTGACCTCGCCCGCCACCTTGTCGAGCATTTCCTTGCGGCGGCCGGCGAGGACCAGGTTGTAGCCGGCCTTGGCGAGCGCGATGGCAACGGCGCGGCCCACGCCCGTTCCGGCCCCCGTTACCAGCGCGATCTTTGTGGACGTAGCCATCGGATGCCCTTTCCCTGCAAGAATTCCAGGAAGTCGGAAATATCACAAAAGCGCGGGCGCGCCATCAGGCGCGGCGCGCAGCCGGCTCCGCAAGGCGGCTAAGACGAACCGGATATCAGCTGGCGAGTGCGTGCTGGATTTCGATGGGGTGGAAATTGGCCGGCGAATTCAGCCGGTCGCAGATCTCCGCGACGGTCACCGGCCGGCCGAAACGATAGCCCTGCAAGGAATGCACGCCGGCCGCCCGCAGGAAGAGCTGCTGGTCGGCCGTTTCGACGCCCTCGGCGGTTACCTTCATGCCGAGACCGCGGCCCAGGCTGACGATCGCGTGAACGATGGCTGCGGCGTCGGCGGCCTTCTCGATCGAACGCACGAAACTGCGGTCGATCTTGAGCTTGTCGAACGGGAAACGCCGCAGATAGAGCAAGCTCGAATAGCCGGTGCCGAAATCGTCGAGCGCAAGCCGCACGCCCAGCGTCTTGAGCCGGAACATCGCCGTCTCGGCCGTGTCGACGTTTCCGAGCAGCACGCTTTCGGTCAATTCCAGCTCGAGGCGCTCGGGGTTGAACTGCGTTTCCTTGAGGATGCGTTCAACCACATCGACAAAATCGACGCGCCGGAATTGCAGCGACGACACATTGACCGCGATCGTGAGTTCCGGCCAGGCCCTGCCGTCGAGACAGGCGCGGCGCAGAACCCAGTTTCCGAGATCGATGATCAGCCCGCTGTGTTCGGCGATGGCGATGAATTCGCTGGGCGGAATTTCGCCGCGCGTCGGATGATACCAGCGGCAGAGCGCTTCCACGCCGACCACGGTTTCGCCGCTCTTGTTGACCACCGGCTGATAAAGAAGCTGCAGGCTGTCGTTCTCGATGGCTTCGCGCAGGTCTGCCTCGAGCAGCTTGCGGGTCGAAAGGTCGGCATCCATCGCCGCATCATAGACGCAGGCGCGATTGCGGCCCTCATTCTTGGCGCGGTAAAGCGCCATGTCGGCATAGCGCATGACGTCGGTCGCGGTGCCGCAATTCTTGTCGATCACGGCGATGCCGATGGACGCGCCAATGATGATGTTCTGTCCACCAATGGAATAGGGCGCGCAGATCGCCGAGATGATGCGCTGGGCCAGCATCATCATCTTCTCGCTGTCGCCGGCGATCGATGTGATCACCGCGAATTCGTCGCCGCCAAGCCGGGCGACCAGATCGCCGCCACGCAGCGTATGCGAGAGGCGCAGCGTGACATTGCGGATCAGTTCGTCGCCAACATGATGTCCGAGCGTGTCATTGACATCCTTGAAGTGGTCGAGGTCGACATAGAAGACGGCGGATGGCGCGCTGCCGCCGCGCACTTCCTCGATGACGGCCTCCAGCCTTTCGCCGAAAAAGATGCGGTTGGGCAGACCGCAAAGCGGATCATGCATGGCAAGGTGGCGCAGCCTGGATTCGCCGGCCGCAATCGCGGCGGCGGTCCGCCGCATGTAGCGCAGGACAAATGCAGCGAGCAATGCGAAGCCGGCGAGCGCAACGGCGATGAACGGCACAACATTGTGCACGATTTCCGCGCCGGGCTGCTTCGGCGTCCATGCATAGCGGGCGATGATGCTGCCGTCCGCTCCGCTCAGGGTGAAGTCGGCATCACCCGCCGGCAGCGGCGACTGGTCGACCCTGCGCAGGTTGACGAGACGGAGCTGCGTTGAAATGTTCGACAGCACAGTATCGTCGATGAATTTCACCGACATGATGATCGGTGCGGAATTGTCCAGAGCTTGTGGAACCCCGTCCGCTGCTCTGACTGCGACCGCCGCGACCACCGCCGGACGGCCCATGAGCCGGCGGATCACCGCCGTCTGCGGATGCGCGCCGCCTTCGGTGAGGCTCAACTGGCTGAGGCGGACTGCGCTGGGCAGGGAAGGTTCGCGCCCCCGCATATAATCGATGATTGGCGAGACGTCAGCACGCACGGATGCAAGCCACTTGGAGTCGGCGGCGCGGCGTCCGACCAGCGAATAGACCGGTTCGTCCTTCCGGTCGAAAATGAAGACATAGTCGTGGTCAAAATAGGTCGCGAGCCAGTTTCCGACACGTTCCTTGGCCCATTCAGGATCGAAGGAGCGGCGGACGTTCTTGACTGCGGCGTCGGACGACGCGACGCTTTCCACTTCGCGAAGGATGCGTTCGCCGTAGCCCGAGAGGCCGCTTGAGAACAGCTGCCTTTCGTGGTCGATCGCGACCACGTCGGCGTGCCGGGCGGATGAAAGCACTGCCACGACAATGCAAACGATGGCAACGGCGACAATGACGCCAATCGGAACCACCACGCTCAGACGAGCGCGATCCCAACTGGTGTATTGCCGCGCGTCGGTGGCGCGCGGACGAGCAACGGCCGGCACGAGTCTGGTCCCTTGAAGCGTCCTGCCCAAAGTCCTGTCCTGGGGCGTTTCGCGCGGAAGCTATGGGACAAAGCTTGCTATTCGCTTGCATTTTGCTGGAGTTAGCGGCTCGCGCGGCGGCAGGGCGGCAATTCGCAGGGTTCTGTTAACTATCGGTAAAAAGCCAATTCGTGAGAGACCGGCGCTATCCCCTTGCAAAGGCAGGGTTTTGAGGGGCTTGGGCGGTTCCGCTATGGCGCGTCCAACGGAACTGCCGCAGCGGCATCCCGACGCGCCCTGCGCGGACGGCCGCCGCGCGTCGCGGCCGTGGAAAACGGGGCGCGATGCTCAGCCCAGCCGCGCCCTCGCTTGAGCGCGCGGCGAGGCCACGCTAGGTCTTCAGGGCCGGTGACAAGGATCCTGACATGAGTGCTAAACCCGACATCATCACCGCCGCCGTGCTGGTGATCGGTGATGAGATCCTCTCGGGGCGCACCAAGGACAGGAATATCGGCTACATCGCCGACTATCTCACCGCAATCGGCATCGATCTGAAGGAAGTCCGCGTGGTTTCGGACGAGGCCGCCTCGATCGTCGAGGCCGTCAATGCATTGCGCGCAAAGTATACCTACGTGTTCACGACCGGCGGCATCGGCCCGACCCATGACGACATCACCGCCGATTGCGTGGCCGAAGCATTCGGCGTCGCGCTCGAATTCCACCCCGAGGCGGTTGCGATCCTCAAGGAGCGGCTCGCAAGGACCGGCGGCGAACTCAATGAAGCACGGCTGCGCATGGCGCGGATTCCGCACGGCGCCGCGCTTGTCGCGAACAGGGTTTCCGGCGCGCCGGGGTTCTGGATCGGCAATGTCATCACCATGGCCGGAATTCCCGCCGTGATGCAGGCCATGCTCGATGAGGTCGCGCCGAAGCTCAAGACCGGCACCAGGATGCTGTCGGAGACAATCCGTGCCGACGCGAAAGAGGGGGATGTCGGCACTGCGCTCGGCGCGATCGCCAAGGCGCATCCCGATGCGATCATCGGCAGCTATCCGTTCATTGACGAAAAGTCCGGGCCGAATACCAATATCGTCGTGCGCTCGCGCGATGCCGGCACGCTTGCCGCCGTGAAGGGCGAGGTCGAGACCATGCTTGTTCAAGTAAAATCTCAATTGAAAGCTGCGGGCTAAATGCCGGACCAACCACAAAATCCACCGGCTGTTGTGGCGTGAGAGCACATGGCCAGACCGAAAACTGAGGCGCCGCGGCCGGAAAAGATATTTCCCGTTTCGTGGGACCAGTTTCACCGGGACTCGCGCGCGCTGGCCTGGCGGCTGCATGAAGCGGGGCCGTTCGAGGCCATTGTGTGCATTACGCGCGGCGGACTGGTGCCGGCGGCAATCGTGGCACGCGAACTCAACGTGCGCATGATCGAAACTGTCTGTGTCGTGAGCTATCGCGACTACAGGAACCAGGGCGACCTGTCTGTTCTCAAGGGGATATCGCCGGACGTTCTGTCCCTGCATAAGGTCGGGAAGCGCGTTCTCATCGTCGACGACCTCGTCGATACCGGCAAGACGGCGCGCGTGGTGCGCGATCTTCTGCCCGACGCGCATTTCGCCACCGTCTACGCCAAGCCGATGGGGCGGCCGCTGGTCGATACATTCATCACGGAAGTCTCGCAGGACACCTGGATCTATTTTCCCTGGGATACGGGGCTCGCATTCCAGCCGCCGATCCGGGAGGGCGGCGACTGAAATAATAAGGGGAGGAAGCACATGCTGACACGACGCGATTTGCTGGCCGCAACTGCCGCGGTTGTCGCGACGGCGGGCGGGGCGGCCGCCGCGGACTCCAAATATGCGTCGCAACCGATCCATATACTCGTCGGTTATGCGGCCGGCGGCGGCGTCGATATCGTTGCGCGAATGATCCAGGATCCGATGAAGGCCGAGCTCGGCCAGCCCGTCATCGTCGAGGACCGTCCCGGCGCAAGTGCAATGATCGCGACGGCCGCCGTCGCGAAGGCGGCACCCGACGGATACACGCTGCTTGCCTGCGCTTCAGGTGAAGTCGCCATCAATCATTTCCTGTTCGAGGAGCGGATGGCCTACGATCCGGCGAAGGAGCTCGTGCCGATTGCGCTTATCGGCATCGTACCCTGTGTCGTCGTGGTTGCGAGCACGACTCCGGTGCACAATCCGAAAGAGCTCATCGCCTATATCAAGGCCAATCCCGACAAGCTCTCATTCTCATCCTCGGGCGTCGGCAATCCGCAGCAGCTCGCCGGTGAGCTGATGAATACCATGGCGGGCACCAGGGTCCTGCACGTGCCGTATCGCGGTTCGGCGCCGGCGGTTACGGATGTTGCGACAGGCGCCGTCACCATGAGCTTCTCGAGCCTCGCGGCGGCGCTGCCATTGATAAACGCCGGCAAGATCCGCGCTGTCGCCGTGACCTCGCGCGAGCGAATGCCGCAGCTTCCCGACGTTCCGCCGCTCAGCGAAGGCGCTCCGGGGCTCGCCGGTTACGAATTGCTCAACTGGTTTGCGGTCTTCGGCACCGCCGGCACACCGCCCGCGATCGTCGAGCGGCTGAACGGCATCATCAACACGGCGCTCAAGGATCCCGGTATTTCCGGCAAGCTGCTGCCGCAAGGCATCGTCCCCAGGCCGATGAAAGTCGCCGAGCTCAAGGACTTTGTGAACGCCGAACGCACGAAATTCGGCAAGATCGTGGAGCAGGCCAATATCAAATTGAGCAACTGACGTTGTTTCGGTGTAGAATTGCCTGCGGAAATACCCCGCCGGGAGGTTTGTGATGAACGTCAAGCCGAATACGCAAAACGCCGCTCCGGTCGACGACAAGCTGTCCCACCATGTGCGGCCGCAGGATCTGCCATGGGAGAAAATGCGCTTTCCCGGCTGCCACGCGAAGACATTGCTGTTCGATCCCAGGAGCGGGCTTGCCACCGTGCTGATCAGGATGGAACCCGGCGCGAGCCTGCCTGATCACGAGCACGTCTTGATCGAGCAGACCTATGTGCTTGAGGGTTCGCTGGTCGACAAGGAAGGGCCCGATGCCGGGCTCGAGGTCAAGGCCGGTGAGTTCGTGTGGCGCCCGCCGGGCAGCCGGCACGAGGCGTGGTGCCCGACGGGCGGCACCATGATCGCGATCTTTCAGGTGCCCAACAAGTTCTTCGAAAAGGACGGCAAGGTCACCGACGCCGGCGGCAAGGACTGGCAGTCGGCCTGGGGTCACGTGTTATCGCAGTAGTTTCGTTCGCCGCCGCGTAGGCTCAACCGCCGCGCGCCGGCGGGCGGTCAAGGCGTGCCACGCGGACGTGGCGGAATGGTAGACGCAAGGGACTTAAAATCCCTTGGGAGATTTCCCGTGAGGGTTCGAGTCCCTCCGTCCGCACCACTAAAGGAAATGATTGCGCGCCTGTTGCAGCATCAACTCAACGCGCGATACCAAATCCTTTCACCACGGCATATATTGCGGGAATAGCGACCAGCGTCAGAATGGTCGACGACAACATCCCGCCGATCATGGGAACCGCAATTCGCTGCATGACTTCGGCGCCCGTTCCATTGCTCCACATGATTGGCAGCAACCCCGCCATGATGGCGGCTACCGTCATCATCTTCGGGCGTACTCTTTCGACTGCGCCCGCTGTAATTGCCGCCGATAGATCGTCATGGGTGAATTTCGTGGCTTCGGTCGCACGCCTTGCCTTTAGGGCGGTGAGGGCGTTGTCGAGATAAATCAACATCACGACCCCGGTTTCCGCCGCGACTCCCGCAAGCGCAATGAATCCGACGGCTACGGCCACCGAAAGGTTGAAGCCCAGCCACCACATCAGCCACAGGCCGCCGGCGAGTGCGAATGGCACCGAAAGCATGACGATCAAGGTTTCGGTGATGCGGCGGAAATTCAGGTAAAGCAGCAGAAAAATGATCGACAGCGTGACGGGCACGACAATTTTGAGCCGTGCCTTGGCCCTTTCAAGGTACTCGAATTGCCCGCTCCAGGTGACATAGTAACCGGCAGGGAATTTGACCTTTGTCGCGACCGCCCTTTGCGCGTCCGCGACATAGCCCCCAGGGTTGCGATCCCGCATGTCGACGTAAATGTAGGCTGCCAGCTGTGAACTTTCCGTCCGGATCGTTGCGGGCCCCCTGGCCAACTCCACTTTGGCGACCTGTCCGAGCGGAACTGTGCCGCCAGTGGGCAACGGAATAAGCAATTCGCTTGCGATCGATTGCGGATCGCTACGCAGCTCGCGCGGATAGCGCAAACTGATCGTGTAGCGCTCACGTCCTACCACGGTTGTCGTGACTGCATCGGCGCCGAGCGCGCTCGCGATCATGTCCTGCACGTCGGCGATCATCAGACCGTAGCGCGCAAGTTGCGTGCGATCCGCATCGATGTTGAGGTAATAGCCGCCGATGATTCGCTCTGCGAATGCACTGGTTGTTCCGGGGACGGTTCGCACCGCCGCTTCAATCAATCGGGCAGTCAGAGGTATGAAGCCATTGATAAAAATCAATTTTGGCCAGCGACCCTGCCAGAGAATCTATGATCATCTTGAATGTTTCTGGCGGGACCCTCTGACGAAAGGTGTCCCGCGCGTCGCGAGAGTTGAATAGGTCAAGTCATGAAATCAATTTCTTTATTGTCCGTATTGTTGTTTTCGATTTTCTGTTTCCAGGCGGCAGCGGCCGCACAGCAGGGGATCGATCCCCGCTGTACCGGAATGCGCGACAAAATCGGGTGCACCTGCGCCGTTCAAAGCGGCGGAAATGTCGGGGCCTATTGCACTGACAGATTCAAGACCGACTGGTGCTACCCAAGCCGCCACCTTTAGGGGTACGTGCAGTGCATGCATCGCTTCGGGCGGAAATGACTTAAGCGTATCAACAGCGCACATAATGGCGGCGATGATGATGCCAATAGTAGCACCAGCCTGGACGCGTAGCGTCGGCGATGATCGCGCCGGCCGCCGCACCAATTAACCCGCCCGCGACCGCGGCCCCTGCCGTTTGTCCGGCCAGGCCGCCGATAAGGGCGCCGGTGCCGCCACCAATCAATGCGCCGCCGACAACCCGGTCATCCACCCTGCCACTGTTCGCGCAGCCAGCAAGGGCTGATGCCATCAGAATTGCGGCGAGCGTTTTGCCGATCCTCGTCCTCATCGCATTGTCTCCGGCGTCAGAGATCAAGCGGCAACAATAGCGGTGACGAGCTGCCCGATGGGGGCAGCTCAAT
>DATEKG010000308.1:0-13131 GCA_035277565.1 Pseudolabrys sp.
GGGATCCCATCCGCACGACGTTGCGCCGGCGCCCGACGGCAGCGTTTGGTACACGGCGCAGTCGCAGGGCGCGATCGGCAATCTCGACCCCAAAACCGGGCGCGCGAGCCAGACTCCGCTGGGGCGCGGCTCGGCGCCGCATGGGGTTATCGTCGGCCCCGATCGCGCGGCATGGGTGACCGATGGCGGTCAAAACGCGATTGCGCGCGTTGATCCCGCGACAAAAAACGTAAAACTCTTTCCGCTGCCGAAGCAGTTTCCCGATGCAAACCTCAACACCGCAACGTTCGATCGAAAGGGAATCCTCTGGTTTACCGGGCAGAACGGTGTGTATGGCCGCGTAGACCCGGCGAACGGCAAGGTCGATGCCTTCAAGGCGCCGAAAGGGCCGGGGCCGTATGGAATCACGACGACGCCGAATGGCGACGTATGGTACGCGTCGCTTGCTGGCGATCATATTGCAAAGATCGATACGGTCAGCGGCGACGCACTGGTGGTTGCGCCGCCCAAGCCTGGCGTCGGACCGCGCCGAATCTGGTCTGATTCCAAAGGTCTGCTCTGGGTCAGCTTCTGGAACAGCGGTGAGATTGGCCGCTACGACCCGATGAACAAGACCTGGAAGGTCTGGAGTCTGCCGAAGAGCAAAGGCGGTTGCTACGCGATCTATGTCGATAACAACGATAAAGTCTGGGTCAGCGACTTTCTCGCAAACGCAATTCTGCGGTTCGATCCGGTGACCGAAGGGTTTGAAAATTTTCCAAGCGACCGGCGGGGCGCTTCGGTGCGGCAGTTGCTCGGCCGCCCCGGCGAAATATGGGGTGCTGAATCCGGCGCCGACCGGCTCGTCGTCCTGCGGAATTGACGGAGGGCATGATGCCGTTTGGCACGGGACATAATCGGCGCGATGCCCTGCGTATGCTTGGTGCAGGCGTGCTGGCAGCGGCGGCCGCCCCAGCTGCGCCGGCGGCAGAAATGCGTATCGGGCGGCTGATTGAGGAAGCGCGCACGAAAGGCTCTATTTCGCAACGAATCGACTTTATTTCAGCGGCTCTGCGCGGCACACGCTATCTCGGCTACACGCTGATCGGTGGTCCACGACGGGCGGAGGAGTTCGTTGCGCGCGACGACGGATTTGACTGCGTTACGTTTTGTGAAACCGTACTGGCTGCAGCTCTGGCCGGGACGAAGAACGAATTTGATCCGATTCTGAGAAAGATCCGTTATCACGACGGCATTGTGAGCTGGCGCGAACGAAATCACTATTTTTTCGAATGGGGTCAGCACAACATAGAAAACAAGACTTGCCGTGCCGTAACGATGCCGCGATCTGTCGAAATTCAAAAAACCGTCTATTGGCATCGCGAGCTTGGCCGTCGCCGGTTTGCAATGACCGTGATTCCGCGTGACGTGCTGCTGGCAAACACGCCGATGCTTTCGCCCGGCGACATCATTGGTTTCATTACTCAGCGACCGAACCTCGACTACTTCCATGTCGGGCTTATCGCTTTCGACAAACATGGCGTATTGCTGTTGCGGCATGCCTCGCTGAGTCACCACCGGGTGCTTGACGAACGCATGGACAATTTTATTGCAGTCAACCGCGTGCGCTATGTAACCCTGCTACGTCCGCAGGAGCCGAGCGCGGTGGCGCTTCGGGGATAGGTCCTAGGCGGCCGCCGCTTTCGGTTTCACTTCCGCCGTATAGTCGTCCATCAGCGTCTTGGTAATGCCGCCGGGATTGAAATTCCAGTGCGCGATCTCGGCGACGGCCGTGACTTCCGCCGCCGATCCGGTGATGAAGCATTCGGAAAATCCCGTGAGCTCGTCGGGAAGGATGCGACGTTCGATGACTTCCAGGCCGCGCTTGCGCGCGAGTCCGATCACGGTTTGCCGTGTGATGCCGTCGAGAAAACAGTCCGCCATCGGCGTGTGAATTTTGCCATCCTTGACGAAGAAGATGTTGGCGCCGGTGCACTCGGCGACACGTCCCTCCCAGTCGAGCATCATGGCGTCTGCATAGCCATTGCGCTCTGCGCGATGCTTGGAGATCGTGCAGATCATGTAGAGGCCGGCGGCCTTCGCGCGACATGGAGCCGTCTTCGGATCTGGCCGGCGGTATTCGGCAAGATCGAGCCGGATTCCTTTGAGGCGCTGCTCGGGGTCGAAATAGCTCGGCCATTCCCAACTCGCGATGGCCAGATGGATCGTATTGCTCTGGGCGGAAACACCCATCATTTCCGATCCGCGCCATGCGACTGGACGCACATAGGCTTCTTTCTTTCCGTTTCTCTCCACCACCATTTTCTTGGCGGCGTCGATCTCCGCGACCGAATAAGGGATTTCAAAGTCGAGAATGTTGGCGGACCGTTTGAGCCGTTCGGAATGCTCCGCGCTCTTGAAAATGCGGCCCCCGTAAGCGCGCTCGCCTTCGAACACGCAGCTCGCATAATGCAGGCCATGGGTGAGGACGTGGAGGTTCGCCTCGTTCCAGAGAACGAGCTTGCCGTCGTACCAGATGACCCCTTCGAGCCGGTCATAGGATTGGGCAGCCATGGACTTCCTCCTTTACCTCACTCGATCCGCCGCACCGCTGCCGCGGGCAGAGCATTTTTCCTGCCTATCTCAACACTTTGCGTCAGCCTGTAACACCCGGTATGACTTGCCTTAGTGACGAGAACAGCACCTGGAGCCGTAACTGTCATTGAGCCGGGAATGACTCTTTGGCACGATCCTTTCGTCCCTAGCAGCGTTTTTGTAACATAAAAACAAAATATGTCAACATGGCTGACATAAATGTGAGCAAGCTCGCCGCAAACGCCAGCCTCGCTGATCGGCCCGCGGCCGGAAGTGCCTCGACGGGGGCGACCGAGCCGGTCTGGGACATCATCGAGCTTCTGTTTTTTGCTTATCGGGATTTTGTCGGCGACCCTGACGAGGTCCTGCTCAAGCTCGGCTTTGGTCGAGCCCATCACCGGGTCCTGCATTTCGTCAACCGCAATCCCGGCATGAAAGTTGCTGACTTGCTCGAAATTCTGAATATCACGAAACAGTCGCTCGGCCGGGTACTCAAGCAACTCGTCGATGAGGGCTATGTCCTGCAGAAAGAAGGCGAGCAGGACCGGCGCCAGCGATTGCTCTATGTGACGTCAAAGGGCGAGGCCCTCGCGCTGCGGCTCGCAGCGCTTCAGACGCAAAGGATCAATCGGGCGTTCAATGAACTTGGGCCCACCGCTCATGAGGCAGCGCGCCGCTTCCTGACATCGATGATAGATGTCGACAACCGCGACGGTGTACTTCGGCTGATTGCGCGCGCCGACCGCACGACGAAAGCGCGAGGTTAGGGCATGATCTTCATGGGGCCGGGCATGAAGCTTGCCATCGCAATGCCTGCTTCGTCGTGCAAGGGAGAGTCCGGCGAAGCAACGCATGGCCGCCATTGAGGCCGGAGGAGCTCTGGCGATGACACTACCGGCCGCGCTTCCCGACGACGCACCGCACTTGCTGGTGGTGGACGATGATCGCCGCATCCGCGATCTGCTCTCACGATTCCTGAGCGGGGAAGGCTACCGGGTGACGACTGCGGATACGGCAACGGATGCGCGCGCAAAACTTAGCGGCTTGAGTTTCGATCTCCTGATCCTCGACGTGATGATGCCTGGCGAATCCGGGTTTGATTTCGCCAAAGCCCTGCGCGGCGGTTCGAATGTTCCGATTCTCATGTTGACCGCGCGCGATGCCGCGGAGAGTCGAATCCGCGGCCTCGAGATCGGCGCAGATGACTATCTTTCCAAGCCATTCGAGCCGCGGGAATTGTCACTGCGAATAGCGAATATCCTCAAACGCAGCCAACCAGCTCCAGCTCCTCAGATTGAATCGGTGCGGTTTGGACCGTTTATCTTTCACCTTGCGCGCGGCGAGCTCCGACAGGGAGAAGACATCATCCGGCTGACCGACCGAGAGCGTGAGATGCTGCGCATCCTTGCAGCGTCGCAAGGCGAGACCGTGCCGCGTCTGGCACTCGCTGGAAACGGCGGCGCAGTCAGCGAACGTGCGGTCGACGTCCAGGTTAACCGGCTGCGGCGCAAGATCGAACGCAACCCCGCCAATCCGATCTTCGTGCAAACGGTGCGCGGCATCGGCTACCGGCTCGTCACATCATGACCAGCCTCGATATCAGCAACGGCGTACGAACCGCGCTCACCCGTCTGCGTGACGCATGGGAATGGTACGACGCGATTCCGGTCGTGCGACGTATTCATAGCGAGCTCGGCAAGATTGCCGACGGATGGCGGCGCGCCAGCCGCTGGCTCAACAGCGTCATGCCGAAGGGCCTCTATGCGCGCGCGTTACTGATCATCATCGCGCCGATGGTGATCCTGCAATCGGTGATCGCTTTCGTTTTCATGGAGCGGCACTGGAATGTTGTGACCCAGCGTCTTTCGGCCAGCGTCGTACAGGATATTGCCGCGCTCATTGATATTTATCGCGGCTACCCGCAGGACGCGGATCAAGCGCAGATCAGGCGGATCGCGCAGCAGCGGCTTGGTTTGGTGGTCGACTTTTTGCCGTTATCCGACATGCCGCCGCCGGGGCCCAAACCCTTTTTTTCCCTGCTGGATCAGGCTCTGTCGGAGGAGCTACGCAAGCAGATAGGCCGACCTTACTGGATCGACACTGTGGGCAAATCCGCATTGCTTGAAATCCGGGTCCAGCTCGACAATACGGTGATGCGCGTGTTCGCGCGGCGCAGCGCGGCCTATGTGTCCAATTCGGAAATATTTCTGCTCTGGATGGTCGGTACGTCGACTGTTCTGCTGATCGTGGCGATCATTTTCCTGCGCAACCAGATCAAACCCATCCTCCGGCTGGCCGACGCGGCCGAAAGCTTCGGCAAGGGGAGGGAGGTGCCGAATTTCCGCCCGCGCGGGGCGCGTGAAGTGCGGCGTGCTGCCAACGCGTTCATCGAGATGAAAACGCGCATTGAGCGCGCCATTGAACAGCGAACGGCGATGCTTGCGGGTGTGTCGCACGACCTGCGCACGGTACTGACGCGATTCAAGCTCGAGCTTGCTCTCGTTGACGAAACGCCTGAAATCGATGCCATGAAAAAGGACGTCGACGAGATGGCGCGGATGCTCGAAGCCTATCTGGCGTTTGCGCGCGGCGACAGCGGCGAGACCGCGGCGCCAACCGACATGGCCGAATTTCTGGAGGAGCTGCGCCTCGATGCCGAATGGCATGGACACAAGGCGAGCGTGATATTTCACGGACCGCCGATCGTTACCGTGCGCCCCGCTGCGTTCAAGCGATGCCTCGCCAATCTTGTTTCAAACGCGGCTCGCCATGCGCCTTCGATCGCGATCACCGGCCATCGCGATCCACGCTACCTCACCGTAACGGTCGATGACGACGGACCCGGAATTCCGGCAAACATGCGTGAGGAAGTTTTCAAACCGTTCCTGCGGCTTGACGATGCGCGCAACCAGGATGAAGGCGGTACCGGGCTCGGCCTTGCGATCGCACGCGACATCGCGCGTTCGCATGGCGGCGACATCACATTGGGTGACAGTCCGATGGGCGGCTTGCGCGCAACCGTGCGTGTGCCCGTCTAGGCCGCTTCTGCCTCTTCGTCGCGCGCGCGGCGTCGCCGGCGCGGGCCACGCAGCACGCACTTCGGAATAGCGCACAGATCGTCGAGGAATCCGGCCCAGCGTTCGGCGCTGGAAAGGCCGCGGTCGAGTGCCGCCATGGTGCGGTCGAGCTCTTCCTCGTCGTCGATCCAAACCGACAATACACGCGCAAACATCAGAGCCGCGCCCTGTGCGCGCAAGGCGCCGCGCGGCCCCGACGCTCCAATGCCGGAAGCTTCCAGCATCCAGTGTTGCGAACGTACGGCCATGGCGTTAAGCGCGAAGGCGAGACCGGGGTTTCGCCGCGTAGAGCGCATCAGCGAACGGATGGCGTCCTTGTAGGGCGCCAGCGCTTCGATCCGCCGCATCAACGTATCGAAAAGACGTTCGCGCGCGGACTCATCCGCCATGTCGTTGTCGCCGCCGGCAAGCACCACGCGGTCGATATCCTTGATATGCGCCGCAAGGATTGCCAGCGTCGAGCCGAATTCGGCGCGCAGTTGCGAGAGCTTGATGCCGGCGCGGCCGGCCACCTCGGCAAGACCGATCTCCTCGAAAGAATTGTCGGCCAGCAATCCCATCAGCGCATTGATGGCCTTGTCGCGATCGCTGCTGCCGCGCGGTGGCGGCGGTGTCGGAGCCTTGCGTTCACGCTTGCGTCTGCGCGCCATGGTGGCCTCCAAAAAGCTTGTCTCAGTAATTTAGGTCAGGAAACCTGGCCGTTCTAGGGCAACTGTCAACCCGCGAGGTCACGGGAGCGTTGCGTCGCGGCGGCGATGGCTCTGGTCAACAATTCGTCAAATCCACCCGGTCCCATAAGAATGTCGAGCGCGGCCGCGGTCGTTCCGCCCGGAGAAGTCACGTTCTCTCGCAGGGTGACATGGTCGAGGTCCGACCGGTTCAACAATTCACCGGAACCGGCCACGGTCTCCCGTGCAAGTCGGGTCGCGAGCGCGGGCGGAAGCCCCGCTGCGATTCCGGCATTGGCCATGGCTTCAGCCAAAAGGAAAATATAGGCCGGTCCGGAACCCGAAAGCGCAGTCACCGCGTCCATCAATGCTTCATCGTCGGTCCATTCGACCTTGCCGATTGCAGCGAGCAGGTCGGAGGCCTGCCTGCGCTGGCGTGCGCTCACTCGCGCGTTCGGGCAAGCAACGGTAATACCGCGCGCGATTGACGCCGGCGTGTTCGGCATTGCGCGGACGATCGCCGTCTGCGGCGGCAGTCGTTCTTCCAGGAAACGCAGCGTGCGGCCCGCCATTATGGAAAGCGCGAGCGTCGATTTTCCGACGAACGGCGCGAGCGCGCCGATTGCGTCCGGCGCGTTTTGCGGCTTGACCGCGATGACAACTGCCGTGACATTCGGCGATCCGCTTTTCGGATTCAGCGCTACTCCCCGCCGCGTCAGCGCCCTGACGGCTTTGGCCGGTTGAGGTTCGAGGATCGTCAGCTTGCGTGGATCAAGACCTCGTGCGAGCCAACCCTCGAGCATGGCAAAGCCCATCTTTCCCGCTCCCAGCAAAACCAGCCGGCCGGGGAATTTCCGCAATGGTTGGGGTGTCGCCGCGGATCGCTTCATGCCCGCGATTATATAGCCAATTTTGCTTTCACGCCTCGCCTGAGGTCTCGAACATCGCGGCATCGAGCGCTTCACGCGCTGTTTTTCCGGCCCAGACCACAAACTGAAACGCCGAAAAATAGCGTTCGCAGGTCTCGAGGGCGGTGCCGAGGAGTGCCTCGCATTGCTTGCCCGATGCTTCAGTACCGCCGGCCAGGACAAGCGCATGGCGAAACATGACAATGCCTTCACCCGCCCAATGGTCGAAATGGCCGACCCAAAGCCTCTCATTGATCAGGGAAATGAGAGCCTGCACGTCGGCGCGTCTGCGTTCCGGCACGCGCAGGTCGAAGGCGCAGGCCAGGTGCAGCGCTTCGATATCGCCCATCCATGTGTATGAAAGCTGATAGTCCGTCCAGCGCCCGGTGACGAGGATTGTAATTTCGTCGTCACTCGCACGTTCAAACGACCAGTCATTGCCGTTCGCAAGCCGTTCAACGACATCGAGGGGATTGATGCGCGGTTCGTCCGCGTAGCTTGTCAGGGACATGACGTCTCCGCTTGGCCGATTGGAGCGAGGGGAAACGCACGCCACCGCACATATATGAGGCGCCGCCCGGAAAGAGCCGGGACCGTAAGCCGACGCAGAAGTTACGGGATGCCTTGACTGAGAAAGCGAATCACCAGGCGATTCGACTATAACCTGCCTGATTCCGTCCGCCAAAGGCATCGTCAAGAGCCAATCAGCCGTGATTTGCCGATGATAGGCAACGGCGCCGATTCGACTCTCCACAACCAATGCGAAGTTCGATTCAGTTCGCGGTGGATAACTTTGCGGAGGACCGCCGCTGATTCAGTCGAACAGGCTTGAAACGGATTCTTCCGCTGCCGTGCGGCCGATGGCTTCGCCAATGAGCGACGCGATCTCGAGAATGCGGATATTTCCCGCCGCCAGGATGTCCTTCGTCGGTTGGATTGAATCCGTTATGACCAGTTCCTTCAACCGCGAGCTGGCTATGCGCTTAACTGCGCCGCCCGACAGCACGCCGTGGCTGATATATGCGTATACCGCCTTCGCCTTGTTCTCGAGCAGCGCATCAGCCGCATTGACCAGCGTTCCGCCTGAATCGACGATATCGTCGACCAATACGCAGGTATATCCGGCCACATCGCCGATGACATTCATCACTTCGGACTCGCCGGCCCGTTCGCGGCGCTTGTCGATGATGGCGAGCGGCGCGTTGATCCGCTTTGCCAGGCCGCGGGCGCGGACCACGCCGCCGACGTCCGGCGATACCACCATTATGTTGTCGAGTTTGAACCGCTCGCGGATGTCGCGCACCATCACCGGCGAGGCATAAAGGTTGTCGGTCGGGATATCGAAGAAGCCCTGGATTTGCCCGGCGTGGAGATCGAGCGTCATGACGCGGTCGGCGCCGGCGCGCGTGATGAGATTGGCGACGAGCTTCGCCGAAATCGGCGTGCGCGGACCCGGCTTACGGTCCTGCCGGGCGTATCCAAAGTAAGGGATCACGGCGGTGATACGGCGTGCCGACGAACGCCGAAGCGCATCGATAATGATCAGCAATTCCATGACGTGATCGTTGGCCGGAAACGATGTCGACTGGATTACAAAGACGTCGGCGCCTCGCACGTTCTCCTGGATTTCGACAAATATCTCCATGTCGGCGAAACGACGCACGACGGCCTTCGCAAGAGGCAGCTTGAGATAGTCGGCGATTCCTTTGGCCAGCACCGGATTCGAGTTGCCGGCGACGAGCTTGATCGCTCCGTTCTTGCCCGACATCCTGATGTCCTCGCCCTCACTCCGCCACAAGGCGGCGTGGTCATAACAAGGCGGAAGGGGGCGGGCAATACGGCCTTAAATTGTTGTCCCGGCTTTTGCCCGAAAGGATGAATCGGACCTTAGCGCTGGGAGGCGGCGAGCGTGATCGTCTCGCGTGACGAGACGACCGCCGCGGGGCGACGCTGTGGCAGCGGCACGGTGTCTGTTTCTTCGTCAGCGGCGGGCCCGGAATCGTCTGTCGAAATCGGGTCGGCCTGCGGGTAGGAAATCCGGAATATGCCGGCCGCTTCGGGAGAAGAATCGGCGGGACGCGCGGCCGCCAGCGTTTGGGTTGCGGCGGGCTGACCGGGCTCCGGAGCCGGTGCGGCGCCGGGGGCGACTTCCGGCGAGGTCAGGAAGGATGCGAGTTGCTCCATGCTGGCATTGGCAATCCGGCGCAGCATGGCGTCATCGGCAACCGACCAGGCATCCTTGTGTCTGACTTTTGCCGTTTCCTCTCCGCTGATGCGAAGCGCGCGTTGCTCATTCGGATCGAAGACGTCCCAGACCCAGGTGATCGTTGTCTGGTGTTTCGAGACCTTTGCCGCCAGATAACCACGAACCCGATAGGCGGATTGCTGCTCGCGCGAAATGACGGCCAGACGCCTTGTCTGCGCCTCGTCGTTGAGATCCTGCACGAGCGTCTTGAACTGCGCCGGCGGCAGGCCATCAAGCGACTCGAATGCGACGGTTGCGCCACGCGGCTGTGCGGCGGAAATATTCTGGCTGTCGGGATTGCAACCACCCAATGCCAACGCGCAGGTCACTGCCAGCGCCAGGCCGGCGAATGCAAACGGTCGCGCCTCGCCACCTGCGTGGCGACCCCCACTCAACTCCATAGACACCCCTGCCGGCCTGTCTTTGATCTTTAAGCGCGATTGGCTGAGGCAAATCGTAGCGGCAATTTTAGCGGTGAGTCCAGCCGCGAATTTGCGGGCAGCGACGTTTTATTCGGCGAGCGCGATCGCGTTGATATGGCGTCCATAATCCGGTTCGCCTCTGCGAGTCGTGCGCCGGTAGCTGAAGAAACGTTCCGGCTCCGCGTAGGTGCAAAGGCGAAGATCTTCAAATTGTCCAATGCCGGCGCGAGCGATGCGCTCGCCAATATAGCCGGCGAGATCGAACATGGAGTGAGCGTCACGTTCGGCCGGAGAGAAAAATCGCGCGTTCGCCTGGTCAACGGCAAGAAAACGGTCGACGAATTCCGGTCCCACTTCATAATTCGGTTGTCGAATGGTGGGGCCAAGCGCCGCGGAAATGCGGCCGCGCTTTGCGCCCAGCCCTTCCATTGCCGTGATTGTGCTTTCAATCACGCCGGTCAACGCACCACGCCAGCCGGCATGTGCCGCCCCGACCACGCCGGCTTCGCTGTCGGCGAACAATAGGGGTCCACAGTCTGCGGTCGATACGCCGATGGCCAGCCCCGGCATTGTCGTGACGATAGCGTCGGCCCGAGGCCGCTCTCCCGCAGGCCAGGGCTCCGTTGCGGCCACGACGTCCGGGGAATGGATTTGAAAAGGCGTAAGCAATCTGTCGGCGCGCACGCCCAATGCAGCGGCCATGCGCGCGCGGTTCTCGACAACATGCTCGCGCTGGTCCCTGGAGCCGACACCCCCGTTCAGGGATGCGTAGACTCCCTTTGACACGCCGCCGGCGCGCGTGAAGAAGGCGTGACGAATTCCTTTTTGGGTCGCAAGTGATGGAGCCTGCAACATCGGTCACCATGGCGCGATATCAAGCGCGCTGAGTCAGTATATGACGCCTTAGATAGTACGCCGGCGCGCAGCCGGCCAGCGTCAGCTCTCGAAGCCGGGCGGGGTGCCGAGTGAAGGATGTGTGAAAGCGGCGACCTTGAACAATTCGCCCATTGCGGTGCGGCTATGGCCAATCAGGCGCATCAGGGCATGGTCGATTTCCGTCACACTGTCCGCACGTGACGCCTTGGCCTTGAGCGTCGCGGCGCGTTGCTCGATTCCAAGCCGGCGCAAAAATTGCGATTGCTCGATCGGCCCGAAACCCCTCGCGCCCATGGCCTCGATGGCCCGGGTGACCGCGCGGAAATCAACATGCGCCGTCAGGTCAAGTTCGCCAGGCACAGTGAGAGGATCGGCATAGGCGTGCTGTCCGACGGCCTGGAAGGTTTCCCCCAGCCCTGTTTCGGTGTGGCCGTAATCAATGACCAGCGCGGCCCCCCGGTCATCCGTCACCCGTCGGCCGACGTCCATGGCCTCGGTATCGCCACGCCATTCGAAAATCGCGCCTGCGCGCGCAGAGTTGAACTGAGGCGGGAGCAGCGTCTGGAAAAACGGAATTGGCTCGGGTCCGATCGTGAAGGCGAACCGGCCGCCATCGTCGATGTGAATTCGGCGTTCATGCCATCCGCGCTCGGTTTTGACGGCTTGCTTGATGGGCAATGCATCAAAAAACTCGTTCGCAAATATGATCGACGGTCCTTTCGGGACGTCGGCGAGAGCCGTGTGCCAGAATACCGGCACTCCCGTGTTCTGAAGCGTGTTCTCCTGTTGGGCCCGAAGAAGCGGGCTGACCTCGACCAGGTGGACGACAATCGCCAATCGAAATTCGGGCATGATGTGAACTGCGCGCAGCAGGTCCTTCATCATTGTGCCGCGGCCGGGCCCAAGCTCGATCAGCCGCACATTCTCGGGCGCACCCATCTGTTTCCATACGGCCGCCGCCCACAGACCGATCAGCTCGCCGAACATCTGGCTCACTTCCGGCGCGGTGATGAAGTCACCGCGTGCGCCAAATGGATCGCGCGTCGTGTAGTAGCCGTGTTGGGGATCGAACAGGCAAAGCGCCATGTATTCGCTGACCGGCATTGGGCCGGCCGCCGCTATGCGCCTGCGGATTTCCGACTCCAGTGGAGAGAATTCTCCCACTAGCGACTCCCGTACGCCTCTCGTTTCATCGCATAATAGACAAAAGCAACTCCCGCCAGGAAAAGCGGTATCGAAAGCAATTGTCCCATCGTTGCGCCGCCCCAGAGAAACCCGAGTTGAGCGTCCGGCTCGCGAAAAAACTCGCAGAATATCCGCGCGAGCGAATAGAAAATCGCGAAGCTGCCGATGATGAGGCCTGGCCGCTTCAGCGCGCCTGCCCGCATCAGCAGTGCCAGGACAAGGAGCAGCACGAGTCCTTCAAGTGTTGCTTCGTAAAGCTGGCTGGGATGTCGCGGCACCGGTCCGCCGTTTGGAAATATCATGGCCCATGGCACGTCGGTCGGACGCCCCCACAATTCGCCGTTGATGAAGTTCGCTATGCGGCCGAGGAACAGTCCGATCGGTCCGACCGCGCAGGTGATATCGCCCAGCGACAGGAATGGAATTCCTCGCTTGTAGGCGAACAGCACCACCGCGATCACACAGCCGGTGAAGCCGCCGTGGAATGACATGCCGCCATTCCACAGTTGCACGATCTCGAGCGGATGAGCCGCAAAGTGCGGCAGATTGTAGAAAAGCACGTAGCCGGTGCGCCCGCCCAGAATAATGCCGAGCGTGACCCAGAGCACGAAATCGTCGAAATCGGTTACCGTCAGCGGCGCCTTGCCGCTCCACAGCTTGTCGGAGCGTATGATCAGGCGGGCATAAGCCCAGCCGATGAGAATGCCGAAGATATAGGCCAACGCGTACCATCGGATCGCAAAGGGCCCCAGATGGACCAGTACCGGATCGAAAGACGGGTAGGGAATCACCAGCACAGGCATTGGGGCATCCAACTCGCTGCGTATGAGGCGTTATTTTGGTAGCATGCCGGGCCTTGCAGCGGGATGACCGGAACGCCATTGTGGCGGCACTCGGAGACGAAACATGACCCAGACCAGCAACCGCATTTTCGACGAGATGGCACGTCTGATGAACGATGCAGCGGGGGTAGCGCAAGGGGTGCGCCGCGAGTTCGACACTCTGTTCCGCAATCAAGCCGAGCGAATCCTGCGCGACCTCGATGTCGTCCAGCGTGAGGAATTCGAAGCGGTCAAGGAAATGGCACGGCTGGCGCGCGAGGAAAACGAAGCATTGAAGGCTCGTATTGCCGCCCTGGAAACCAGGGCCGAAAAGCGCGGGAAAAAGGATTCAAGT
>DATEKG010000309.1:0-3130 GCA_035277565.1 Pseudolabrys sp.
CCTTGAATGGGAGGACCGGCATATCGTGCTGCGATCCGGCGAGCACCAGAAGGAATGGTACCGGAAGCTGAATCGCCGTGCCGTTGTTCCAACCTTGATCGATGGCGACTACGTGATCACCGAGTCAAACGTCATTCTCGAATATCTTGAAGACCGCTTTGCCGATCCGCCGCTCATGCCGAAGGATCCGTTTGGGCGGGCAGAGGTCCGCCTCTGGACCAAGCAACTCGACGAGGACATTCACGATGCGAGCGCCGCGATCCTGAGTTTCGGCATCGCTTTTCGTCATCAATATCTCCAACGAGGAGAATTGGGGCGCCAGATGCTCGAGCAGATCCCGAACATCTTCAAAAGGGAGAGGCGCCGGGATGTCATCGAGAAGGGTGCGCAATCGCAGCACTTCATCATAGCGCTGCAGCGAATGATTCAGCTGCTCGATGAAATGGAGCAAAGTCTGTCCGAGCACAGCTGGCTTGCAGGCGCGGCCTATACGCTTGCCGACGTCGCGTTCACGCCATACCTGGCGCGGCTCGAACACCTCAATTTGCTTCGTATGGTCGAACCATATTCAAGTGTATCCGGCTGGTATGCGCGCTGCCAGCAGAGGCCGAGCTTCAAGGACGCCATCCGGCGATGGGAAAATCCGGACTACCTCAAGCTCATGAAGGAGCAGGGGGAAAAGCACTGGCCGGAAGTCAGCAGTCTCATCGGCAAAATGAAAAAAGCAGAATAGCGGCGGCTTGGGCCGCTGTGCGCGTGAATGCGCAGTAACAGGCGACTTTCGCGAGTTAGGCCAGCGTCACCGTCTCGAAATTTGCCGGCAACACGATTTCCAGGAGTTCGCAGTCGTCGGAATAGCCACGGACCGTGTGCTTGATTTTCGGCGGTTGGATCCAGCACGAGCCGGCGTGGAATGTGTGCACGCCCTCGCCATCGAATTCACTCTGGAACCAGCCCCTGAGCACATAGACCATCTGGAAGTCGACGTCGTGGTAGTGCGGAATCGCCACTTCGGCCGCCTCGAACGGCTTGGTCATGCGGATTACATGCGCCTGGACGAGGCCGCCGGTTGCCGCCGCAATGCCTAAATCGCGATAGGCCGAGTAGGGCCGCAGGCCCTGATTAAAGTCCTCGTCGCGGTGGTGACTGACGGTAAAGCGCTGCGGCTTGGGTGACTTGTTGCGCACCGTCTTCGCCTTTGCACGCCTGGCTGCGGTTTTCTTTCCGCTCTTTTTGCTGGTCGCTCTGGTCGCCTTCGCCTTGCGTCTTGCTTTCGCCATGACAGGCCTCCCGCATTTGCGTCATGCCCGGCACTCGGGCCCGGCCTCCGGCCGGCCGAGCACAAGCCTTGTGCCGGGCGTCTACATCTTTCTCCATCGCGCATCAGCAAAGCAAGACGGTAGATGGCCGGAACCCGCCTTCGCTCGCATTGCGAGCTTCGGCGAGGCAATAAATTCGGCCATGACGTTGTGAGAGACGATTTGACCTCTCCACCCGCCCGGGTCCGGCTTTCAGCCGCCCGAGCATAAGCCCGGCCATGACAGCGTGCGCGGGGATATCACTCCGCCGCTTCGGCGGCTCCGCCGTGGGCTTTCGACCAGCCGGCCGGATCGGCAATGAACTTCTCTACCTCGGCCAGCATCTTTGGCTCAAACTTGCCGCTTGTCCTGGCGACACTGAGCACGTCTTTCCAGGTGGTAAGCGCATGCAGCGTCACGCCGATGTCGCCGAGGATCTTCTTGCTCTGCGGGTAGATGTCGTAAAAGAAAATAACGAAGCAATGCTCGCACTTTCCCTCGGCGTCGCGGATCGCCTTGATGAAGTTGACCTTGCTCTTGCCGTCAGTGGCGAGGTCCTCCACCAGCAGCACGCGCTGGCCGGGAATGAGCAGGCCTTCGATCTGTGAACCGCGCCCGAAACCCTTCGGCTTCTTGCGCACATATTGCATCGGCAAGTGCATGCGGTCGGCGACCCAGGCCGCGAAGGGAATGCCCGCGGTTTCACCGCCCGCCACGGCGTCAATCTTGCCGCGCCCGATATCGCGTTCGATCGTATGCACCGCAAAGTCCATCAGCGCCGACCGCACATCGGGAAACGACATCAACCATCGCGAGTCGTTGTAGACCGGGCTTGCCCAGCCACTGGTGAAGATGAACGGCTTGTCGCTCATGAATCGCACCGCGCCAGTGTCGAGATACATGCGCGCAGTCAGGTCGGCGATGGTCTTTTTGTCGAGAAACTGGGCGGTTGACATGTCGTGCGGTCCGAAAGGGCGCTCCGGCGCACAGTCAAAGCACAAAACGCTTCATGCCGCCATGCCGCAGTGGGGTGCCAATTCACAGGCAAGGTCGAGCAGCGCCTCATCGCCGCCGGCCCAGCCGATAAAGGAAAGCCCGATCGGGCACCCATCGATTGTGCCGGCGGGGATGCTCATCTGCGGCAGGCCGGATATTCCCGACGTGCAGGTCAGCCGCATGACCCGCACGCGGAAGTCTTCCAGTGCGGCCGCCTGCATATCGAGCTTTGGCGCGATGCTGGGCGACGTCGGCAATGCGAGCACAGTCCCTAGCACCGCGACCTGGCGGATGTGCTCGCGTGCCTTTGCGACAATCGCGCGCGATGCGTCGGCCTGGGTGCTGGTGACGGTGGCGGCGAACTCCATGCGCTCACGCACGCCGGGGCCGATCCCGGGTTTGTGCGTGCTGACAAAGCTGCCGAAGGTTTGCCAGGTTTCGTAGGCCTGAACGATGCGGAATGCCTCGCGCCACGGGTCGAATCCGTCCGGCGCGATCTTGCCGTGCATCATTTCCGGCAGGCTGTCGCTCATGAATTCGATCAGTGTTCGCAGGAGATCCGCAACCGGTTCTTCGGCCTGAGAGAAAGCATCTTCGAGGATTACGACGCGTTCGATTTTCGATCTGACAGCGGCGCCGTCGAGCAGCACCGACCCGACTTTGCGAAATACGCCCGGCGTCGATGCAAACCAGCCCGGAACATCGAAGCTGGGCGCCATGTCGGCGACGCCTTCGTGGGCAATGCGTTCGTGTGTCGGACGCAGGCCGTAAATGCCGTTGAACGAGGCCGGTATCCGCACCGAGCCGCCGGTGTCGCTGCCGAGCGCAAAGTCGCA
>DATEKG010000310.1:0-9240 GCA_035277565.1 Pseudolabrys sp.
GCGTCGATGAAATTGACGCCGCAGGCGTGCTGTTTGATCTTGATCTGCCCTTGCCCGGGCGCGGCAATCTGTACGTCCTCATAGGTCAGGGCTTCAGGACCACCGGGTTTATGTACGCGCACTGCCGCAACCATGTTTCACTCCTCAAATCGCTTGCTTGTTTTGCAGGATGGATGTCTTCGGGCGCGATAATAGGCGGCCAAACGCCGAGCGCAAGCAGGCTTAGCGTCCGCCGGAAACGCGCAGGTTGGCACCGTTGATGTATGAGGCCGCGTCAGAAAGCAGGAACATGACGGCTTCAGCCACTTCGTCCGCCTGCCCCGCGCGGCCCATGGGCAGCATGGGCGTTACGCGCTCAACCCGCCCGGGCGGCTGAATGTCGGTATCGATGACGCCCGGCGTCACGGCATTGACGCGCATGCCCTCCTTGGCCACCTCGCGCGCAACGCCGATGACCATGGAGTCGACCCCGGCTTTCGCAGCGGCATACCACACGCATTCATTCGCACCGCCGAGCGGAGCCGCCATTGACGACAGCATGACGACGGCGCCGCCTTCCCCGCCATGCCTCGTCGACATGCGCCGCACGGAGGCCCGCAGGCACAAAAGTGCTCCAAAGGTATCGATATCCAGAACCTCGCGCATCGTTGCCGCGGTCGCCTCGTCAAGCCGCGAGCTGTCACCGATGATGCCGGAGCTATGGACGAAATGGGTCAGCGACCCGAATGCATAGCTGGCCGCATCGAAAACCCGTTCGATGTCATTCTCGAGCGCCATGTCGCCCTGGATGGCGACTGCCTTCCCTCCGGCCTTCTTGATCGCATCGACGACGGCGGCGGCGGCATTGGCATTGGTCTTGTAATTGACCGCGACATGATAGCCGCGCTGGCCGGCCAATCTGGCTGTGGCGGCCCCTATGCCGCGGCTGCCACCCGCGATCAGCAGCACTGGATGAGACATCGGAAACTCCTGGAAACAGGGCCCCGATCGAACACGATCAGGCCGATCGGCGCAATAATCCGACGATGAAAAAATAAATCGCGATCAGCGAAAGAACGACCCTGACGTAGAAATCCGGCGAGAGGTCCTCGATGACCGCCACCAGCGCCAGGGCCGCCCAGACAATCAGAAGCATGACATTGAGCGGTCGCCAGGAGCGGACGCGCAGCGGGTGCAGAAATTTGATGGGCGCGAAACTCAGCGCCGCGAGAACCACAACCCCTGTCGCTGCCGCCCATTCGGGCGGCTCAAGCAAATAAAGATAGAAGGCTGCGAGATTCCAGAGCGCGGGGAAGCCACGAAAATAATTGTCGCCGGTTTTCATGTCACGGTCGGCAAAATAGAGCGCGCCACTGACGACGATGACGACACCGCCGGCAATCGCAAGATAATGCGGCAAAAGCCCGCTCGCCGCGATCGCGTAGGCAGGTACAAATACATAGGTTGTGAAGTCGACAACGAGATCGAGTGTGTCACCGGACCAGCGCGGCAGCAGTTCCCTGACATTGAACGCGCGAGCCATTGGTCCGTCGACACCATCAACAATCAGCGCAAGACCGAGACAGAAAAACATTCCGGCCCAGTGTCCGCCGGTCGCCAGGATAAGCGCCAGCAACGCGATTGCAGCGCCGGTCGCGGTAAAAATGTGAACGGTAAATGCGCGGATGCGCTCGAACCCCGTCACCTAGGTATTGCCCCAGTCGAGTTTGACAATCTCTGCCGATCGTCCCGCCAGATTCCAGTTGCGCCCAAAGCCGCGAAAGCGCGACTTTTCGGCACGGGAGACGATAACGTCAGGCCCGATCCAATATTCACTGTTGCGGATGACGACGTTCTTGCCCGCTTCCTTGCCTCTGACCGGAGTTATCGCGCCGTCGACATATTTCTCGATGTGAACGATGCGCGTGTCGCCCCTTGTTTCGTAAACAATGGGCACCTGACGCACACCAAGGAATTCTCCGACCAGTATCGAAAGCAGGTGCGTTGTTCCGCCGACGCGTCCGGTAAATATACGGGTGAGCCCCTTGACCGCATGAACCGACGCGTTTTCGTCAACGAAGAGCGCGGCAGTCCAGTTTCCCCGCGCCATGATCCCCGGGAGATCCATCATCAAGCCGACTTTTAGACCGGACAGGTCAACGGAGTCGAAATGCCCGTCGTCAATACGTATTCCAGCCCAGGTCTGGCACCGCTCTTCTGTAGGCGGATGCTCACCAAGCGAAAGCACACACGGGCAAAATACCGTGCAACTGCACGACAGCGCCATCTCCCCCTTCAGACTCCAGACTTCCGTCAACTCGCTGCTCCTGTTTTCTTTTCTTAACCTAACCCGAGGAAACGGGCCAATGGGCGAAAAACGCCGCCACGAGAATGGCCGCGCCACCGACGATCAACGCTGCGCCGATCACTTGGCTGAAACGCTGCCCGGTCACCATTTTTTCCGCCGTCATTAAAGCGCCAAGCGCGGCCATCCAGACAATATTCATTGTGCCGACAGCAAACATGACGAGCATCATTGCCCAGCAACAGCCCAGACAATAAAGCCCCTGCTTTAAACCGAGTCGAAAGACGCCACGGACAGTCGTGCTCCAGTTTGTAAAAAAGAACTGGAATGGCTGCCGGCAGTGTGTAAGGCAGGCCCGCTTTAACGCAGAGAACTGATAGACGCCCGCGCCGACAAAGATTGCGCCGGATAGCAAACCCCCCACAGTGCTCGCACTCGATTCGGTTGTCGCCAGAATCGGGAACGAAATTTGCAGCGCCGCAGCAATGGCGCTGAAGCCGAACCAGACGCTCGCGTAACCTCCCGCGAGGACGATTGGCGATATTATTTTTTGTCCCTTGTGTGCCGCCGTTTCGGCAATGTCGGAATAGGTCAGGATCATTGGCGCGGCGCTCGGCAGCATCGTGGCCAGGGTCATTGCACACCACATCGACAGGATGATTGCGGCAGCCGCAGGAAGTGATGGCAACTCGCGCAGCGGGCGACACAGCATCAGCGCCGTGCCGAGCCAGGTGTCGCCCGGGCTGCCGGCCGATCGCGCCGCCATCAAGGCGAGAAACAGCCAGCCGAGACTCGCCAATATGATGACGCAGGCCGTTGCCACGACACGTGGCCGCGCGAACACATAACTTAGTCGCGCCGCGCCGGCCGGAAGGTGGCCGTCCAGATGACCGGTGGTCTCACTCATGGTGTTCATCTGCATAGCCCATTGTATCCGAGACCGATACTCAACTCCTGGACGTAGTTTCCGTTGGCATGATGGCATGCTAGGCCGCCTGTTTGGCGCACCAACCGGACGCCCCGACGACGATGCAAACAGATCGGATCCCAATGGCGGCAGTGATCGGCCGGGGTCCCGCCGGACTGACCGCGGCAATTTCTCTTGCCGTGAGTGGAGTTCCCGCGGTTCTGGTCGGAGCTCGACCCTCGAAGGTCGATCCCCGCACAACGGCGCTTCTGGCAGGATCTGTGACGGCGCTCGAGACGCTTGGTGTGTGGCGTATCTGCGGGGAAAATGCCGCACCCCTGAAGTTCATGCGTATTGTCGACGACACAGGCCGGCTGTGGCGAGCGCCCGAGATCAAATTCGACGCTCGTGAAATTGGTCTCCAGGCATTCGGATACAACATAGAAAATCGCAATCTGGTCGCTGCGCTGGAACAACGGGCGCGCGAACTACCGGATTTGGCTTTCGTCGAGGAGAATGCGATCGACATTCTCCCCCGCCACGAAGATGTATTGATCAGATTAAAAGGCGGCCGGACACTCAACGCCGCTTTGGTGATCGGCGCGGACGGCCGAAATTCACCATGCCGGTCTGCCGCTGGCATATCCATTGACGAACGTACGTACCCGCAGATCGCCCTGACGGCTTGCCTGCAGCATTCGCGTCCACATGGCGATGTTTCCACTGAATTTCACACCACGAGTGGCCCGTTCACGCTGGTGCCGCTGCCGGGGAACCGGTCAAGCCTGGTTTGGGTGCTGGAGACTCAGGCAGCTGACGAAATCACTGTGCTGCACGATACTGCGCTGGCCGAACGTATCGAACGTGGCTCACACTCGATCCTCGGAAAAATCCAGGTAGAAAGTGGACGCGGGTTGTTCCCTCTCCGCGTCGCGACCGCGCGGCATTTTGCCGACAGGAGGATTGCACTCGTCGGAGAGGCCGCACATGTCATCCCGCCAATCGGCGCCCAGGGACTCAATCTCGGCCTGCGTGACGCGGCAACAATCGCCGAGCTTGTCGTCGCTGCGCAACGAGACGGCCACGATATCGGCAGCGCCGATCTTCTTCTTCAATACGACCGGATGCGGCGGGTTGATGTTGGGACCCGGACACTTGCCGTCGACATCGTCAATCGCACCCTGCTGAGCGATTTATTGCCCCTGCAGGGGGCTCGCGGTCTTGGTTTCTATCTTCTCGACCGTATTGGACCATTGCGCCGCGCGGTCATGCGCGAGGGTGTCGGCTCCAGATCGGCTCAGCCACGGCTCATGCGCGGCAAGATTCTCTAGCCGAGCTTTGGCGACGGTTTCGTGACCGAGCGATCGCGCAAGCTTGGGTCAATCGGCAATGGAAGAGCCTGAATAGTCTTGCCCGACGCGATTGCGACTTGATGCGAGAACAGACCGCGTTCCACGAAGTGAGGATCCTCTATTGCTTCCTCAAGCGGGACCACAATAGTCGCACAACAATCAGCCGCCGCAAAAATAGGCCGCCATTCATCAGAGCTTTTTTCACTGATCAGCCGGGCGACCGCGGCCATAGTCGCCTTTGGATCCCGTGCATCATCTTTGAGTTCTTCCGGCAATCTGATGGCCGCCGTAAATGCAGCCCAGAATTTCGGTTCCAGCGCTCCACAGGCCACGAGCTTCCCGTCTCTGGCAGGATAGATTTGATAACGAGGTGAGCCGCCCGTCAGCCACATTTCTCCGGGCTTCGGGAATTTTCCGGTGGCAATTCCGAGCGCAAGCGCAGCCCAGGTAAAGGTGAACATTGCGTCTGCCATCGCGATGTCGATGTGACAGCCGCTGTCCGTTTGATCCCGAGCACGGAGCGCAAGCAATATATTAATGACAGCCGGAAAACTGCCGCCAGCAATATCCGCTGCCAGTATTGGTGGCACGACCGGGCGACCGGACGGTCCAGGTTGCAGGTCGAGCAACCCGGTGTTCCCGATATAGTTGATGTCGTGTCCGGCCTCGTGCACACGCGGTCCGCTCTGGCCATAACCGGAAATCGAACAGTAGATCAGCCGCGGATTGATCTCGCGTAACCTCTCATAACCAAGGCCGAGGCGCTCCATGACCCCTGGCCGGAACTGCTCGACTACGATATCGGCACGTTCGATCAGCGGAATGAGACGGGCACGATCATCCGGACTTTTCAGGTCGACCGTCATGCTCTTCTTGCCGCGATTGAGCATCGCGAACGCCACACTTTCCGCGTCAATCAATGGCGGAAAGCGGCGCGCATTTTCGCCGCCGGGCGCCTCGATTTTGACTATGTCGGCCCCCGCCTCTGCGAGCATTAATGTCGCAAGCGGCCCGGGCAGCAGGGTGGTGAAATCGACAACGAAAAGTCCGGAAAGCGGCTGCATGTCTCGCCAACCAAGCAAATTGCGCCTAAATCGGGCCGCCGCCAATACAACCAACAGTGTCTACCACTTGGCGCGAGCCTCGCATTCCTCTAAACGGCAAGCCGTAGTTTTGGAAGGACGGCAATGAAGCTTCCGCGCCATTTTTTCTCGCCGCTGGCGACAGGGGCACCTCCGCCGCCGCGCGAGTTGCCTGTGCGTCTTGAGCGGATGATCCACTTCATTCCGCCCCACAGCGAGAAAGTACGCGCCAAGCTCCCGGACATTGTCCGCCAGGTTGATGTCATTCTCGGCAATCTCGAGGATGCGATACCAGCCGAATCCAAGCTTGATGCACGCAATGGATTTATTGATTTGGCCAACTCCGTCGACCTCAAGTCCGCCGGACTCTGGACCCGTATCAATGCCCTCAATTCGCCCTGGGCTCTCGACGACATCACCGAAATTGTGAGCGCGGTCGGTGACAAGCTTGACGTGATCATGCTGCCGAAGGTCGACGGCCCTTGGGATATTCATTACCTCGACCAGTTGCTGGCGCAGCTCGAGGCACGTCATAGGCTGCGCAAGCCGATACTCATCCATGCGATTCTCGAAACCGCGCAGGGCGTGAACAATGTCGAGGCAATCGCAAGCGCCTCACCACGCATGCACGGAATGAGTCTCGGGCCTGCGGACCTTGCGGCGTCACGTGCGATGAAAACAACGCGCGTCGGCGGCGGTCATCCGGGCTACAGGGTTCTGATGGACGCACACGGCAACGCCCCGCGCGCAACTTCGCAACAGGACCTGTGGCATTACACAATCGCGAAAATGGTCGATGCTTGCGCCGCAAACGGGATCAAGCCTTTCTATGGTCCGTTTGGCGATTTTTCCGATCCGGCCGGCTGCGAAGTCCAGTTCCGCAATGCCTTCCTGATGGGCTGTGTCGGAGCCTGGTCGCTTCATCCCTCACAAATTGACATCGCCAAGAACGTATTTTCGCCAGACCCAGCCGAGATCGCGTTCGCCCGGAAAATTGTCACCGCAATGCCGGACGGCGCAGGTGCAGCGATGATTGACGGCAAAATGCAAGATGACGCAACCTGGAAACAGGCCAAGGTGCTTCTCGACCTTGCGCAACTGGTCGCGGACAAGGATCCGCAAATGGGTAAGCGTTACGGGCTGTAAGCGCGTGAGGACTCTGAAATGGAAAAAATGCGCACGGCAAAATTCAAGATCGGACAGGTGGTGAAGCACCGGGTCCATCCTTTCCGGGGCGTCGTATTCGACATCGACCCGGTTTTTAACAATACAGAAGAATGGTGGCAGGCGATCCCCGCCGAAATCCGGCCGCACAAGGATCAACCATTTTATCACCTATTCGCCGAAAACGCCGAAACGGAATACATAGCCTATGTGTCGGAACAGAACTTGCTGCCCGATACCTCCGGCAAACCCATACGTCATCCCGACGTGGCCGAGATGTTCGAACGCGACGACAAGGGTGCGTACCGTCCCCGGCACGGTCAGGTCCATTAGAGCGGCTATCAAACACGAAAGGCGCGGCCAAGGGCCGCGCCTTTGAGGTGGCAATCAACGTTGAAGCGCTATCTCTTTTGCGCCGGCGCCGCAGCAGCTGGTGCCTGACCTTGTTGGCCCTCCAGCTTCTTGCGCGCTTCCTCCGCTTTCTTCTGTAATTCTTCCTGAAGCTTGCGTTGCTGTTCTTCGAAAGCCTTGGGGTCAGTCGGAGGACCATCATAGGCCTTGGCGAAATCGTTCAATGGCAGAGGAAGGCTGATCGGCGTGCCCTGCATATTGATCGCCTGCACGATGATGTTCTGGCCCTTTTTCATCTTGGCGATCATGTCGTCGGTCACCGGATAGTCAGCCATGCAACCGACCGGGAAACAGATCTTGTACGGAGACTGGACGGGCTGCTGCTGGTCGATGATAAGACGCGTGCCGTGAGCGAGCTGCATCCCAAGCGGAACGGTGACACGCAGAACCTTCGGTTCACCCTCGGGTTCAAACAGCTGAACGATCGCGACCGGCATCCCGTTTTCAAGCCGCCCGTCCTTGGTGACGACACAAACCTGCTTGTTGTTCGTGTCGGGGCCTTTTCCGCACACCTTCATCCAGGGTGAGTACATCAGCTGCGGTTGTTCTCCGCCGGCCTGCTGCTGCGCCGGTTGCGCGGGCTGGAGCGGCTGGGCCGGCGCCTGTTTCGGGGCCGGCTTGGCGCCCGGTTTGGGCGGTTGCTGGGCGAACGCCGGTGCTGCGAAGACCGCGGCAGCCAAGGTGGAGGCTACGGTCATGCTCAACGCCCGGCCCCACAGCCGGCCCGACGGGGTCAGATGATCCATCGTCACTGTTTCCTTCGTTATTCCGGTCCGCGGCCCACGGCACCCGTTCTGCCGCCCGATCAAACCGGCTCTCTCCGGGTCAAATACGGCGGGAGCGTGACGCTCGACGGCTGCGTGATAGCCGAATTCTCTGCTGCAATAAAGGCACGAATGCCTCAAAAGGCCGCCCCGCCGGCGCAATTTGCCTATGATAAATTCCGGGAAAACCGGAACGAATCGCATTCGGCCAGCAAGCGTGCCAGAGAATCCAGCCTTACCGCTGACGCAACCGCGTCTATCGCGACGCTTCGTACTGCTTGGGGCGCTTCTGGGAGCGTCTGGCATCCGGCCAATTCCAGCGGACGCGGAACAGGGCTCATATGCCATCGCCATGCACGGACGACCTGCATGGGCGCCGGATTTTCACGCTCCGACTTACGCCAACCCATCCGCGCCCAAGGGAGGTCGCCTCACCCAGGGAGTGCTCGGCACGTTCGATTGCCTCAACCCCTTCATCGTGAAAGGACTGCCTGCGGCCAATATTCGCGGCTACGTTGTCGAGAGCCTCCTTGCGCGCGGCTACGATGAACCGTTTACCCTCTACGGCCTGCTCGCCAATTCCGTTACGACCGACGCAGCCCGTACATTCGTAACATTCGGCCTCAATCCCGCGGCGTGTTTCTCTGACGGCAAGGCAGTCACGCCCGAAGACGTCATTTTTTCCTGGGAAATCCTGCGCGACAAAGGCCGACCAAATTTTCGCACATACTACGCCAAAGTGACGAAGGCTTCAGCCATTGACGCGCGCACGATCCGCTTTGATCTCAATGGCGCGGACGATCGCGAATTGCCCCTGATCATCGGATTGATGCCGGTCCTGGCAAAACACGCGACCAATATCGATTCTTTCGAAGAGACCACGTTCAAGCCGCTCCTCGGAAGCGGGCCCTATGTAGTAGAGAGCGTAAGGCCGGGCGAAAGCGTAACGTTTTCGCGCGACAAAAACTATTGGGGTCGAAATCTTTCCATCAATCGTGGCTTGTGGAACTTCGACACCATCCGTTTCGACTACTATCGCGACGGCAATACGCATTTTGAAGCGTTCAAGAAGGGCCTCTATGACCTCCGCGTCGAAACCGACCCCGGTCGATGGCAGACCGCTTACGATTTCCCCGCACTGCGCGACGGCCGCGTCCGCAAGGAAGAACTGCCTTATGGCTTGCCGAAAGGCATGCAGGGACTCGTTTTCAATACGCGCCGAAAAGTATTTTCCGACATCCGGGTACGCGAGGCGATCCTGCAGCTGTTCGATTTT
>DATEKG010000311.1:0-14314 GCA_035277565.1 Pseudolabrys sp.
TCCTGCCCCGTTTCTTGATCGACCCCATCGCCTGTGCTCTACAAAGCGGCACGGCAATCTAGCGCAAATCGGCGGCGGAAGGACTTTCGGATGAAAATCGACGTCTTCAATCATTTCATGCCGAAGGCTTATTTCGAACGCCTGACGGCTCTCATTCCCGGGCACGCGGTGGTGTCGGCTTTTCCCAAGATCAAGGCGCTGGTCGATGTCGAGGCGCGCCTGCGCCTGCTCGATGAATTCGACGGCATGCAGCACGTGCTCTCGCTTGCCAACCCGCCGCTCGAACTGGCCGGCCCGCCGGATGTGACGCCGGAGCTGGCGCGCATCGCCAATGACGCCCTGGCCGCGCTTTGCGCCAAACACCCCGATCATTTCCCCGCCTTTATCGCCGCGCTGCCGATGAACAATATCGAGGCAACGCTGGCCGAGATCGACCGTGCGGTTAAAACGCTTGGCGCGCGCGGCGTGCAGGTGTTCACCAATGTCGCGGGCAGGCCGCTGAGCCGGCCGGAGTTCAGACCGATCTTCAGGCGCATGGCCGAGCACGACCTGCCGGTCTGGGTGCATCCGATGCGCGGCCCGCAGTTTTCCGACTATGCGGCGGAGCAGACATCGGAAGACGAGATATGGTTCAGCTTCGGCTGGCCTTACGAGACCACCGCCTGCATGACGCGGCTGATCTATTCCGGACTTTTTGACGAATTGCCGCGTCTCAAGATCATTTCCCACCATATGGGCGGGATGATCCCTTATTTCTCCGGAAAGATCACGCTCGGCTTCCGCCAGATCTTCGACGGAACGCCGACGCGCAATCCGGTTGCCGAAGAGCGCGGCCTCAAACGGCCGCCGCTCGATTATTTCAAGATGCTCTACGCCGACACCGCACTCAACGGTGCAAAGTCGGCGACACGCTGCGGGCACGACTTCTTCGGTACGCCGATGTGCCTGTTTGCCACCGACGCGCCGTTTGACGCCGAGGGAGGCCGCGGTCTGATCCGCAATACGATAGACGCAGTCGCCGCCCTGGATATCAGCGCGGCCGAGCGCGAGCGGATTTTCTCCGGCAATGCGCGGGCGCTGCTCAGATTGCCCGCCGCGGCGAAGGTTAAGGCGGGTGCGGCCTGATGAAGACGTTCAACACCACCGTCAAGCTGCGCGACGGGGACATGGGCGCCTATGTCGCCATTCCCGACAAAACGCCGGCCGGCGCCATCATCGCAATCATGGAGATATGGGGCGTCAACAACACGATGCGCCACCATGCCCATGAGTTCGCCGAGGCCGGCTTCATATGCCTGGTGCCCGATCTTTTCTGGCGGCAGGAGCCCGGCGTCGAACTATCCGACAAGAATCCCGAGCATGTGAAGAAGGCTTTCGATCTCTACTATGATTTCGACTACGATCTTGCCGTTCGCGACATGGAAGACACCTGGCGCCATCTGGCCGGACTGAAGGAGTGCAATGGCAAGGTCGGTGCGGTCGGCTACTGTCTCGGCGGAAAGCTCTGCTACCTGATGTGCTGCCGCACCGATATCGACTGCGCGGTCGCCTATTACGGAACCTATATCGAGCACAATATTCGCGAGGTGAAAAACCTGCACCGGCCGTTTGTCCTGCACATGGCCATGAAGGATCGCTGGGTGCAGGCGGAGGTCAACGATCTGCTCGAGCGGCGGCTGTCGCCGAATCCGCTGGTTGAAATCCACAAATATCCGGGCGCCGACCACGCTTTCGCGCGCTTCGGCGGGCGGACCTACAGCAAGCCGGAAGCGGACCGCGCGCTCGCGCTCACGCTGGAATTTTTCAACCGCCACCTGAAGTAGACGATGGCAGCCGGTACGCCGGCCGTCGCGTCAGGATAAGACTTCGTGCTGGACACGGCAGCGCGGAGGACGGATCATTGTTTGCCCACAAATGAATTGGGGAGGGCAACACATGACTGCGTCCAGCGAAAAAGTCGGGCGGGCACTGGCCGACGAGGGCGGCCGGGCGGGCGTCACGATCCTCGATCTGCGCTACGACCTGGAAGACAAGCCGGCGCCGATCCCGTCAATCCTGTTCGGCCTCCAGCACGTGCTGATCATGTTCACCGCCATGATTGCCGCGCCGCTGGTGATCGGGCAGCTGCTCAATCTGCCGCCCGACCTGCGCACCACCATGGTGACGGGCGTCATGCTCGGCTGCGGCATAGGGACGGTCATTTCAGCGCTCGGCATCGGGTTTGTCGGCAGCCGGCTTCCGCTGCTGCTCGGGGCCTATGCCGTCTATATCGGGCCGGTGGTTGCCATCGCCAAAGGCTCGAGCCTTGCAGCCGCGACCACGGCGCTGCTGATCGGCGGCGTTGCGCTGTTCATTGCGAGCCCTCTGCTGGGGAAAATGCGGACGTTGTTTCCCCCGGTGGTGGTCGGCACGCTGCTCGTCATCACCGGCGAAACGCTCATCCGGATTGCGGCCAACATCGCGGCCGGCACCAACTCGCCTTACGCCGGCAATCCCTTGTCGCTGACGCTGGTTGTCGTCAGCATCATTCTCATTCTGGCGATCAACCGGTTGACCACCGGCTTCATGCGCGCCCTGTCGGTATTTATCGCGCTGGTCTGTCTTTACATCATCGCGATCGCGCTCGGCTTCGCCAATTTCCAGCTGGTCGCCAATGCGCCGTGGTTCCGCCTGCCCAGCATCCTGCCTTATGGATCACTCGCGTGGCCGGACGCGGCCGGGCTCACGACCGTGATCATCTACAGCCTGATTTCCGCGATCTACACGATGAGCATCACGCTCGCCCTGTGCCGGATGCTCGGCGTCGAGGGCACGGAGGCGCGCGTGCGCGGCGCGGTCGCCGGCGACGGCCTCGGCTCAGCCATCGCCGCACTGTTCGGCGGCGTACCGCTGATTTCCTACGACCAGAATGTCGGCGCGATCTCGTTGACCGGCGTCGGCAGCCGCTATGTGGTGGCGGTTGCCGGCGGAATTCTCATCGTCATGGCGCTGTTGCCCAAGGTCGGCGCGGTGATCGCGATCGTTCCACCGTTTGTCCTCGGCGGCACGCTGATCTTCATGTTCGGCATGATCGCGGCGGTCGGCGTCGGCATTCTCACCGACAGCCTGCGCAGCCATCGCGATCTCCTCCTGCTGGCGGCTTCGTTCGGGCTGGCCACCGCGATCAACTTTGCGCCCCCGTCGCTGCTGTCCTCGGTCCCGCCCGCGCTGCACATCCTTGCCGGCGACGGCATTGTGGTCGGCACGGTGACCGCGATCCTGCTCAACCTGCTGCTGCCCGACGACAGGAAATAGCCAATGGAGTGCCCGTCATGAGTTCCTCCTCCTTCGAGGCCGATTTCGAAGTCGCATCGCGCCTTGCCCATGTCCAGCCGGTCAAGGGTCTGCGCGAGAAGGTCGACCCGCGCCATACAGCGCTGGTGATCATCGACATGCAGAATGATTTCATCGCCGATGAGGGCCTGATCGCGCGCGAGGGCCGCGACGTGTCGCAGGCCAAGGACATGGCGAAGCATCTCCCGCAATTGATCAGGACGGCGCGGGCGGCGGGTGTCTTCGTTGTATTCGTGCGCAATGTCTATACGAGCGACCAGAACTTCTACCTGTCTGATGTCTGGCTCGAACAGGCGGCACGCAAGCGCGCCGGCGGCTATACGCGCATTCCGGTTTGCGCGGCGGGTTCATGGGGCGGCGATTTCTATGGCGAGGTGCGGCCGGAGCCGCATGATCCGGTCGTCACCAAGCATCGCTACAGCGCGTTCTACAATACGGATCTCGACACCATCCTGCGCGCGAACGGGATCCGGACCGTGGTGCTGACCGGGGTGGTCACCAATGTCTGCGTCGAAACGAGCGCTCGCGAGGCGTTCGTGCGCGACTACTATGTTGTGGTGGCGAGCGACGGCACCGCGGCCTATGTGCAGGCCGATCACGACATGACCCTCAAGAACATCGACCGTTTCTTCGGCGAAACGGCAACGATGGAAGAACTCACGGCGATTTGGCCGCCCCGCAATGCGGCGGGCCGCAGCCGATGAGTGCGGCACGGTCGGAAGTCCGCGACGGCATGCAGATCGAGTGGGACGCACCCATCCCCATGGGCGATGGCGTCGTGCTGCGCGCCGATGTGTTCCGCCCCACGGGTAAAGGCAAGTATCCCGTCATTCTCGATTATGGTCCCTATGCCAAGGGCTACGCTTTCCAGGACAGCCGCAAATTCGCCTGGGAGCGGATGATCAGGCAGAAGCCGGAAGTCGCGGCCGGGACGAGCAGCAAATATGCGAACTGGGAAGTCGTCGATCCGGAGAAATGGGTGCCGGACGGCTATGCGGTGGTGCGTGTCGATTCACGCGGCACGGGCCGTTCGCCCGGCTATGTCGACCCGTGGTCGCCGCGCGAGACGAAAGATCTTTACGGCTGCATCGAATGGGCGGCCGCGCAGGACTGGTGCAGCGGCAAGGTCGGCCTCAACGGCATTTCCTATTTTGCGATGAATGCCTGGCAGGTCGCGGCGCTGTCGCCGCCGCATCTCGCGGCCGTCTGTGCCTGGGAAGGTGCTGCCGACCACTATCGCGAGACCTGCTATCACGGCGGCATCTATTCGGAATTTATCTCCAACTGGTATCCGCGCGCGATCATTCCCGTACAGCACGGCGTCGGCGAGCGCGGTCCGCGCAGCCGGGTCACCGGCGAGCCGGTCGCGGGGCCTCAAACCCTGTCGCCGGAGGAGCTGGAACGCAATCGCCGGGACATCATCGCCGGCGCGCTGCAGCATCCGCTTGAGGATGACTATCACCGCGAGCGCACGCCCGATCTCGAAAAGATCACGGTCCCGTTTCTGTCGGCGGCGAACTGGGGCGGACAGGGCATCCATCCGCGCGGCAATTTCGAAGCCTTCATGCGGGCGCCGGCAAAACAGAAATGGCTGGAAGCGCACGGCGATACACACTGGCTGGAATTCTATACCGACTATGGAGTGCGGTTGCAGAAGCGCTTCTTCGGTCATTTCCTCAAGGGCGAGGACACCGGCTGGAGCAGGCAGCCGCCGGTGCAGCTGCTCATCCGTCAACCGGGAGAAATATTCGTCGAGCGCCACGAAAACGAATGGCCGATCGCGCGCACGCAGTGGACCAGATTTTATCTTGATCCCGGTAATCGCAGTCTGAGGCGCGAAGCCGGCAAGGCCGAGGCGCGCATTGATTATGAGGCGACGGGCGAGGGGGTGACCTTCAGCACGGAACCGCTCAAGGAGCCCATGGAGATCACCGGGCCGGTGGCGGCGAAGCTGTTCGTTTCATCGACGACGGCGGATGCCGACCTGTTTCTCATTTTGCGTGTTTTTGCGTCGGACGGCACCGAGGTGACATTCCAGGGCGCGCAGGACCCGCACACGCCGATCGCGCAAGGCTGGCTGCGTGCGTCGCATCGCAAGCTCGACGCAGGGCGCAGCCTGCCGTACCGGCCGTTCCACACGCATGATGAAGTTTGGCCGCTGACACCCGGCGAGCCGGTCGAACTCGATATCGAATTATGGCCGACCTGCATCGCCGTCCCGGCGGGCTACACGATCGCGCTGACGATCTGCGGCAGGGACTATGAATATGGCGGCACGCCTGTGGTCGCGCCGCATGTGCCGTATCCGCTGCGCGGCGTGGGTCCCTTCACGCACAATGAGCCCCGCAACCGTCCGCCGGATATTTTCGGCGGAAAACAGACGCTGCATTTCGTTGAAGGCAGGCGGCCCTGGCTTCTGTTGCCGGTTGTTCCGCCGCGGGGACGATGACCGCCGCTCGCCTATTCGGAGGCGCTCGCCGGCCAGTACATCGGGATCATTCCGCCGATGCAGCACATCATTCCGATTTCGGCTTCGATATTTGGCAGAAATTCCGCGATCCAGTGCGGAGTGTGGGCCTGCCAGTCAAAGAGCGGCGGATGACCGGTGACAAAATATCCGTAGATCCACAGGACGGATCCGGCCGTGGAGATGATCCAGCCGGCGATTGCAGTCTTGCTCACTGAGCCAATTCCCCCGAATTCAACGAATGACGCACTGAAATACCGGATTCATGCAGGCTGTCACAAGCGGCCGGGGCGCCGCAAGGTGATTGCGCCGGTACCGGCCCGCTCATGGCGGCTCATGTCCCTCGCAGGAGCATAAAAAAGTTCCGCACCCGGTGGAGAAGTGGACGTGCGATGCAGCGTGGCCATTCCTGAATTACCGTCACGACGACATGCGGCGATCTTTGCTTTGACACGTCGCGGCGAATCGGGCTCGGCATACGTCGAACCGGCTCGGAGCGCATGCATGTCGCCTTCTTCCCCGGGACGCACTCGCCAATCACGCCGCCCCTCATCTCCGCTCCAGGCGGAGAGCCATCCATCGCGGCGCGGTGACCTTGTCGTCAGGTCAGTTCTGCTGGCCGTTGCGGCGATCTCAGTGATCGCAACCAGCGACTATCTGGCGTATCTGGTCGGACGCAAGCAGGTGAGCTACGAAGAATTGCGCCGGCAGGTCGACCGCATCGTCAAGGTGATGGACCGGAAGCGCGCCGAAGAAGAACTCGCAGTCACCACGCTGAAGCAGCAGCAGGACAGGCTGGAGCAAAATGCGTCGGTCCTGACCGGACTGACGACGAGCACAATCAAAGGGAAGACAGTGGCCGTGCCTGAACCGGCGTCCGGCGCACAAGCGGCAGCCGTGCCGTTGATCGACGACATCGCCCCTGCGCCGGTGCCGCCGAGCGGCGACGTGCGCTTGCCGCCGCCCGAGCCGCCGGTGAGCCCCGTCACAAGACACCGCAGGTTGCGCGGCGTCGCCCATCAACGTGTGTCACGAACCCCGGCATCGGCGGGACCGCGGCGGAGCTCGGCCAAGGCGCCGGTGGCCGAACAGACTGAACAGGCTGCGGCAGTGGCCGCACCGGATCCCGGCGCCGCGCATCAATAGTTGGCAGGCCCTCGTTCGCCGGGGCTTTGCAGCACGATCTCGTCAGCATTGACGGCCGGCGGTTTTGCTCCAGCGGTATTTTGCCGGCGCTGCCTGCAAAAAGCAGGCACGTGAGCAAGAGCTGCATTCGCGAACTGTTTGCCCAGGGTGACGATTCCGCGAAAGCGCGGGCATTCGCCTCCCGCTCGCCTTAGTCCGGCCAAGGAAATCAAGTTACCTGAACCGTACCGGCCGCCCGCAGGAGCCGGACGCTGCCATGGTCGTCAAGGGGGACGGAGTAGCAGCAAGGGAACCGGGCCTGTGGCGACCGGCGCGTCGTTAAGGATTTGAGCGCAGTTTTGGTTCCGTGATGCGGCGAAGGCGCATTTGCAGGCGGCTTGCTATTGACCACGAAGCGGCGCACGCTGAGTGCAATCAGAGGAACATTGCTCGTATCCTTGGGCGTCAACCCGCGGCCGGCTGCCGAACGGTGAAAGCCGGAACCAAGTATTCGGTGGGGTTGCCATGATAGTTTCAACGCTCGACAAGCAGTCCACGTCGCGGATCCCGAAGGTGATCTGCCCGAAATGCGGCGCACCCATGCGCTTATTGACGATCGAGTCACCGGAAACCGGCGACGGCAGGCTCACATTCGATTGCCGGTGCGGCCACCAGTATCAACTGGCCGAAACCGCGATCAATTCGCTGGCGCGGGACCGGTCCGACGTGTGGTGATTGAGGTTCCGGGGGGTGCTCAGGGGCATCTTGCGTCCCGACTTGCATCCCGACGCAAAGTCTGAATCAATCGACCATGCGCGAATCACTCGTGCATGGACGTTTGTGATGACAACTTATGTCGACGACAAGAAGTACAAAGCGCTCATTGAAGGGCTTGCAGGCGTATTGCCCAGGATCGAGCGTGCCGCCCTGTTGCGGGCGATCCGGCATATCGAGCCCTGCGCGGTCACTGGCGAGATAACCGACGATCAGGTTGCGCTCGCTCTTGGCGAGCACGCCGATATTTGGCCGCTTGGTATTCGCGAGCGCCGCGAGAGCGCAAGCATGCTTCAATTTCGGCGACGATGAGCGACCGGATCGGCCTCGCCGTTGGAAACTTTGAGCGCTATCGGTTGGAGCAAAATCTGTAGTCTGTCGAGCGGTGAATTATGGGCCGAAGCTGTTGCTGGCCTGACCGATTCTCTCATGCTTGGCAGTCAACTTATTGTCGCGTCGGCCATATCGCGGGCTGCAATATAGTCGCGGGTATGAAATGCCGACGGGCATCATTGATCATCTGTTGAACACACCACTTTGCGTAAAATTTGCCAAACAGGAGCCCGAGCCAGCGCAATGACGGCGCTGCCGGCAAATTGTAATCAATGAAGACGCGCAGCTTTGAGGATTTGTCACTCTCGTTCTCGAAAATGTCGAAGCCCAAGCGATAGTTATCAATGACGAGAAGACGTTGTCGTCCGACGGTTTCCCAGGCCTTGTGATGCGGCGGGTCCCGGTCGGTGACGACCTCGTCGAGAGTGATTTCAATTCCCATGATCTTCCCGCTCATGCGGACATGGGAACCGACCGCCTGTCCGCGCGCCTGATCAAGGGACGTTTCCATGCTTCCGCCGATCATCATCGATGATGACGTGTTCATGTGCGACGAAAGTTTCGAAAAGTCGTCGGCATATGAAAAAATTTGCCCGGCCCGGGCCGGAAGGCTGACATTTTCCTCGTAATGCAGTTCGTAGACACGCGGTGTCATATGGGCCGCCAGCTAGCCTAATCCTGGGGGCATTAATCTTTCGCAGCTTTGATCAAGGTCAAATCACTCGGAACGTCCAAGACGCAAATTGACCCGCGCATTCCCGTTTTAAAACGGTGCGCCAATTCCGAAAGGCGTACTTGCGCGGTGGTGCGCGAAGCCGAGAGAAGATGGAGGTGTCACATGCGTGGGCGAGCTCTTTTGATAGCCAGCGTTTCGTTTGCTGCAGTTGCTCTTGGTGGCTTGGTTCACGAGACAGCCGCTCAACAGCAACAGGGAACCCAGACCGGCCAAGCCCAACAGGGCGCGCAACAGGTCCAGCCGGAGGGCGGCATGATGGGCGGCCCCACAATGGGCCCCATGATGGGTGGCATGATGGGTGGGGGGATGATGAGGGGCGGGATGATGGGTGGTGGAGACATGATGGGTCGGCAACATCACGGAGCTGCAGGCTCCGGGATCATGATGCGTATCATGTTCAGCCTGATGGATGCCGACGGTGACGGCTCAATCTCTTTGCAGGAATTTCAAGCCGCGCACGAGCGCATCTTCAAGGCAATTGACCAGAACAAGGACGGGCGGCTGACGATGGAAGAGGTGCAGTCATTCATCGGCAGAGGAGTCGCGAGGTAGCCTTCGACGGAACATTCGCCATTGGCCCCGTTCCTGGTTGCACCGGACATGCCTGTCTTCGCGGGCAAAGCAGACGTGGCCTTTTGCGCCGCGCATGATGGAGGAAGAGATGCGCTTGCTCAAAGCTATCCGGACTATTTCAGCCAGGCTGGCAACACGGCGCCGAATGTCTCATTTTAAGTGTGGAGATTGTGAAGAGGCGGAACAATGCGGTCGCTTGCCAAGCGACGATTGCATAGAACGAGCGGTACAGATCAATCGCGATGGTGACAAATCACGCTCACATCCTTTGCGCGGCTACCGGGCTTCCTACTGAGCTAGAGGCGCCTTTTTTTTCAGAAACATCAGATATCCGCTGGTACCGTCTTTCGCGTTGGCGGCGACGCCCGCTGCGACCGGAAGAACCGACGTAACTTCCAATTAAATCCAGGTCATTCCAGTTTGATGCCGGCCTTGCTGATTACGCTGCGCCACATCTGTGTTTCGTCGCGAATGCGCTTCTGCAGTTCTGTAGAGCCATCAGCCGCGACCTCAATTCCTGCTGCACGCAGCCGCTCGCGAGTAGCGGGTGCGGTCAAAACCGCGACAGCGGCGCGTTCAATTTCAGCGCGCACTGCTTCCGGCGTTGCCTTTGGTGCAAGCAGTGCAAACCATGCGCTTGTATCAAAGCCGGCAAGACCGGATTCGGCGATTGTCGGTGTATCCGGGAGCTGAGCGGCGCGCTCCGCGGTCGTGACCGCGAGTGCACGAAGCTGGCCTGACCGGATGAGCGGCAATACAGATGGCAAATTGTCGAACATCAATTGTACCTGGCCGCCAAGGAGGTCCTGGACGGCCGGCGCGCTGCCTTTATAGGGAACGTGCAGGATGTCGATACCGGCGCGCTGCTTGAAAAGCTCCCCGGTAACCTGACCGTTCGACCCGTTGCCCTGTGAGGCGTAACTGAGCGTCCGGGATTTCGATTTGGCGAGTGAAATAAGCTCCTGAACAGTTCTGGCCGGAACGCCCGGATTGACGACGAGTACATTAGTTACGCTGCCCGTGCGCGTAATCGGCGCGAGGTCACTCTCAACATTGTAAGGCAGCTTTGGATAGAACAGCGGATTGATGGTCAGCGCGCTGGACGCCACCGCAAGCAACGTGGTTCCGTCGGGGGTCGAACGCGCAACGGCTGTCACGCCAATGCCGCCATTCGCTCCCGGTCGATTTTCGACAATGACGCTCTTGCCCCAGCGTTCCGAAAGCTTTTGCGCGAGGATGCGGGCGATGATGTCGCTCGTGCCGCCAGCCTGATAGGGCGAGACGATCGTGACAGTGCGCGGCGGAAACTCACCCGCGCTTGCACTTAAACAGCCTGTCAGAGCAAGCAGAACAGCAACAAGACGCATCAACATCGTTTCACCTTTTGGCCAGGGCCGGCTGCCGCAGTGACTTACCGGGCGTCGCGCTCATCGGTGTACCACGACGGCTTATGCGGATAGTGGGGCCCGTCGTAGATCTCGACGACGATCGTTTCTTCGTGCGCGACGGCAGGGCCGTGCACGTTGCCCTTCGGATTGCAGTAAAAGCAGCCAGGCGTCAGCAGGACTCCGGTTTTTGTGTATTCATATTTCCCCTTCAAGCAGAACATGAACTGATTGGATGAATGATAATGCGGCTGAGGAATTCCAGCGCCTTTGTCGAACTTGATCAGTGCAATCGAAGCACCCGTTTCCTCGTTGCGCCAGAGCATCTTTTCATGGATGCCCTTGAGTGACTTTTCGCGCCAGGCGATGCTCTCCGATTGAATGAGGATTTCCTCGAGACCCGGAGCGCCCTCAGGAAGTTTCGTCATTGTGACCTCACGAGCTATTTTTTCAGTTCAAGTTCTGCATGATGCGCGGTCTGCAGTCGAGAACCGAAAACGCGTTCGGCGTTCGTTTTACGAATTTCTCGTTTCAGGCTGGCGTCAAGATCCGCGAGATCATGCTCGGCTGACGGGGCGCCCATTGGAAATGGCCAATCGCTGCCGAGAAGAACCCGATCGGAGCCAATGGCAGCAATCACCGTCTGAAGATAACTGGGCGAATGCACCAGGCTGTCGACATAGAAGCGCCGCACCGCATCAAGGGGCTGCAAGTCCAGCTTCGGGACGCCTGGTCTGTTGGTGGCCGTAGCCTGCTGCCAGCGCCCGCATAAGGCGGCTACGCAGCCGCCGCCATGAGCAAGAATCACCTTCAAGCCCGGGAAGCGGTGCATCACGCCGGCGAATATCAAATTGGCCGCGGCGATGGTTGTCTCGACGGGATTGCCAAGCAGATTGCCCAGATAGAAATGATCGAGGCGCGCATCCGGTGACGAACCGGGATGGATGAACAACGGCAGCTCTGCATCGCTCAATGTTTGCCACAGCGCGTTATAGCGGTCAGACGCGTAAGACAGCAGCCCAAGCTCGGTTCCTGCAACGGCGCCCGCCCAATTGGAGTCAAGCCGCGCTGCAACGTCGGTGGCCAATTCCGGGTCCTCGATCGGGAGGTAAGCAAATGGGCGCAGTGCAGGCTCATGCGACCGACACGCTGCAAGCAGGCTGTCGTTGACAAGGCGAGTATAACTGGCGCGATCGTTTGCAGTGAGGTCGGGGCGGAACAGCGGCGGTGGAACGGACACGATCGCGCCGTCAAGCCCATCACTCCTGACGCGTTCTAACAAGGCATCGATCCTCGAGAGAGGATGCAGTGGAACGCCATGCGCACAAATATGGAGCGTCTTCGGCTCAGTGCGCATGCCGAAAAGGCCCTTCTCGCCGGCAGCAATTACGGCTGGTGGAATGATATGTGTGTGCACATCCCACCCTCCTGAATCAGCTGACGTCGTCATGCGCATGCAACTACTACGGATTGCCTCAAGGGATGCGTCTGCCGGATCAGGTTGCGCTCCACGCGACTGACTTGATTTCGATCAGCCGCGACAGGTAGGTCACGTTCGACTTATTCGTCAGCTGGTGAACCTCGCGCATTTCATTGATGAACACGTAGGAGCCGGCTGGTTCACTGGTCGAAATTTTCTTGCCGAAAATCGTCTCGATTTCATTCGCGCCGCCGCTCAGGGATACGACCACATAAGGATGGTAATGAATGTGAAAGCCCAGAGTCTGGCCTGGCTCAAGCCGCACCTCCCACATCCGGATGAGATCATTTTCAAGGAGAATCCTGTCGCCGATTTCTCTTAGTTTAATTCCGCGGCCCGCAGCCGCCTTCAGTCCGAATTTGTCTTCCATCGGAGTCGCCCTATTTCACCGGAATAACGGCGATGGCGCTGATTTCGATCAAGTAGTCAGGCGACGTCATCTTGGTGATTTCCACCATCGTTGACGCCGGCAATGGCTCCTTGAAGTACTGAGCCCGAACTTTATGAATGGCTTCGAAGTGCTCCATGTTGCGGACATACACGTCTACGCGGCAAACATCGTCGAGGGTGCCGCCGGCGGCTTCCACTGCAGCTTTGAGGTTCTCGCAAACCTGTCGGGTTTGTTCGGTGATGTTGCCGATGCCGGCAATGCTGCCGTCGGGCCGGCGTGCGGTCATGCCGGAGATAAACACAAAGCGTCCGGTCGCCTCTATGGCTGTTGCGTGCGAGAAGACACCGTTTGGCTGCCGAAGTTTTGGGCTCGAGATTTGGACTTTAGGCATGAGGCTGTTCCTTCACAGGTATCTGAAACGGTGTTGACTTCAAGCCGAGCTCGCTCGCAAGCCGCACGAGCATTGTCACCACGGCGGGTTCCAGCCGCACACTGTCGCCGGAACGATCGCGACGGCGCCATTCCGGTTCTCCGGGCGTGAAGAGTTGTTCAACACCGGGTGCGCGCCGACCATTACGTATGTGCTCCGCCGCAGCGGCGGTCTGTTTGCGAAACCAGTCGATATCGCAGAAATGACCGACATCAATCGCAATGAAGAGATGCGAACAGTCGTATGGAACGCTGAAGTCACCATAAAGCGGCTGCACTTGCGATCCCGATGCTCCTTGCGAGAGCAATCCGCACATCAAATCGATCAAGAACGATAGGCCGAAGCCCTTGGGGCCGCCGGATGGCAGAAGCATGCCCGCGATAGCTTCGGAGGGATTTGTTGTCGGCTCGCCCTGCGCAGTGACCGCCCATGTTGGCGGGACAGGTTCTTTGGCCTTCTCGGCCATTCGGATTTTTCCCATCGCGGCTTCGCTCGTAGCCATGTCGAGCACGACTGGAATAGCCCCGGCAGTCGGTAATGCAATGGCGATCGGATTGTTGCCAACCACGCGTTCGGCGCCGCCCGGTGCGGGCATTAACGGCCGCGTGTTGCACATAGTTATCCCGATACAACCTGCCTCGGCGGCCTGGATCGAATATTGCCCTGCCTTGCCGAAATGAAAGCCGTGTCGAACCGATACGACGCCAGCAGCAAACTGGCGCGCCTTATCGACCGCAAGAGCCATTGCCTGCGTGCCCGTCAATTGGCCAAGAGCATGGCCCGCGTCCAGGATAACGGCACTTTGCCGTTCCGAAATGACAGAAGCGGCTTCGTTTCGGGAGACAGAGCCTTTTCGCAGCCGGTCGATGTACATGTCGACCAGCATGACGCCATGTGAAGATAGGCCCTCGAGGTCGGCGTCAATGAGACCGCGGGCAACAACTGTCGCGGCAGCGGTGGATAGTCCCGCGGCTGAAAACAGGCGGGCAACAAACTCGCTGAGGCTCGCGGCGGAAACAGTCTGTGCCCCATTCTGGACATGCGCGCTCATTTGAGCGTCTTTCTGCTGATCACCCGCAACTCAGTCGAAGACTTGTCGGCCGCCAGTGATGCTGCCACCTTATCCAGGGTACGTGTGATGTGGAAGCGATTGAGTTCAACCGTCTTGTCGATTTCCCGGTTCAATGCGGCCCGCATCAATTGCTTATGCTCGGTCACGTCGTCGCGAAGTGGACCTGTCGACATGATCGACAGAGCCACATAGCGCTCTGCCTGCTCAAAGAGGCG
>DATEKG010000312.1:0-3228 GCA_035277565.1 Pseudolabrys sp.
GCGATTCCCCCGACCTGCCTCCTTCGTCTCAAGAGCAGCGAGCAAGAACTCGCATCAGTAATCCGCAACTAGCCGACGACGGTCGCCCGCCCCTTGCCGCGCAATACCAATTCAATTGCGGACCTTTCCGCGATTGAAAACACAATGATAGGCATTCGGTTTTCACGGGCAAGCGCGAAGGCGGCGCCGTCCATCACCTTGAGGTCCCTTTCGAGCGCCTCCTGGAGGGTGAGCTTGTCGTACCGTTTTGCCTTCGGGTCCTTCTTCGGATCGGCGGTGTAAACGCCGTCCACATTGGTAGCCTTGAGCACGGCCTGTGCCTCGAGTTCCGCCGCCCGCAGCACGGCCGTCGTATCGGTCGTGAAATACGGATTGCCTGTTCCGGCCGCAAGCAGCACGACACGCCCTTTACCGAGATTCTTCATTGCGCGCTTGCGATTGTAGGTCTCGCAGACGGCGGTCATGGCAAGTGCCGACAGCGTACGCGCCTCGCAGCCCGCGCGTTCGATCGCCGCCTCCAGCACCAGGCAATTCATGACGGTCGCCAGCATGCCCATCGTATCGCCGACCGGACGCGGCACGCCTCGACCGGAAACTTCCACGCCGCGAAAAATATTCCCGCCGCCGACCACAACTCCGAGTTCGACGCCGAGCTTCGCAGTTGCCGCGAGATCGCCGGCAAGCCGCTCGACCATGGCCTGATCGATTCCGAATCCCTGCGGACCGGTGAGCGCTTCGCCGGACAGCTTGACGATGACCCGTCGATAAAGCGGACCACTCATGTGCTGCGATCCCCTGGTCCTGTTTCGTATCGCCTCAGCTCTGGCCCGCGGCGGCCGCGACCTCGGCGGCGAAATCCGTTTCCTGCTTTTCGATGCCCTCGCCAAGCGCATAACGGACGAATCCGGTCACCTTGATCGGTCCGCCCGCCTTGCCTTCGGCCTCCTTCAATGCCTGCGCCACGCTTTTTTTGTCGTCAAAAATGAACGGCTGTTCGAGCAGACAAACTTCCTTGTAAAAGGTCTTGAGCCCCGACTCGACGATCTTCTCGATCACGTTAGCCGGTTTGCCCTGCTGCTTGAACTTGTCGGCGAGGACATTCTTTTCGCGCTCCACAACCGCTGCATCCAGTGACGCCGCATCGAGCGCCAACGGATTGGCCGAGGCGACATGCATTGCGACCTGACGTCCAATGGACACGAGCTCGTCGGAATTGCCGGACGACTCGAGCCCGACAATCACGCCGATCTTGCCGAGACCATCGACAACCGAGTTGTGCACATAGGAACCGATCGCGCCCTTCCCGACCGACAGGACCGCAGCGCGGCGCAGTGTCATGTTCTCGCCGATCTTGGCGATCGTCTCGGCAATGGAGTCGGCAACGGTTATGCTGCCGGCCTTCGCCGCCTTGATCTTTTCGACATCGGTGCCGCTCGACAGCGCAACCGCGGCGATCATCTTGACCAAACCCTGAAACAGATCGTTGCGCGCAACGAAATCCGTTTCCGAGTTGACCTCAACCACGACGCCCTTCGTGCCCTGCACCTGAACGCCGATCAGGCCTTCGGCCGCGACGCGGCCCGCTTTCTTGGCGGCCTTCGAGAGACCTTTCTTGCGCAACCAATCCTGCGCCGCCGTCATGTCGCCGTTGGTTTCGGTGAGCGCGGCCTTGCAGTCCATCATGCCCGCGCCGGTCGAGTCGCGCAGCTCCTTCACCAACTGTGCTGAAACATTTGCCATCGTAGTTTTCCTCGATTGGTCATGCCCGACCAGGCGCCGGGCAGCCATGGATGTCTCCGTTACGCGAGCCGTGGACGGACGGATCGAACCCGGCCCGACAAAAAGCTTTTACTCGGTCTCGGCCGTGAGCTCTTTTGCCTTGGCAATCCACCCTGGAACGCGGCCAGGCAGACCGACTTCTTCGCCGACATTATGCGCGGCCTTTTCATTAAGCCCGGCAATTTGCGAATAGTGGAAGATGCCCAGATCATTGAGCTGCTTTTCGATCGCCGGCGATACGCCGGGGAGTTTCTTGAGATCGTCGGCGGCGCCGCGCGGGCCGGCAAGTTGTTCGAAGCCGAGATCGCCTGCCGGAGCCGTCGGAATTTGTTCGGCGACGACAGGTTTTTCGGCGGCGCCGATGTCGACACCCATCTCGCCTTGCGCCCGTGAAATGCCGTCAATCGCGGCGCGCGCAATGAGATCGCAGTAAAGCGACACCGCACGGCTCGCATCGTCATTGCCCGGGACGACATAGGTGATGCCGACCGGATCGCAATTGGTGTCGACGACGGCCGCAACCGGAATGCCGAGGCGCTGCGCCTCCTTGATCGCGATGTCTTCCTTGTTGGTGTCGATCACGAACAGTAGATCGGGCACTCCACCCATATCCTTGATGCCACCGAGCGAACGGTCGAGCTTGTCGCGTTCGCGCTGCATGGTGAGACGTTCTTTCTTGGTGTAGCCGGCGGCTTCACCCGAATTGAGCATCTCGTCGAGCTTGCGCAGCCGGGATATCGACGCCGAAATCGTCTTCCAGTTCGTCAGCGTGCCGCCGAGCCAGCGCGAATTCACATAGTATTGGGCGCTGCGCTTGGCTGCGTCCGCAATTGAATCCTGCGCCTGCCGCTTGGTGCCGACAAACAGAATGCGCCCGCCCTTGGCGACCGTGTCGCTCACCGCCTGCAGCGCGCGATGAAGCATCGGCACGGTCTGGGCCAGATCGACGATGTGAATATTGTTGCGCGTACCGAAGATGTACGAGCCCATCTTCGGGTTCCAGCGGTGGGCCTGGTGGCCGAAATGCACGCCAGCTTTCAAAAGCTGACGCATCGAAAAGTCAGGAAGCGCCATAAGTCTTCTCCGGTTGGTCCGCCGCGGATGATTGTGAGCCCATTTGGGCCACCGGACGGCCTTTTTGACCCGGTTGTCGGGGCCGAAAGCCATGCATCCGCGTGAGTGATGGGCGGCTTATATAGGCACGATTTTCGGAATGCAAGGCAAGACAATGATTTAGCGCGGGTGCCCCGCTGCACCCGGAACGGCGCCACGCTCGCCGGAGCCTTCTTTCCTTATTCGTTTGCACAACAGCCAACGCTCCGCCGCCCGTATTCTTTGTCGCGGCCCCGGACAGGCCGGTCGTCCTGTTGTCGTCTTGCCGTTCCGCCTTCCGCTCCATCCCGGGAAGCAGGGCGGAAACCGCTCGCCCCCTGCCGAGGGCGCGCGGAA
>DATEKG010000313.1:0-4946 GCA_035277565.1 Pseudolabrys sp.
TTCCGCGCGCCCTCGGCAGGGGGCGAGCGGTTTCCGCCCTGCTTCCCGGGATGGAGCGGAAGGCGGAACGGCAAGACGACAACAGGACGACCGGCCTGTCCGGGGCCGCGACAAAGAATACGGGCGGCGGAGCGTTGGCTGAATGACGGGCTGTTTGACAATTGAATATGACGTGACCGGTGCGTAATCGCTCGCGTCATTCCGGGGCGCGCTGGAAGCGCGAACCCGCCTGCGGGCCGAAGCCTTAAGCAATTGCAGTTTGTCTCTCGACCTTCGGCGGGCGTAGGCCCGGAATCCGGAAACGGACTCCGTGCGTGCATTTGGATTCCGGGTCTACGCCCGCCGAAGGGTTGAAGGCACAGCGCTGCTGCTTGATGCTTCGACCCGCAGGCGGGTTCGGCGCCATAAGTGCGTTTACGCGCGCCTTCGACGCTCTATGGCGCCGTCCCCGAATGACGTGCCTCGGCGTGATTGGTGTCTCTAGCCCCGCTTCGGACCCCACGGACCCGAGGCCGGCGGTTCGCCCGGCGCTGGACCCGGTTCCGGTCCCCACGGCCCGCTACCGACCGGCGGTTGCTCGGGCAGGAAGGGCTTGCCGCCCTGATCCTGGCCGCCCCATGGGGCGCCCCATGGGCCGCCGGCCGGCGGTTCGTTGATTACTTCACCATCTTCTGAAGGCGGTGCGAGCGCCAGCGGCCCGGGGTCGTGCCCGCCGGCATATTTCACCAGCGCCTCGACGCGCGCCTCGACCGACGGATGCGTGTCGAAAATATTGGAAAAACCTTCGCGCGGATTGTCGATGCACATTTCCATGACGGCGGAATTGGCGCCCGGAATTTCGCCGCGTCCTTCGATCTTGCGCAGCGCCGAGATCATGGCATCGGGATTTTTGGTAAGCTCGACGGAGCCTGCGTCGGCGAGAAATTCGCGCTGACGCGACAGCGCGAAGCGGATCACCACCGACAGGATCCAGACCACGGCGATGATCGCGATCGCAATGATGATGGCGAGCCCGGCGCCGCCCTTGCGGTCGTCGCTCGAACGCCTGCCTCCGCCCCACATCACATTCTGGAAGAAGATGCGGAACACGAGTTCGCCGAAGAAGGAAATGACGCCGGCGATCACCACCGCGATCACCAGCATGCGCACGTCCCCGTTGCGGATATGCGTCAGCTCGTGGCCAAGCACGGCTTCCATTTCCTGATCGTCGAGCGCCTCCTTGAGGCCGCGCGTCACGGTGATGGAATATTGCTTCTGGTTCAGACCGGTCGCGAAAGCATTCAGCGCATCATCGTCGGCGATGCGCAGCGTCGGCATCGTAATGCCCCGCGAGATGCAAAGATTTTCGAGGAGATTGTAGAGCCGCGGCTCTTCCTGTCGCGTCACCGGCTGTGCGCCGGTGACGGCGTCGATCATCGACTGATGAAACTTGTACGCGATTGCGATCCAGACGACTGTCCCGATGGTTGCGAATGGCAAAGCCTTGACGAAATCGAATTCGGCGGCGCGGATGAGATAATCGAGCGGCGGAGCATTATAGGCGTAGTAGCTGCTCAATGCCTCGGCGAGCAGCGCGCCCGCGAACACCATCACATAGACAAGAATGAACAGCCCGATCAGCAGCGCAATCGAGCGGCGCTTGTTCGATTCGATGTGAGTGTAAAGTCCGTAAGCGGCCATAGTTCTTTACCTAGTCATGGCCGGACTTGCATGCCTCGCCGAAGCTCGCAGTGCGAGCGAAGGCGGGTTCCGGCCACGTCTTTCTCATTTAACGGCAACGAAGACTTGGATGCCCGGCATAAAGCCGGGCATGCCCGCAAGATGAAGGGAACCTAAAACTTCACGCTCGGCGCCTGTTCAAGCTGGGCGCGCGTTTCGCCCAGATCGAAGAATGGCCGTTGGGTGAAGCCGAAAATCCCCGCGAACAGCGACGCCGGGAACTGCTGGATGCCGGTATTGTATTCCTGGACGGCGTTGTTGAAGAAACGGCGCGATGCAGCGAGCTTGTTCTCGATGTCGGACAGATCGCTCTGCAACTGCTGGAAGTTCGCGTTGGCTTTCAGGTTCGGATAGTTTTCCGAAAGCGCGAATAATTGCCGCAGCGCGCCGGTCAGCGCATTTTCCGCCGCGACCTTTTGTTCGACGCCGGGCGCGGCAACTGCGGCGTTGCGGGCCTGGATGACAGCTTCCAGGGTTCCGCGCTCATGCGCGGCATAACCTTTGACCGTCTCGACAAGGTTGGGAATGAGATCGTGGCGCTGCTTGAGCTGCACATCGATGTCGGCGAAGGCCTGATTGGTCCTCTGCCGCATGGCAACGAGACTGTTGTAGATGCTGATCGCCCAGATTACGATCACAACAACAATGCCAAGGATGACCCAGCCGGTGGTGGACATGGAACGGCGCTCCAGGTTGGGGAAGACGAAGCAAAATCAATTGTAACCCAGCTTGGCTGCCGCAAAAGCCCGCAATGGCAACCGGGTAGGGGTACAGGCGGCAGTGCAGTGGAATGCGATCAATTTTTCGTAAGTTCGCATGGGCCGTCGGCCGGCGGGGCGCAACGCTGTCTGGTGTCTCGCGGTTTTCCAGTAGTCCCCTTCAACGGTCTGGCACTTCAGTCATTTAAGTAGCCACGTGCAAAAAAAAGACCCCGAGCCGAAACTCGGGGCCTTTCGCCAGACGGCTATTCGGGGGGTAAGGGGGGAGCCGCCCAGCTGAAATACACGCGGCATTAACGCCGACTTGGGTGATTGGTTCCGGGCGGTACCGTGATCATGTAAATTTTATCAACAGGGGCCGATCCCGTCTTAAGGCGGTCACGATCCCTGAGTTCCATGGCGATCGGGCAAGGTGGGAACAATTCGGAGGGCGTCACCCATGAGCTTGGTGATGATCAGATGTCCCGCGACTGGTCGCGCGGTGTCGACCGCGATCGACACAGAACCCGCCAGTTTCCGGAAGCTGCCGAAAGTTACAGCCAACATGCGCTGCCCCGCCTGCGGTCAAGACCACGAGTGGTCCGTGGGGTCCGCCTGGCTGTCCGGCGAACCGCGGCTCGTTTCACAGCGGCGGGCGGAAAAAATAGCAGCAGCGTAGCCGCTAATTTAGCCTGCCTCGCGGAAGCGCACCGCGGCTTCAAGGTCGACGGATACAAGCTGGGATACGCCGCGTTCGGCCATGGTAACGCCGTAGAGGCGGTTCATGCGCGCCATCGTGATCGGGTTGTGCGTGATGATCACGAAGCGCGTGTCGGTCGACTTCGTCATCTCGTCGAGCAGATCGCAGAAGCGCTCGACATTGTGGTCGTCGAGAGGTGCGTCCACTTCGTCCAGCACGCAGATCGGCGCCGGGTTCGTCAGGAACACGGCAAATATCAACGCCAGCGCCGTCAAGGCCTGCTCGCCGCCCGAAAGCAGCGACAGTGTCGCCGGTTTTTTCCCGGGCGGCTTGGCAAGGATTTCCAGGCCAGCTTCGAGCGGATCCTCGCTCTCGACGAGCTGAAGCTCGGCCGTGCCGCCGCCAAAGAGTTGGGTGAAGAGGTGCTGGAAGTGCTTGTTGACCTGCTCGAATGAGGTCAGCAATCGCTCGCGTGCCTCGCGGTTGAGACTCTGGATCCCGAGGCGCAATTTCTTGATCGCCTCGACGAGGTCGTCGCGCTCGGTCGTCAATGAGTTGTGCTGGGCCTCGACCTCGCGCAGTTCTTCTTCGGCGCGCAGATTCACCGCGCCGAGACGTTCGCGTTCGCGGCGCAGCCTTTCGAGCGTGGCTTCGATTTCGGCGAGATCCGGCAAAGGATCGGTCGGCTTGATTTCCGCGAGTTCCGCAACCGCGGACGGCTGGATTTCCAGCATGTCGTGAATTTCGCGCGCAACATCGGCAAGCCGACGCTTGGCGCCTTCATGCCGCTCTTCGGCGCGGGCAAGCTCTTCTCGCGCCGCACTCGCGGCTTCCAGCGCCGTGCGGGCATCGCGATCCGCTTCCGCCAGCCTGTTTTCCGCCTCCAGCAGCCGGTCGGCACAGGCGCGCCGTCCTGTCTCCGCAGTCTGCACCTCGGTGATCAATGCCGTGCGTTTTTCCGCGAAGACCTGGGGTGCATTTTCAAGTTCCGTGCGATCGCGTCTTGCTTCGGCGATGCGCTGCTCGAGCGTCAATATCTGGTTGCGCGCACCCTGCTGACGTTCATGCCAGCCGGATTTATCGGTGGCGAGCTGGGACAGGCGGCGGTCTGCGAGTTCGGCCTCGCGCACAATGGCTTGTTGTTCGGCACGCACTTCGGCAAGGCGCGCCCGTTTGCCGGCAATGTCGTCACGAACCTGCGTCAGACGGCTATCCAGGTCGGAGGCGGGCGGCAGGGCGGCCAACGCCGCTTCAGCCTCCGTTTTGGCCGTCGAGGCTTCGTCGCGGCTCATCGTCAGTCGCGCGCGGGCCTCCGCCAGGGCGGAAAGCCGCGCCGCCTGCCGATTGAGGTCACGCTCTCTGGCGCGAGTCTCGGTTTCGGTGGAACTTGCCGCATCAAATGCAGATTGCGCTGTCTCCAATGCGCGCCGCCTTGCCTCGACCTCAGCGCGCGCGCCTTCCAGCTCGCCGTCGATTTCCGTAAAACGGCTCCGCTGTGCGAGGCGACGGGCGGCGCCTGTCGGCGCGTGCGCGGCGGCCACAAATCCGTCCCAGCGCCAAAGATCGCCATCGCGCGAGACAAGTCGCTGACCGGTCTTAAGCATGGCTGCGAGCCGGATACCGGTTTCGCGCTCGACCACGCCGACCTGCGCGAGGCGGCGTCCCAATTGGGCCGGCGCCTTGACGTAACGAGCGAGGGGCTCAATGCCTTCGGGGAGAGATGGGTCTTCGGCTCCGTGCTGGATCTCCGACCAGTGCATCGGTGACGAGGGATCGACAGGCGCATCCAGGTCGTCGCCAAGGGCGGCACCCAAAGCCTTTTCGAATCC
>DATEKG010000314.1:0-2505 GCA_035277565.1 Pseudolabrys sp.
ATGGGCAAGCTGCTCGCGCTCTCGCTGGTCTGCACCCTGGCGGCGGCAGTGCTATTTCAGCCGGCGCTCATGGGAAAACCCCGTGGTGCCGGTAACCCGTGAGCACACATCATCCGCCGGCTCGGGCGGAGGGTTTGCCGCCGCCTTGCGGTTGGCCGGCGCCTGCGCATTTGTGGCCGGCTTGCGCCCGGGCGGCTTCGGAGGAGGTTGCATCGCCGGAGCGCCGCCGACGGTGTCCTGATCCTCGACGCGCGTCCAGTTTTCTCCTCCGCACAGGAAGCCGAACACGCAACCCTGGACGCGCAACGTGTTGGGGTCGGACAGCGTGATCGATGCGGAATAGGTCTGCCCATCCTCTGAATTGTAGATCTGGCCTTCCCACTTGTTCGGCGCCGTCGTCGGCGTCATGCCGAGCAGGATCGGCATTCCAAGCGTAGGGCGGGACCGCAGGCCCGGATCGGGATTCTTCTTGTCGACGCCGGGTTGCGCTTCCCAGGACACCACGCCCCACATGCGGCCGCCGCAATCGGCAATCTTGATGCGCGCGATCCGCTTGGCGACAAGCCATTCACCCGTTGGGTCCGGCGGGGAGATGCCGGCCGGCTGCGCCAATGCTGCGGCTGACGGACAAAAGATGAGGACCGCGGCCAGCGGCCACGCTTTTACGATTGATCGATTCTGCATGCGCGGGCACCTGAAAACCCGTGGATTTGAGGATGGTCCGTACACCTGAAATAGCTGACATCAAGCATCGTTCCGCTGTTCCCTATGGCCCAAATTCTGTCAAATTGGAACTTGAACCAGCGGCCGCTCATTCTGCTCTCGGGGCCGGATGAGCCTGCGCTCATTTTCGGGGCAAAACGGAGACCGTCGTGCTTGATTTCCCAGCGCAGCTTGTTCCGCCGGCGCCGATCCCCAGGGCTCAATTCCTTGGGCCCATCGCGCTGCTTCGGGTTCTCGCCAGCAATCCGATCGAAGCGTGGACGGAGGCACATTTCGAACAACCTGTCGTCACAAGCGGCATCTCGCTGGGGCGTGTCACTGTCGTCAGCGATCCCCGTGCGATCCGCCGTGTCTTGCTCGAGAATTCCGACAATTATGAGAAGGATTGGTTGCAGCGCCGTGTCCTTTCTGCGGGCCTCATCGGCGGCCTGCTGACGGCCGAGGGTCACAACTGGCGCACGCAGCGCCGTGCGCTTGCGCCGCTTTTCGCGCGCAAGGCCGTCATGAGCTTCACGCCGGCGATGATCGACGCGGCGAACGGCATGGTGGAGCGAATTGCCCGGCGCGAGGGCGAAGTGACGGATGTCGCGGTCGAAGCGACGCGTCTCACACTTGAAGTGCTGGAGCGGACGATCTTCTCGGACGGGCTCGGCCACGATGCGGAGCAAATCCGCATGGCGATGAAGCGCTATTTCGAGACGATCGGAAAGATCGATCCGTTCGACATGCTCGGGGTTCCGGATTTTTTCCCGCGCCCCGGGCGCTGGAAGCTGCGGCCCATGCTTCGCGTTTTTGAATCCGCGATCGACACGATCATCGCGACGCGCCGGGACCGGCTTGCCGGTGATCCTGACGGCGCGCCGCGCGACATCCTGACATTCCTGCTCGAGGCCGCCGACCCCGAGACCGGCGAGGCGCTTGCGGAAAACGAAATCCGCGCCAACATCCTCACCTTTATCGCGGCGGGCCACGAGACCACGGCGAACTGCATCAGCTGGTCGCTGTTCCTGCTGTCGCGATCGGACCAATGGCGCGATCGCGTCCGCGCCGAGGCGGACGACGTTCTCGACGGACCTCTCGAGGGGCTGACGGACAGACTCGTGGAGACACGCGCCGTCATCGATGAAGCGAACCGGCTCTACCCGCCCATTTCGGCAATCAGCCGCGCGGCAAAAGGTCCGGATGAGCTGGCCGGCGAGCCGATCAGGCGCGGAACGATGGTGGTCATCGCTCCCTATGTCCTGCATCGGCACCGCAATCTCTGGGAAAAGCCGGCATCCTTCGACCCGAACCGGTTCCTTGGCCCAGCGCGGCAATCGGTCGACCGTTTTGCCTATCTTCCGTTCGGTGTCGGCCCGCGTATCTGCATCGGCGCGGCCTTTGCGATCCAGGAGGCGTCGATTGTTGTTGCCACGATCGTGCGCAATTTCGATTTCGCGCTCATTCCCGGCCATGTTGCGTGGCCGGAATTGAAGGTGACGCTGCGGCCGCGGGGCGGCCTGCCGATGATATTGCGGCGGCGTTGAGCAGGGCTTGAGTCGATCGAGCCCGCAACGAGCGGGCATGGTGCCGCGGCGACGCACCACCTTTCCACGTCATGCCCGGCTTTTATGCCGGGCATCCACGTCTTACAGCGCGGCAACTCAGAAAGACGTAGATGGCCGGAACAAGTCCGGCCATGACGGACTGAGAGACTTCGCCACACACTCTGCGTCATGCCTGCGCATAGCCGTTCGAAGAACGGCGTCGCTTCGCTCGCCTGTGTCACCGCAAGTCGGGTAA
>DATEKG010000315.1:0-6039 GCA_035277565.1 Pseudolabrys sp.
GCAACGCCTTTGCCTCCCCTGAATTTGAGCCAGAACGGGAAGAGATGGCCAAGGAAAGCGCCAAGGGCGGCGGCGAGCGCGGCGTCGTGACCGAATTGCATCGCGGCGACGGCAGCTATTGTACCTTTCAGCATATCGCAAAGAAGCGTCGCGGCGGCGAGCCCTTTGCGCCCTGTGCGCAGGACATTTGTGGCGCCAATATTTCCGGACCCGATCTCCCTGATATCGGGGCCGCCAGCGGCCCGCGTCAGCAGAAGCCCGAACGGTATCGAGCCGAGCAGATAGCCGAAGACAAAGGCCGCGGTGACGATCATACGTATTCGTAAACGGTCCGCCCCGAGACAATCGTTCGAACGACGCGCCCCGTCAGGCGCGCCTCATCGAACGGGGTATTCTTGCACTTCGATTTTAGCTCATTGGGGTCGAGAACCCATGGCAATTCAGTGTCGACGACGATGACATCGGCAGGGGCGCCGCTTCGGAGCGTTCCGCCGGCGAGTCCAAGCAGTTCCGCAGGGCGTGTCGACATTGCGCGGAGCAACGCGGTCACTTCAATCTCGCCGCTATGGACGAGGCGCAAGCCGGCGCTGAGCATCGTCTCAAGGCCGATCGCACCGGGCGCGGCCTCGGCGAAGGGCAGACGTTTGGTTTCTACGTCCTGAGGGTTGTGATCCGACATGACGATGTCGATGAGACCCGCCGCCAGTGCCTCAACCGTGGCTTTTCGATCGGTTTCCGCACGCAGCGGCGGGGTTACCTTCAGAAACGTACGGTAGGGACCAATATCGTTTTCGTTGAGCGTCACGTGGTTTATCGATGCCGATGCCGTCACATTGAGACCGGCATCCTTGGCGCGCCGCAAGACGTCGAGTGTGTCCGCGCAGGTAACCGATGCGGCGTGATAACGGCCTCCCGACAGCGCGACCAGACGGATATCGCGTTCGAGCATGACCGTTTCGGCCGCCTTCGGGATTCCGAGCAGCCCAAGGCGTGCCGCAAATTCACCTTCGTTCATAACGCCGTCGCCGACCAGATTGGGGTCCTCGGTGTGATGGACGATCAGGGCATCGAAGTCACCGGCATAGGTCAAGGCGCGACGCATCACCTGGGCATTCGTGATGCTTTTTGCGCCGTCGGTGAAGGCTACGGCGCCCGCTGCCTTGAGCAGGCCGATTTCCGTCATCTCTTTCCCTTCGAGGCCCTTTGTAATCGCCGCCATCGGATGAACATGCACGATGGCAGTATCGCGGGCGCGACGAAGCACAAAATCGACGGTCGCCGGATCATCGATCGCGGGCGAAGTATCAGGCTGGCAGATGATCGTCGTCACTCCGCCGGCGGCAGCGGCCTGGCTTGCCGATGCCAGCGTTTCGCGGCTCGCTTCACCTGGTTCACCGACAAAGGCCCGCATGTCGATCAGGCCCGGCGCAATCAGCCTCCCGCGGCAGTCGATGACGTCAGTGCCTTCAGGAACACCGGCGGCGCCGATGCCCCTCTTTGCTTCGCGGATCACGCCTTCGGCCATCAGGACGTCGCCGACAAAATCGAGATCGCGCGACGGATCGATGACGCGGCCATTCGCAAGCAGGATTGGTCGGCGGTCTGACAGCATCATGTGTCCATCCTGTCGACCGGTCGTTTCACGCGCGCGCTGCGACAAAGTCAGGCATTGGGCAAATTCCGTGAGAGCGCTTCCAGGACAGCCATTCGAACCGCAACGCCCATCTCGACCTGTTCACGGATCAGGGACTGGGCACCATCGGCGACGATGGAGTCGATTTCGACGCCGCGGTTCATCGGTCCGGGATGCATGACCAGGGCACCTGGCTTTGCATAGGCGAGTTTTTTCTCGTCCAGGCCATAGTACTGGAAATATTCCGACACCGACGGGACGTAGGATCCATTCATGCGTTCACGCTGGAGGCGAAGCATCATGACGATATCCGCATCGGCAAGTCCCTCCCGCATGTCGCGCGCCACTTCGACGCCGAAACGTTCGGCTCCCGGCGGCAGGAGCGTGGAGGGTGCGACGACGCGCACCCGCGCTCCCATCGCGTTGAGCAGGATAATGTTCGAACGAGCCACGCGCGAATGAAGGATGTCACCGCAAATTGCCACCAGCAGTCCCTCGATGCGGCCCTTGTTGCGTCTGATCGTCAGTGCGTCGAGCAGTGCCTGCGTGGGATGTTCGTGTGCGCCGTCGCCGGCGTTGATCACCGCGCAATCCACTTTCCGGGCGAGCAGTTCGACTGCGCCGGATGCGTGATGGCGTACAACGATGATATCCGGATGCATGGCGTTGAGTGTGATCGCAGTGTCGATCAACGTTTCGCCCTTACGCATTGAGGACGAGCTCGTCGACATATTCATGACGTCGGCGCCGAGGCGCTTTCCCGCCAATTCAAAGGACGCCTGCGTGCGGGTCGATACTTCGAAAAACAGGTTGATCTGCGTGCGACCGCGGAGCGATGCGCGTTTTTTCTCAACCTGCCGGTTGAGTTCGACGAATTCCTCCGCGAGATCGAGAAGCCCGGAAATATCCTTATGGGAAAGGCCCTCGATCCCCAACAGATGCCGCCTGCTGAGGACGAAGGAGGTTTTCGGCGAAATAGTCATTAAAGCAGAACCTATATGCGCAACCAGAGGGGCGGGCAAGGCCATTGCCGGCCGATTCACAAGTCCTCGTCTCGATCGTTAATAGTGCTTTCGCGCGCGGCCGCGGCTCATCGAAACTTGCCCAGGTTGGAGTTGAATTCAGCGGCAGCGCCTGCGAACGCCGGCGCTGTCCCTTGGCTCCCGCCAAGTAGCATTGTGGGGGAATTCCCCCATTCGGAAGGCGCAGTTCGCTCCCTTGTTCCGCTTATGGCCGGGGCTTGTTCCGCCGAAAATTTGTAATCAGGCAGCGGCCGGCTGGTCTGCATTTTTGCAGGAACCGCAGTGGCGGTTTCCGTGTTGGCACCGGACATACCGGATATATCGAAAGTCGTCACGGAAGGAGGCACTTATGAAGAAGGCCATGAAATATACGGCGGCGGTGGCGTTGACCGGCGCACTCGCGCTGGCAGCCGCGACCCCAAGCCGGGCGTGGCATGGGCACCATGGAGGCGGCGCGGCCGCCATCGGATTTGGTGTCGGCGCGCTGGCGGGCGCGGCGATTGCCAGCTCGGCCTACAACAATGGTTACTATTACGGCTATGACTACGCACCGGGTTACTACGCACCGGGCTACGCCTATGACACCTACGCTTACGAGCCAGCGCCCGTCTATGGCTATTACGACAACTGGTCGTATCAGCACAGCACGAACAATTTTTCGATCGACTCGCAGCGATAACCGGCGCGACCAGATTTGAGAGAAGCCGCTCTTCGGGGCGGTTTCTCTTTTACAGGCGCGACAGCCGATCGAGCGCGCCCTGAAGAATAAACGCAGCCGCGTGCTGGTCTATTACCGCCGCACGCTTCTTGCGGCTGACGTCGGCGGCGATGAGTTCGCGCTCCACTGCCATGGTCGATAGTCGCTCATCCCAAAGCGCAATTGGCAGACCGGTCAGCCTTGCGAGATTGCGCGCATATGCGCGTGTCGCCTGGGCGCGCGGTCCCTCGCTTCCGTCCATGTTGATCGGCAAGCCGAGAACATAGCCGACGGCGGCGCGCTCCGTCGCGAGTTCAATCAGACGCCGCGCGTCTGCGGTGAAAGTCTTTCTGACGATTGTCTCTATTCCGGTCGCAAGCTTGCGGTCAGGGTCACTGACCGCAACGCCGATTGTCTTCGTGCCAAGGTCAAGTCCGACAAGAACGCCGCGCTTCGGCAGTTGTGTGGCAACTTCATCGAGAGGAAGCACGATCGACATGACCATCCGCTAGCACGGGGTTTGCGATCCCGGCAACGATCGGCGATCAAGGAATGATACCGGGAGCAAGTTTTTCCGCATGGTCGGCGATTTCACCGGAGACGGTAAACCAGACCCGTTCGTTTGCGTTGCCGACGATGTGCCGGAGGGCGCGGGCAAGGTGTTTGAAGCGGTGCGGCCATCCGACGATATAAGCGTGCAGCGCAATGCCCATGACCAGGGGCCGCGCAGCGCATTCTTTCTGCATCACCTCGAAAGCGTCGACGATCATGTCCGCAAATTCCGAGCCCTCGCGTTTGCGCGCCACGATTTGCGGAATGTCGTTGAGTTCCTGCGGATACGGCACGGAGAGGATGCATCCCTTGCGCGTTTTCATCCACACCGGCTGGTCGTCATGGCACCAATCGAGCAGGTATCGGTAACCGTCCTCCTGAAGAAGGTCGGGAGTAAGCGGTGATTGCGATATCCATGGCCCAAGCCACCCATGCGGGCGCCGCCCCGCATGTTTTTCAATCGCGGCCGTCGTTTCCGCGATCAGGGCTCGCTCTTCGGCTTCGCTCAGCGTTCCCTGCCGCTCGGAATTGCTGCGGCCATGTCCGACGATTTCCGCGCGCGAGAACGCGGCCACTGCCTGTGGGGCGCGCCGGTACATTTCGCTGTTCACCAGTATCGACACCGGTAGCTTCAGTTCTTCGAACAATTGCGCCAGCCTGAATACGCCGACCCGGTTGCCATAGTCGCGCCAGGCATAATTGAGGACATCCGGCTGCGGGCCGCCGGGCGCAAGCTCGGCGCCGAAGCCTTCGCCAAACGAGAACCACTCGAGATTGATGGCAATGTAGACGGCCAGCCGCTTCCCGCCGGGCCAGTCATAAACCGCGCGCGTGGAAATGGGAGAGTAGGGGTAGCGATCATGGCCACGAATGGGCATCACGACATGGTAGCTGGTTCCGAGCCGACATTCCTCATTTTTTCGACCGACCGCGGCGGCGGCGTGTCGACATCTCCGGCGGCAGAGTTGTTGGCGAAAGGAAAGCCGCTCTGCTATAGGCAGGCGAGCCGGCAGTGAGAGCCGCTCTTCGCAGGATTTCATGGCAGTCGATTCCGATACAGTGCGCCGGATTGCACACCTCGCCCGCATCGCGGTGGCCGATGAGGAAGTCGAGCATCTCAAGGGCGAGCTGAATGCCATACTCGCTTTTGTCGAGCAGCTTGGGGAAGTGGATGTTGCCGGAGTTGAGCCGATGACATCGGTCACTCCGATGGAGATGAAAAAGCGAGCCGATATCGTGACGGATGGCGAAATCGCGGATCAAATTGTCAGAAATGCACCGATGAGCGAGGACCATTTTTTCCTGGTGCCGAAAGTCGTCGAGTAATGTGCATCGCCTGCGAGCTTGGATATTGGGCCATGGTCGACGCCATCGAGGCGGAACGCGGTGCGTTGCCGATGCGGCGGGACAGCTCCGAACAGCGGGCGTTCGAATGCGAGCCGGCTGATCCCGCGGCGGACGGTGGTCGCGATTCCGCACGGCCCGCGGATGAGCCTTCGTCGTGACTGATCTCACTTCGCTGAATCTGGCCGAAGCTCGCGATGCCTTGAAAAAGAAATCGTTTTCAGCGGTCGAGCTTGCGGACGCCCATCTCGCTGCCATTGAAAAGGCACGCGGTCTGAACGCTTATGTGCTCGAAACTCCGGAGCGCGCTATCGAGATGGCGCGGGAGTCCGATGCGCGGATTGCCTCGGGAGCGGCGCGGCCGCTTGAAGGGCTTCCCCTTGCGGTCAAGGATATGTTCTGCACGGCGGGAGTGCGCTCGACGGCGTGTTCGCACATTCTCGACAACTTCGTGCCGACCTATGAGTCGACGGTTACGTCGCAGCTCTGGCGGGATGGCGCCGTCCTGCTGGGCAAGACGAACTGCGACGAGTTTGCCATGGGCTCGGCGAATGAAACTTCGCACTTTGGGCCTGTCAGTTCGCCGTGGCGACGCAAAGGTTCAAACGCGCCTCTGACTCCGGGCGGTTCGTCCGGCGGTTCCGCTGCGGCTGTTGCCGCTCACCTCTGCCTCGGCGCCACCGGAACCGATACAGGTGGATCGATCCGCCAGCCGGCCGCGTTCACTGGCACCGTGGGGATGAAACCGACCTACGGGCGGTGTTCGCGTTGGGGCATCGTCGCGTTTGCAT
>DATEKG010000316.1:0-21967 GCA_035277565.1 Pseudolabrys sp.
AAGATCGATGTCACCTTTTACTGCCGGAAGTGCTACGGCATGGCAACGGCGAAGACCTGTCCACACGATCCCATAAACCACATTTCGATCTCGGGCACGCAGCAGCGCAAAATGCTTTCGAGCAATGAGGAAGTCCCGCCGGAGTTCAGCCGGCCGGAAGTAGTGTCGATCCTCAGGGAGTATTATGCGAGTTTGCGGCCTGGAGAAGACCAGGGTCCGGTATAAATGATCATTGCGCAGATATCCGATACGCATGTCGCGCTGGATACCGCCGATGCCGATCAGAGGATACGCGATTTCGAACGTGCGATTGACGATATCAACGCGCTTGACGATCGCCCCGACGTGATCGTTCACACCGGGGATATTGTCCACAACGGACGGCCTGATGAATATGCCGAGGCTGTCCGCATTCTCGCGAAAGCACGGGCTCCGGTGTATGTCATTCCAGGCAACAAGGACGATCGGGCAAATTTGTTCGCCGCCTTTTCGCCGCGCGGCTATCTTGACGCAGCCTCCAACTTCATCGAGTACGCGGTTGAAAGCTATCCGGTCCGACTCATCTCCGTGGATACTCTTAATACCGGCAGCAATAAGGGTGACTTTTGCCCTGAGCGGGCGGAGCGCCTGATCAAGCTGATCAATGTCGAGAAAAGCAAGCCGATCGCAATCCTTGCTCACCACCCCCCGTTTGAAGTTTCGGTTGGACCGGACGCACTCAATTTCGAAACTGTGGAGATGATGGAGCGGCTTCGCCGGGCTTTGCAAACTTCGGACCGCGTGATTGCCGTTTTCAACGGTCATGTGCATCGCGGTACGGCCGGCAATGTCGGCAACATCCCGGCGATCGTGGTGCCGTGCCTCGCGACGACGCTACGCAAAGGTGAGCATTCCGCGCGCATGAAAACGTGCCCGATCTACTACCTGCACCGATTTGGTCCCTTGTGGGAGTTTGTCACTGAAACACGAGTTGTTGAGTAGGTCAGCGGCGGCCTGTCTTTTCGCTTAGTGCGGGATGTCTATTGGAGCCTAGTCTAGGTGGCAACCGCGCTTTCCGTTTTCTTCCGTATGCAATGAGACTCAAGGCGCCGACACCCGTAGCGAAGAGAGGGAGTGCGTGGGAAGGGAGTGCTATTAACCTCTGTCACAAGCCTCGTTAAGTCGGCGACCGTTAACTCGTGCTTCGGTGAACTTTCTCGAATGCAAAGCAATGGTGCTCGCCGAATTGTCCGCTGAGACTGGAAAGGAAGGAAAGTCCTTGCTTATGTGCAAGCGAAACCAGGAATCGTTTAGTGGGACGGATCGGTCGAGCCGTCGATTCATTACCAGGTGTGCGGAGAAGTCGCCGGCCAAAGACCTGATACGCGGCAGTATTGCTAAGAATCAGTACAGCGCCGAGCATTCTTCGAAAGTTTAGAGTGTTGGTGAAGAGCCTCAGCTCATTTCGTGCAAATTCGGATGGGATGATGCAGGGCGCGGCCATAACCATGCCGCCAGAGCGAGTGACGCGCGCACACTCGCTAAAAGCTCTCCGAACATCCATATATTGCAGAGAGTTGAAGATGATGACGCGATCAAATGTTTCCGCCGGAAACGGCATTGCTTCCGATTCACAGACGTAAATCTCGGGGGGCGCAAGGGCCTCGCGTTTCGCCAGTATTTTCGACATTTGAATGTAAATGGGCTCAACCTCGGCTCCTATCGCTCTCGCTGCGAATTGCGATAGACGGAGCAGGTTCATTCCGCACCCGCAGCCCACCTCAAGAACTCGCTGACCTCTGAAGTCCTCTACTCTCGTCGACGGGTGTTCGTTCTCGCAATGAATAGTCTTGTCGCGCATGCGCCAGAACACGTACTCCCGAACTGAGGCTGAGCATTTGGCTCCGAAGCTTGTGAGAATGTATCGTCGGTGTCCGTTCACTGGAGTGCACATGCCAAGTGACGTTAGTTCGTCGACAATCGAAGTTCGCGTCGGCGAGAGACCGAACTGAAAGCTATAGAGAATATCAATCGCGATTTGGCTATCGGAACCCGTGAGCAATGACTCTATCCTGGCCCAGAGTTGATTTTCCTGATTGCAACCAGAATGCTTTCGAGAATTCGAGACGTAATCCGGGGGAGAGACAGCTCTCGCCGGGCCTGTTTGCAAATTCGCCATTTTGGCGTCCCCGCACCCAAAATCGCCCGCGGAAAATGCTGCGACTTTCAACTCTGGTCCGCAACCGCAGATTTAGCGTCATTTGAAAATCAACGAAGACGATTGGAGAGAACAATCAATCGAAGTCCCTTCCGGCGCCGTTATCCAGCGGCTCGAGCCTGCATGTCGCGTCGTCGAAGTATCCCAGATCGTTCCATGAAGCTGACGAGCCAGATGCGCTCGCCGACCTTTGCGCGCTGACAACTGCGATCAGGGGTAAATCGGACGCGCAATTGAATTTGGTCGCTATATCCCCAAACCGGACCCTTAAGCGAGCGAGGGCGCGACTGTGGCCTTCAGGCCGCCTAGCTCCGACTTACCCAGATCGAGTTTCCAGTGATAGGTCTGAAGAACGTCCTGGGCGATCGATAATCCAAGACCTGCGCCTTCGCTGCGCTCATCGAGCCGAACCCCGCGCTCGAGGACGCGTGGCCATTGGGCTGCCACTATGCCTGCGCCATCATCCTCTGTCACAATCGACGCGGTCGAGCCACCCTCCGCTGTAATACGAACGCGTTTTGAAGCGTGCCGCGTTGCGTTTTCAAGCAAGTTCCCGAGCACTTCGGCCAGATCAGTCCGGTCCAGCGGCACTTGCACATCCTCCGCAATGTGCGGTTCAAAGGTGATGTGCATACCGGATGGGGTGCGCGACAGTGTTGCGATCAGCGAGCGCACGAGCGGTGCCACCCTGGTGGAGCGGGCAGGCCGCTGCCTGATGGCGCCACGCGCTCTGACCCGCGCCAATTCCCGCTCAACATGGCGGATCATCGTGTCGCCGACCGCCTCTATATCCTGCGCGATCTCCTTTTCGCCACGTTCACGCAAGCGGGCCGCATCGGCCGCAAGCGCGGCCAACGGCGTTTTGAGGCCATGCGCGAGATCGGCTGCCCGCCCGCGTGACCGCTCGATCTCCTGCTCCTGCGCATCCATCAGCGCATTGACCTCATCGACCAGAGGCCGAACTTCGGCGGGGACCTCTGGAGGCAAATGCTGGAGACGGCCAGCCCGAATATCGGAAATGCCGCGACGCAGCGCGTCGAGGGGACGCAAACCAAGGCGGACCTGAACCAGCGTTGCGGCGGCAAGAACCAGTCCGAGCAGGGTAAGCGCTACGCCGAGGTCCTTGGCAAATCCCGTTGCAGCGGCCGAAACACGCTTCAGATCGCCGGCAACGGCTACTCGTACCGGCACATGCTGATCCCCGATTGTGAGAAAGACCCTGCGCTCAGCGATTAGCACCCGGGTGTCAGCAGGACCAGCCGCCTCGTGCTGATGAACCTGACCCGGCGATGGTTCATCGGCCGGCAGCCGCAATGTCGCGTCCCACAAAGAGCGTGAACGCAGCAGCTGGCCACGATCATCGTTCACTTGCCAATATAATCCTGACAGTGGATCGGAAAAGCGTGGATCGGCCGGAGGCCGTGTGACCACGAGGTTCTGCTCCTGATCGATATCGACATTGGCAACCAGCTGTTTCAGCTGAACATCGAGATCGTCAGCCATCGTGCGGATGACATGACGCTCAAAAAGCAGTGTGAGCCCCAGGCCGGCAATGACTAAAGCCGCGAGGATCGCCATGACCCCGCCGGCCGCGAGCCGCAACCGGAGTGATTTCAGTCTCATGCAGGCGCTTCCGGGACGATGTAACCAAAGCCACGACGCGTTTCGATCAGATCAGGTCCAAGCTTTTTGCGCACGCGACCGATCAGCACCTCCAATGCATTTGAATCGTGTTCCTCCCCCTGGCCATAGACGTTCTCGTCGAGTTCATGTTGCGACACCACACGCCCGCGGTGATGCAACAGATAGGCAATGAGCCGATACTCAAGTGGTGACAGCGTGACCGGTACACCCCGCACACTCAGCTTCATCTGTCGTTCGTCGAGGATGATCTCGCCAGCGGCGACCAGCGATGACGCATGACCGGCGGAACGGCGAACAATCGCGCGCAGCCGCGCCAGCAATTCCTCAACACGAAACGGTTTCGGCAAATAGTCGTCCGCGCCGGCATCGATCCCATCGACGCGCTCAGCCCAGCTTCCGCGTGCGGTTAAAATCAGCACCGGCATATGACGTCCATTCGCGCGCCAGCGCTTGAGTACGGCAAGCCCGTCCATGCCCGGGAGCCCGAGATCAAGGATGACGGCGCCGTAATCTTCCGTGTCTCCGCGAAACCACGCCTCTTCACCGTCACGCACGGTCTCGATCACGTACCCGGCGGAGCTCAGTGCACGGCTTACGTCCGATGCGATCCGCCGATCATCCTCGACCAGAAGTACGCGCATCATTTCTCCTTGATACGCTCGATCTCTCCGTTGCGAGCATCGATATAGACGTCAAACAGCCGGCCCTGGCCGTCGACGACACGAAATTCATATCGCCAGCGACCACCCTTCCAGTCGATATCCATGCCGAGCACTTCGCCGGGCAGCTTTCCGCGAACTGTTGCGATAATCTCTGCGAGCGAGCGGATTTCGCCGGTTTCGACTGCGCGGCGCACCTCCTCGCGGCGCAGGTCATCGCGATCGCGTGCGGCGGCCAGATTTGGCGGCACGGCGACTGCCGCCGCCACAGTGGCCGCAAACATCAAGACTGCCAAATGCCAACAGAGCCGCATGGATTGTCATGCCAATGGACAGACAGAACATGCCCCAACCGACCTGACATCTTGCTGACATAGATCAACAGCCGCACGTCAGCGCCTCTCAGGCAAGGTGCCGCGATCCACCGCGTGGTGCGGCGGACCCCCAGGAGAGGAGCTAGAAATGCCTAAAATCACTCCGTTCAGAACAGCAGCGGGCTCACCCGGTATTGCTGCGTTGGCAAAGACTTCTGCCTTCGCAATCGCGCTTGCGCTGGTCGGTTTCACTGCCTCCGCTCAGGCAGGCAGCCTTGGCAGGCCGTGCACTGCCGCCCCTCAGAACGAGTGGCTTTCCCTTGAGGCTCTGCAGAGCAAGGTCGAAGCGACTGGATTCAATGCCCGGAACGACTGGCAGGTGCAGAAGGCCAAATTGAAGAACAGCTGTGCCGAATTCTATGTCACCTCCAAGACCGGCGCACGGATGGAACTGTTCGTCGATCCGGCAACCGGCACCGTCATCGACGGGCGCTGAGATGTCCGCGCATCATGGAGTTGTGATCGAAGCCGGCGGCGCGACGCCGCCGGCAACGGTCAAGGTCTGGGATCCGTTCGTGCGGGTATTTCATTGGTCGCTGGCACTGCTTTTCGTGCTGGCATATGTCACCGGCGACGTGGCTGAACAGGTACACATCATCATCGGCTATGCAATCGCGGGACTGATTGCTCTGCGCGTCATTTGGGGTTTCATTGGTCCACATCACGCGCGCTTCAGCAGCTTCGTTCGGTCGCCACGCGAGGTTCTGCGATATCTCCGCGATGCCGCGACCGTCAGAGCGCAACGCCATCTCGGCCATAATCCGGCTGGCGGAACGATGATCATTGCACTTCTGGTCATGCTCACCGGCACGGGCATCACTGGCTACCTGATGACCACCGACACATTCTGGGGTGCCAAGTGGGTCGAGGAGGTCCATGAGGCGTTTGCCAATCTGACCGTGGGTCTTGTCATCCTGCACGTTGTCGGCGTTCTCTTTTCAAGTCTGGTACATGGAGAGAACCTTGTGAGAGCCATGATTACAGGTCGGAAACGGCGCTCGTGATTGACCCCAAGCACCTCATTATCCCGGTCCGCACCTGGCCGAAGCCGGTCGAATTGCGGATTCTATCTCACGCCGTTCGGCAATTACGATGACCGCTCAAGAACCTTGCTTGCGGCCGTCTCGCCCTCCAGCCTGCCGTCCCGCAATAGGAATATGTCGTCAAAGCGGTCGAAAATCTTTTCATCGTGCGTGACAGCAATGATTGCAGCGTTCTGGTCGACGGCAAGCTTGCGCAGCAGATCCATGACGATCTGTGCACGTTTTGAGTCGAGGGCGGCCGTCGGTTCATCTGCGAGAATGATACGTGGCCGGTTTGCAAGCGCCCGCGCAATGGCCACTCGCTGCGCCTCGCCGCCCGATAGCTGGGCGGGCATTGCGGTCTTGCGACTGCCTACCTCCAGGTAGTCGAGCAGTTCAATCGCCCTCTTGCGTGCGCTGGTGATGTCGGCGCCTGCCAGCTGCAATACGAGCGCCACGTTGTCAGTTGCATCAAGGAACGGCAGAAGGTTGTGGAACTGGAAAATAAAGCCGATCTTGTCGCGCCTCAGCCGGCGCAGGTCGCCGCGCTGCCAGCGGCCGTCTTGCACAACCAATTCATCGTCAAGCCACATGGAACCTGACGAGGGGTCGAGGATGCAGCCAATGATGTTGAGTAACGTCGTCTTGCCGGAACCCGATGGCCCAAGCAGGGCTACAACCTGTCGAGGGTAAACCTGGAGCGAAACCTCACTTAGAGCATCAACCCTGGTTTCTCCCTCGCCAAAATGCTTGGAAATGCGGTCAAGCCGCACGAGCGGAGCAGGGTCGATCGGGGCTGCCATGTTATCCCCCGAGTGCCGTAGCCGGATCGATCTTGAGGGCGGCGCGAACCCCAAGGCCGCTCGAGAGAAGGCACACTGCAAAGACAACCAACGCGAGGACCACCACGTTGTCTGGCTCCAGCACGACGCGCCGGGGGAAGTAATCCTTGATACTGAAAATGAGGCTGGCGCCGATTGCAAAACCAATGAAGCCGAGCGCCAGGGCCTGCTGCACGATCATGCCGATAATGGTTCGATCAGGCGCTCCAATCAGCTTCAGCGTCGCGATCTGTTTGAGTTTTTCCATCGTCATCGTGTAGATGATAAGCGCGATGATCACCGCCGAGACGGCAAGCAGCAAAGATGTGAATAGACCAATCTGGCGTCGCGCGCGATCAACAAGCGAACGAGTCAGAATATTCTCCTGAGCCTCCTGCGTGATGGCCGCGAGATGCTTCCACCGCGATACCGTTTCAGCGACCCGATCGGGGGATGCATTCGGCTGCAGACGCGCCACAACGGTATTGACCGTGTCACGACCTTCTCCGCTGCCGCCGCGCGCCAGTTGAATACGTGCAGCGGGTGGTGCCAGGTCGAACTGGAGCTTCTGGGCGTCGGATAAACTGATATAGACGGCGGGGTCGCCGGCCGAACTGACCTGGTGTTGCGTGAGCCCGACGACGGCATAAACACTGCGACCAAGCTGGATACGATCGCCGAGTTCGAGTCCGGCCGAACGGTCCGCGACCAACTCATAGTGGTTGCGCCCGATATGGCGCCCCTGCACAATATCCGGCGGACCGCCCGGGCGCGTCAGCTCATATCCAATAACGTAGAGCCTCATTTTCTTGTCTTTATGCTGCGCTTCGACGGTCTGGTATGTGATGCTTCCGGCAGCAGCGACGCCGGCGATGCGGGCAATCGATTCGCGTGTCTCGCCGGGAATACGCGAGGCCTCAGCGAAAGGGCCGCGTGTGTTGGCCTCTACAACCCACAGGTCGACGGCGGGCGAGCGGGCAATTGTAAGCGCCTCAACAACGAGGCCGCGGTAAATGCCAATCATCGACAAGACGACGCCAAGTAACAGACCAAGGCCCAGGCAGGTCAGCAGGAACCGGCCGAGCCCGTGTCGAATGTCGCGATAGGCGAGGTTCATCTGGTTCCGTCTTCGATCACGCGCGCGGAACGACCTTCGCGCAGACCATCTTCTGTTTGTGTGACGACGCGTGCGCCTTCGGGCAGCCCATCGACGATTTCAAGCCTCGCGTCCTCGGTGCGATGCCGGAATTTCACAAGGCGGCGCTGCAGGCGCCCGGCCTCGACCGTCCAGACCGAACCCTGCCGGCCGTCGTATCCGTGCACGGCCGCTTCTGGAACGAGCAGAGCCGTTTCAAGCCGCGCCACCGTGATCCAGAATTCTGCCTGCTCGCCGAGGTAAATCCGCGGCGGCGGGTTATCTCCCTTGATGAAAACACGCCGCTCCTCGGTCACCCGATCGCTTTCGAGGCCAATCCGGACGACCTGTCCCGTGAAAGCTTCCTGCGGCCGCGAGCGGAGGCGAGCATCGACACGCTGGCCTTCCTGAATAAAGCCTGCGCGCGCTTCGTCGACATAGGCAAGGCCCCAGTACGAGTCCGCTGCTATGAGGGTGAAAATGGAATCGCCGGCTTTGATGACGGTGCCGGCTTCCTTGTGACGCTCGACGACGAGTGCGTCGTATGGTGCCACGAGCGTCCGGTGACGTAGCATGGTTTCCTCGAACTGGAGCTGCGCATACGCATCGGCCAATTGCGCCTTGGCGCTTTCCGCTTCGCTCTGGGCCACGGCGACATCGGCCCTGGCCACAATCTCATCTCTCAAAGCTTCCTCCGCAACCTGCTGCGAGACGATGTCGCGGCCAACAAGTGCCTGTTTGCGCCGATTGGCGTCCTGCCTTTGCGAAAACACGGCCTGCGCCTTTTCGAGATTGGCTTCGGCTTTTTTGATGTTGACCTCGGCAATGAGCTGCGCGGCGCGTGCCTTGGCAACCTTGGCCTCCTGCTCGCCGGTACTCAGGCGCGCAAGCACCTGGCCTTTCTTTACGAGATCGCCATGATCGGCCTTGAGTTCAGCGAGTGTGGCGCCGACTTCAAACCCGATCTTTGACAAAACCCGGGCTTCAACCGTGCCGAGCCCAAAGACGCGAACGGGAACGCTATGCTCGATGGATGCCGCGCGTACGGAAATTGGGCGATTGGAATAGATCAGAAATAAAGCTGCAGTCACCGCAAGAATTGCGACAGTTACTATTCCAAATTTCACCGCCGGTCCGCGCATCGCGGGCACCCATCTGCACTGCTTGCAGGCTCAAAATTCTTCGGTGAGACTTCGCGCGCATTGATATCGGTCAATAATCGACGCGGATTTCTTCGCGTTACAGTGCTGCGCCGATCCGCTTGACGTGCCACGTGAAGTCCGGCAAGTCCCGATTTCGTGGTCTCGGTACCGAATCGGCGCTGGAGTTGCTGGCAACCTTGAACGCGGCCGAACGACTGGATCACATCAGCCCGCTTAAGAGCGTCGGGCTGCACCCGCTCAAGGGCAACCTAAGAGGCCAATGGGCGATCACGGTCAACGGGCCGTGGCGCATTTGCTTTCGCTTCAAAGGCGGCGATGCCCATGAGGTATAAATTGTGGATTATCACTGAGGAGCAGCAATGGTTCCGATCCATCCCGGCCGTATCCTGAGACGCGAGTTGAACGCACGGCGGCTCTCGGCCAACGCACTGGCACGGGCGCTGCGTGTCCCATCAGGCCGTATTGTCGATATACTGAACGGTAAACGCTCGATCACAGCTGAAACCGCGCTGCGCCTCGGCCGTTATTTCGGCAACGCTCCGCAATTCTGGATCAACCTGCAGGCTCAGTACGATCTCGCCGTCGCCATGCGCGATGTTGGCCGGCTTGTGGAGCGCGAAGTCCAGACAGCCGCGTGATCGGGCAACTCGCCAGGTTTGGTCTCTTTCGGGTCGATCCGTTGCGTCGCCCTGAGATTGACCGGTCGGCGCCTGTCGACGCTGGCGAAATCGACGACCGCTCCTTGAAAAGCTGATTTAACGGAGTGAGATCTGTAGCCCGCTTAGATCGACCGGCGGTTTGATGCCCTTTCGTCCGCGCAATTCCAGAATGACGCCTTTCCAGTTTCGCATCCGAAACGTTCCTGGCCGTCCTGTTTCGGCGATCATCGAATAGATGCCGTGTATATTTGCCGCGTTTCGCAGATTGTATGCGCGGCCGGCCAGATCGATTCGTGCCGCGCCAAAGGGACCAATGCTTACACCGCCTACCCGCAACGGATAGCGCCCGCCCTTGAAGTGCAACGTGCCACTACCGCTGCCGAATATGAACTGCGTTCTGGTGATCGTGATGCGGATCGAACCGGTCACTGCCTGGGCTGTCGCCGGCATCCAGGCGAGCACGCTCGCCAGCGCCAGTGCCGCCGCGGCGAATTTCACGCTGATCGGCATCGTCGCTATGGTTTCACCCCCTAAAATGACGCGCAACACTAGGCCGCGATCAAGTTCGCCACAATGGGGATGTTTTCCAGCCGATCCTCCTGATTGAACGGCCGTTTCGACAGCAGTGGCGCATGTGTTGCGACGACCGGTTGAGCCGCATCAACGGTCGATCGTGATTTCGTCCGTTCGCGCGCGGGAGACACAAATCATGATCGTGTCCTTACGCTCATGCTCGGCCAGGACGAGGTCGCGATGGTCGGCCTCGCCGGCAAGCAACCTGGTGCGGCATGTGCCACAGGTGCCGGTCTCGCAGGAACTTGGCACGTCGAGGCCGTGCTCGCGCAGGACCTCGAGAATCGTCTTGTCGGTCGGTACATCCAGAACCGTGCCCGAACGCGCAAGCCGCACCCTGAACGGCGTGTCGCCGGCCTTGTGCGTTTCCGCTTCGCTGAATGCCTCGAAGTGAACGGCCGTCGGCGACCAGTGGTCGGTCATCGCACGCACGGCTTCCATGAGCGGACGCGGGCCGCAGCAATAGAGATGCTCGCGATTTTTCCGCTCCGCGAGAATCGGGCGCAAATCGAGCGACCTGGACGGATCACCCTGGTCGTAGTGAATCGTGACCGCGTCCTTTAAACGCGGTGCACTGAGTTCTTCGCGAAATGCCGTCGTTTCCGGAGAGCGCGAACAGTAGAACAGCCGAAAGCGTTTGCCCTGTGCCGTTGCTTCGTGGATCATCGCCACGATCGGCGTCACGCCAATTCCGCCCGCAATGAAGAGAAAGTCCTGTGCACGCGGGGGCAGGCCGAAATCGTTAACCGGTGCAGTGACGGAAAGCCGGTCGCCGGCTTTGACATCGTCTATCAGGCTGCATGAGCCGCCGCGGCCATTGCCCTCGCGTTTGACGGCGATCTGGTAGCGGTCATGTTCGGCCGGATCATTGCACAATGAATATTTGCGCAGGAGTCCGTTCGGCACACGCACCGCAATATGCGCGCCCGCCGTAAATTGCGGCAACTGACTGCCGTCGGGGTTACGGAACTCAAGAAGATTGATGCCGTCGGCAATGCGCTCGTTCCGCGTTGCCTGCAGAAGCATCGTCTTCGGTTGTTCAGTGGCGCTCATCATGCCCCCAGCCGGTCATGTACACAGGTGGCAGCAATCCATCATGGTCGCAAGTAGGCGGCGGCCGGGTATCAGCAGCCTTCATGATCTCGCATGGGTCGAAAAACAGATAACTCAGCGGGCACCCGTGCTCGCACGTTCGATCTGGCGCGGATTCGAAGCCGCCAATGGCGCGAGCTCGGCGGTGAGCGCGCCATACGCGTCGGCAAGGCCCGATCCGAACATGACATCGGGACCTTTGGGTCCCAGGTCCTTCGCGGTCGCCCGCAACAGGGCCCGGACCTTGTCAGGGGTCAGGTCCGGCTTGCGTTGCAGCATCAGCGCTACGATGCCGCTGACTTCAGCGGCCGAATATGAGGTCCCGGACGACACTTCATAGCCGCTGTCCGGAATGGCGACGAGAATCTGCGAACCGGGCGCGGCAATGGTGATGTAACGGCCGCGGTTCGATTGTTCGAACAACCTGTCATCCGCATCGGTGGCGCTCACAGCGATGACATTCGCATCGGCGGCCGGATACAGCGGCGGTGACTTCGCGCCCGCATTGCCGGCGGCAGCGACCAATAGGATGCCCTTCTTGTGCGCGGCCTCGAGCGCGCGGTGGATTGCCGGATCGGCAGGGCCCGCAAAGCTCATGTTCAGTACACGCGCACCGTGCGCGGCAGCCCAATCAATGCCTTTGAGGATGTTGAAGGTGGTGCCCTCGGCGCCGGCGTCCTTGGGGTCGAACGCTTGCACGGCCAATATCCTGGCGGCGGGAGCCGATCCCATGAGCCTGGCGTGCGCGGCAATCAAGCCGGCGATCGCAGTGCCGTGCCTGTGCGGCGGCGCCGGCTCCTTCGATGTGTCGAAAACGCCGGCGACCGAGCCGGCCAGTTCCGGATGCTTGATGTCGACGCTGGAATCGATAATGGCGACCAGGACATCATCGCCCCTGGCCAGCGTGTGAGCCTGCGGCAGCCGCAGCTTTGTCAATTCATACTGAGCCGGGTCGCCTTCGTGCGCTGCATTGTCTTCCTGCAGCGTAAACAGGTAATTCGGCTGTGCCGAGGCGACGAGCCGATCGCCTTCAAGCGCACGCACGACGGTCGCGACCGAGCGCCGGTCGGGGATTCGCCAGCGATACAGCGTTGTATTGGAGAGCTGAAAGGTCTGGCTTTCGATCCGCGCAAGCCGGAAGCGGCGCTGGAGCGCGTCCACCTGTTGCGGAGTGGCGGAGCTGGAAAGCTCGATCACGACCTCATCGGGTACGAGACGGCGCTCATTGGCCTGAGGGGCACCGCTTGTCCGGCGGCGGTTCGACTGTTGCGTTCTGCGCGGTCCATTCGGGCCATCGTCAACATAGACCTCGCCGGGCGGGTAGCCTTGCGGGAGCCCGACGACGATGCCGGGAACGATGCCGCCCCAGCCAAACCCTCCGCCGTGGAAACCGCCGCCGCCGCCCACGGGGCCGTTCGGGCGGCCCACGCTGATATCCGGCGATGGGCCGCGACTGAACTTCTGCGCTTCGGCGCTCCCGGCTGCAGCAAAGGTCATAGCGGCGATCAGTGCCATTTGGTGCGCGCGCATGAGGGCTCTCCAATGATTCAGTCAGTCGTGGCGATGAAGCTGACGACCTTGTCTTCCTGCAGTTTCTTCACGATCCGGCCGAGCTCGGCTTTCGGAATTCCGGTGACGGCAACACGCACCTTGTACAAGCCGCCGGCCATCGGTCCCGCGGCGATCGAAAGCTTGTTTGCTTCAAGAAATTTCGTGATGTCGTCCGACGTCGCCTGCGGAGCGAACCTGATCAACGTAAATGTACCTTCGCCGGGATTCGTTGTTGGAGCGGAGGCCGTCTCGTAGCCCGTCCTGGTCTCCTTGAGCATGATGTCCGCGAGAATTCCCGCCTGCAGCAGGATTGCGATGGCGGCCGCGCCGGCGGACCAGGCGAGCATTCGCGGCGAAAGGCTGGTAAAAAATTCTGAAACCCGCCTCCCAAATCCGCCCGTCGCCACGGGAGTTCTTGCGGGCTCGGCGTCGATGGCCTTGAACAATTTCCCGAGCGCGCCCGCCGACGGCGCGCCAAGCGTCTCGTTGAGGTGAATGGTTTCTTCCAGTTCGTCGCGGACGAGCGCGTAGCGGCGTGCGAGTTCAGGATCGCGAGCAAGCGCGTCTTCGACACGTTGGGCATCGCGGCGGCTGAGGGTGCCCGCCGCATGCCACGGCAACAGTTCCTCGATCTCTTGAATCTCATTAATTTCTTGAATCTTTTGGCGCTCGGGCGCGTCCTGTTTCGTCGCGTTCATGGCCAACCTCGATCTATTCCTTGCTCCCTGAGGAGCTCCGAGAGCTTTTTCCGCGCATAAAACATGCGCGTCTTCACGGTCGCTTCCGGGATGCCGACGATCGCGGCGACTTCCTCCACCGATTTCTCGTGATAGTACACGAGGTCGATGATCTCCCGGTGATCTGCCGAAAGTCCAGCCAGGCATTGCCGCAAGGCCGAACCCTTGTCTTTCTTCGCCAAAGCTGTCTCGGGATCGTCAGCGTGATCCTCGATCTGCTCCGCCGTCCCTTCGTCCAGTTCCTGATCCGGCCGCCGCCGCAGCGCCGACAGGGCCTTGAAGCGCGCAATACTGAGCATCCATGTCGATGCGGCAGACCGGCCCTCGAACTTTCCGGCTTGCCGCCAGATGTCGAGAAAAACCTCACTGATCAAATCTTCCGCCGTCGCTTCGTTGCGGACCAGCCGCAAAACGAACCGGTACACACGAACGTGGTGCCGCGCGTACAGCACCTGCATGGCGAGCCGGTCGCCTTCTGCGATTCGCGAGACCAGAACTTCGTCCGAAGTCGTTTGCATCGCAGAACAATCGGCTCGTGCGTTGGTCGCTTCAGGGGGCGCCGAGGTTCAGGCCAATTCGAAGAAATTTGCTTGGACCCGCCCGCCCCCCGGGGCTGATCGGCCGCCAGTTTCCTCTTTTCCGGCGTATTTGGGCAAGTCCAACGCATTGAAATCAGACGATTACTGCCGATTGGCGTGAATAAAGCGTGGACCGTTGAACCTTTGCGCCGGCGCGAGCGACCCATATGCGGATGTGATGTCCACATCCCGCCGCCACCCATCTTCAGACAGGAGAACCGCCATGTTCCGCAAGCTTACTCTCGCTCTTGGTGCCACCGTTGCGATCACCGCCGCCGCCCTGATGCCGACATCCGCTTCTGCCCATATGCACGGCCACTTCCATGGCCACGGCCACTGGGGTTGGGGCCTGGGCATCTACGCGCCGACTTATGTCGCATCCGACTGCTACTACGTGAAACAGCTCGTCAACACGCCGGCAGGCCCCCGCGTCCGCCGCGTTGCAGTCTGCGATTGATCGAGCAAATCGTGGACGCACGATAGCCCCGGCTTCGTTCATCGAAGCCGGGGTCTGCATTTTTGCGCGTGCATCCGCATGCGTTGCTGCTGTTGTATAGCTGGTGAAAGGCAAGCGGTCGGGCTAGGCCCGACCACAACAGCAAACAGGTTCGGTCATGCTCGACGGCTTTGTGCGTTCTGAAATTAAGACCAGTGGCGCCCGCATTATCACGGTTGCCGGAGGCGAAGGACCTCCACTTCTGCTGATGCACGGCAATCCCTTTACGCATCTGTCGTGGCACAAGGTCGCGCCGGTCCTGGCGTCCGAGTTTACTGTTGTCTGCACTGATCTGCGCGGCTACGGCGACTCGGAAAAGCCGCCTGGAGGCGACGACCATTCCGGCTATTCGTTTCGCGCCATGGCGCAGGACCAGATCGAGGTCATGGCGTCACTGGGCTTCGAGAAGTTCTATGCGGCCGGCCATGATCGCGGCGCACGCGTGCTGCATCGCATGTGCCTCGACCATCGGGACAAGGTCATTCGTGCGGCTATCCTCGACATCATCCCGCAGCACCATCTCCTCAATCATGTCTCGCGTCAGTGGGGTACGTTTTCGTGGCACTGGTTTTTCAACATTCAGCCTTACGACCTGCCTGAACGCATGATGGGTGCCGACCCCGACTGGTTCATTGAAAAGAAGCTCGCCAAGACCAGGCAGGGCCTGAGTTTCTTCGACAAGGAGGCGCTCGCCGAATACAAGCGGTGTTTCCGCAATCCGGAAACAATTCACGCCATCTGCGAGGACTATCGCGCCACGTTCGGCGTCGATCTCGAGATGGACACCAGGGATTTCGAAGCCGGGCGAAAGATCGAGTGCCCCGTCCTCTTGTTATGGGGCGCAACCGGCGGAGTGGGGCGTAATCACGCGCCCGGTCCGGCCGAGATCTGGAAGCGCTATGCGACTCATATTGTCGACGCGAAGGCATTGCCTTGCGGCCACTATTTGTCGGAAGAGGCGCCGAAGGAGACGACAGACGCGCTGCGCGCTTTCTTTGCGGCCGTCTAGTTTAGCTTGCTGCTGGCGGCGGCTCCGCCAGAAAATTATGAACCGCATAAAACAGCAGATGCCGATTTCGGCTATAGCCCACGCTGTGCGCCGTGTGCGGCAGGATCGCGAACTGACGATCACCATTCGGCAGCTGCCGGTAGAAATCGAGCAGATCGGCATTCGTTGAATTGCCGTCGAACTCGCCGCGCAACATGAGGACCGGCGACCTGACCTTCGTCGGATCCACAATCGGCATGTTTGCAGCCATGTCGAGATAGGTTCCGCTCGGCACTTCATTGCCGAATTTCATTTCGTCGGCGATGAGCGCCTCGACCATTGCCGGATCGTAGAGTTCGGGATGACCGTCGCGCGTAAAGATCGAGCGGATCATCGCGGCATCGCGCTTTCGCCGGGGACTTGCGCGCAATGCGTCGATCTTTTTTCGCCGGCGCTCGATTTCGGCCGCTCCATTGCCCCTGTAAGTGAAAGCACAGAGCGCCAGCCTGTCGACAAGGCCGGGCTCGGCCTGCGCGAATGCGGCCGCACGGATTCCGCCTGAAGATGTTCCGTAGAAATGCGCCCTCTGCCGCCCGGTCTCCTTGATCACGACCGGGATTGCCGCCTTGAGATCTTCGACGCCGCTCGCGATGTCGGAGTTATTGCCCGATGAGCCCGAATATCCATAGCCGTCGTGATCCATCGTCCACACGTCGTAGCCGTAGCGGGCGAAGACATTCATCATCGAATATTCGCCCTTGCCCGGCACGGTGAGATCGTAGGACGATCGCGCCGAATTGGAGGAGCCGTGCACCAAGAACAAGACCGGGCGTGGCTGCTCGCCGGGCTTTGGCGCACCGCCGCGCTTTCGCCATAAATTGAGCTTGACCGCGCCTTTCCTGGCCCAGTATTCGGCGCTCCAGATTTGATCCGCTTCGATTGCGCCGGCGGGCGCCGTCAACCCGCTTAAAAGTGCCGCGCCGACGCTTTTGAGAACCGTCCGGCGCGGGATCGTGTGGTCTGCGCGGTTCATTGGAAACTCCCCGGATAAGGCAATGTTTTCGGGTGTTAATAGCATTGTCGCCGGCAGGCTAGCAGATCGCCGGCCGTCTCGGCAGTCCACTCGCCCCGCGTTCGGAGTTCTGCTAGGGCTGGCATGCGTCGCGCGCGGTGTCGGAATATGGACGCTGAGGTTCAAGCCGGAGGAATAATGGTCAGGTCGCTGCGCGCGGTAGCGCGGTTTTTCCAGCACACGATCGGTTGGAACCGTATCGGCGTATTGCTGAGCATCGCAATCATCAGCGTCGCGTTCGTAGTGCTCTTTCACATGCTGCGCGACACCAATGTTGACGAGGTGATCGCAGCGCTCAAGGCAACGCAACCGATCCACATCGCGGCTGCCGGATTTTTCGTGGCGTGCGGCTATTTCACGCTGACATTCTACGACTGGTTCGCATTGCGCACGATCGGCCGCAAGGAAATTCCCTATCGCGTGGCCGCGCTTACCGGATTCACCAGCTATTCGATCGGCCACAACATCGGAGCGACGGTTTTTACCGGCGGTGCGGTGCGCTACCGGATCTATTCGACATACGGGCTGGACGCCGTCGAGGTCGCAAAAATCTGTTTCGTGGCCGGTCTCACATTCTGGCTCGGCAATGCCACCGTGCTGGGGCTGGGCGTGACCTATCATCCGCAGGCTGCCGGGCCCATCGACCAATTGCCGCCCTGGCTCAATCGCACCATCGCCATCGCAATACTCGTGATTCTCACATCTTATATCGCCTGGGTATGGAGCGCACCGCGCGAGATCGGGCAGGGGGAATGGAAAGTCCAATTGCCGAGTGGTCCATCCACGCTTCTGCAGATTTGCATCGGAATTTTCGATCTCGGCAGCTGTGCGCTCGCCATGTACATGTTGCTGCCGTCGCATCCGAATATCGGGTTCGTCACGATGGCCGTCGTGTTCGTGTCGGCGACGCTGCTCGGCTTTGCGAGTCACGCGCCGGGAGGCCTGGGTGTCTTCGATGCCGCGATGCTTGTCGCCCTGTGGCAATTCGACAAGGAGTCGGTGCTGGCGGGGCTTCTGCTGTTTCGACTCCTCTACTATTTGATCCCCTTTGCGATTGCGCTGATGATTCTCGGCGTGCGGGAAATTTGGCTGAACGTAAGCGGTACCCGGGCCGATATTGAACCGAAACGCATTACGTCGGTCACCGCGCCGATCCGGACTGAATTCGAGGACGACAGAGCCGACGCCGGATAGCCATGGCGATCAACGACGACCGCGGTGATTTTCCGGTCTCTACGGGCCTGGTCGCCCGTTTCCGCGGAGCGTGGCTGGCGCTGATCGGGCGCGATGCGACCGTCCCACGGACCGTTATCGCGCGAACGGTATCCCGTGGGCTTGCGGAATCAGATGCCGCGCTGATCGAGCAGCTCATTGGAGGTCTTCCGGCGGCGGCAATTGTTCTTGACCGCGACACCCGTGTGATCACGTTCAATGAGGCGGCGCTTTCCATTGCGCCTGCGCTACGGCGCGGCGAGCCTGCACTGATCGCGGTGCGCGTGCCGGAACTCGTTGGCGCAATCCGTCGTGCCGGCAAGCGTCACGAGCCGCAACGTGTCGAATTCTTCGAGCGTGTTCCGGTGGATCGCTGGTTCGAGGCATTCGTTACGCCGCTGCGCCTTACAACGGCAAATGGCGGCATGCTTGACACCTTGTTTGTGACCTTCAACGACCTGAGCCCGCTGCGGCGGGTTGAGGAGATGCGAGCCGACTTTATAGCGAACGCAAGCCACGAGTTGAGGACGCCGCTCGCTGCGCTGCTTGGCTTCGTGGAGACACTGCAAGGCACAGCAAAGGATGATCCCGCGGCGCGGACGAAATTCCTCGCAATCATGCAGGGACAGGCGACCCGTATGGCGCGTCTGATCGATGACCTCCTCTCGCTTTCGCGAATTGAGCTCAACGCACACCTTAAGCCCGGCACCCCGGTCGATCTGGCGCCCATTGTTCGACAGGTCGTTGACGGCTTGCAGACCCTTGCCCGGGATCGGGGCGTCGAGATCAAGGTTTCAGCGTCCGGCGATGCGATGATCGCGCTGGGCGATCGCGATGAGCTCGTCCGTGCGCTTGAGAATCTTGTCGAGAATGCACTCAAATATGGAGCTGCCGGCAAACGCGTCGATATTGCCGTCACCCGAACGCAGACCCGCGCCGGCGTGTCCGAAGCACGCATATCGGTACGCGACTATGGTCCTGGCATATCGCCGGAACACTTGCCGCGATTGACCGAAAGGTTCTACCGGGTCGATGTGACGGACAGCCGGGCGCAGGGCGGCACCGGGCTCGGTCTCGCGCTGGTCAAGCACATACTCAACAGGCATGGCGGCCGCCTGACAATCGAGAGCACACCTGGCGCAGGTGCGACCTTCACCATGCATTTGCCGTTGCGCACCGAGGATTCGACGGCGTCGAACGAATTCTGATTAGATTCAGTACGTTAGGCTGTCATCCAGGTGTCACCAGAGCTTTATAGAACGGTGACATGCGACGCTTATCGCTGAGCCCGAATTCGGATCACACAAACGAAAAACGTCCGAAGCCGTCGTGGAGAGCGTCTTTCAGGTCAACAGCGGCTGTCCAATCGATGGGGCACGAAAAGATTGGGATCGCAGCCCTTGTCCGGTCTGCGTGCGCCCATGGTCGCAAACATATGGCCGCAAACATGGAGAGAACCCGTGAAACACTGGACCGCATTGGCTGCCGCCGGTTTCATCACCGCGGCTGCGTTCGTTCCGGCCAACGCCGCCGATATTTCCGGCGCTGGTGCTACATTTCCGTACCCGATCTACGCGAAATGGGCCGACGCCTACAGGAAGGTCAGCGGCAACGGGTTGAATTATCAGTCGATCGGCTCTGGCGGCGGCATCAAGCAGATCGGTGCGCGTACGGTGACGTTCGGCGCATCCGACATGCCCTTGCAGCCCGCCGAACTCGACAAGATCGGCTGCATCCAGTTCCCGACTGTGATGGGCGGAATTGTGCCGGTTGTAAATCTGGATGGCGTCAAGAGCAGTGACCTCACGATCGACGGTCCGACTCTCGCGAAGATTTATCTTGGCGAAATCACCAAGTGGGACGATCCGGCGATCAGGAAGCTCAATCCGGATGCGAAGCTTCCATCGCAGGCCATCGCACTCGTGCATCGGTCCGACGGATCGGGCACCACGTTCATTTTCACCAACTATCTTTCGAAGGTCAGCCCCGAGTGGAAGTCGAAAGTCGGCAGCAATACGTCCGTTGAATGGCCGGGCGGCATCGGCGCCAAGGGTAACGAAGGCGTCGCGAACAATGTCGGCCAGGCCAAAGGATCGATCGGTTATGTCGAAACCGCTTATGCCAAGCAGAGCCACCTGACCACGATGAAAATGGTCAACAAGGACGGCAAAGCGGTTGAAGCCACGCCCGAGTCGATCATGGCTGCGGCCGGCGCCGCCGATTGGGCCCATGCGCCCGGATTCTACATGATCCTGACGGACTCACCGGGCGCCAAGTCGTGGCCGATTGCCGGTGCGACCTTCATTCTCATTCCGAAGCAGCCGAAAGATCCGGCCGCGACCAGGGAAGCGCTCAAGTTCTTTGAGTGGGCGTACAAGAACGGCGACGATATGGCCTCGAGCCTCGACTACATTCCGATGCCGGACAGCGTCGTCAGCCTGATCGCCGCGAAGTGGAAGAGCGACATCAAGGACGATGGTGGCAAACCGATCTTCTAGAGTTCAAATCGACCGATCCGTGGCCGACGTGGCGTTGCGAGGCGGAGTGGTGATGACGGCCCCCCAAGCCGACAGGGCAAAGGTGCTCCAACGTCTGCGTTTCGGGGACGTCGCCTATCACAATCTCACGTGCGGTGCCGCGATTGCCGTTCTCGTAATTCTGGGCGGCATCATCATTTCGCTCATCCACGGTTCGTGGCTGGCGCTGAAGACATTCGGGTTCAATTTTCTGGTGACCGATACGTGGAACCCGGTCACCGAAAAATTCGGCGCCATTGCGCCGATCTACGGCACTCTGGTGACGTCGTTCATCGCGATGTTGATTGCGGTGCCGGTCGGTCTGTTCATCGCCCTGTTTCTGACCGAACTGTGCCCGATATGGCTTCGACGGCCGATCGGGATTGCCATCGAACTGCTCGCCGGCATTCCGAGCATCATCTACGGGATCTGGGGCTTGTTTATCTTTGCACCATTCCTGCAGCAGCACGTCCAGCCATTCCTGATCGACCTTTTCGGCGACATCCCGGTGCTTTCCACTTTGTTCGCCGGCCCGCCTTACGGCATCGGCATGCTCACCGCGGGCCTGATCCTCGCGATCATGGTGCTGCCATTCATCACCTCGATTTCGCGTGATGTTTTCGCCGCCGTCCCGCTGGTGCTCAAGGAAGCCAGTTATGGTCTTGGTTGCACAACCTGGGAAGTCGTCCGCTACGTCGTCCTGCCTTACGCGCGCGTGGGCGTGATCGGGGGTATCATGCTGGGCCTTGGTCGCGCACTCGGCGAAACCATGGCGGTTACCTTCGTCATTGGAAACGCGCACCGCATATCCGGGTCGCTGTTTGCGCCGGGCACCACAATTTCCGCGACGATCGCCAATGAATTCACCGAAGCGGTCGGCGATCTCTACACCTCGGCGCTCATTGCGCTCGGGCTGATCCTTTTCGTCATCACATTCATTGTGCTGGCGATTGCCCGCTATATGCCGCTGCGGCTTGAGAAGCGCGTGGGGGCTTGAGCATGGCTCTCTACCACACCCGCCGCCGCCGAAATAACGTTGCAGTAGGCCTGTCGATTGCAGCCACGATATTCGGTCTGACCTGGCTTGTCGCCATTCTCGGCGTGCTGCTGTGGCAAGGGTTCAGCGGTCTCTCTGTTGCCGTCTTCACGCAGATGACACCGCCGCCAGGCTCCGCAGGCGGCCTGCTCAATCCGATTATTGGCAGCCTGATTCTTACCTTCATCGCCGTTGCCATTGGCACGCCGCTCGGCATTTTGGCCGGCACCTACATGGCGGAATATGGCCGATACGCAAAGCTGACCATCGTCGTCCGCTTCATCAATGACATTCTGCTAAGCGCGCCTTCAATTGTCGTCGGCCTCTTCATCTATGAGGTCATGGTCGCGCAAATGGGACATTTCTCGGGCTGGGCGGGCGCGGTGTCGCTGGCAGTCATCGTTGTGCCGGTGATCGTTCGCACGACCGAAGACATGCTGAC
>DATEKG010000317.1:0-3616 GCA_035277565.1 Pseudolabrys sp.
AAATGAAATCGACCGGCGAGGTGATGGGCATCGACGAATCATTCGAGATCGCCTTCGCCAAGAGCCAGATCGGCGGCGGCGCCAGCCTGCCCCGCAGCGGGACGGTCTTCGTGTCGGTGAAGGACGCCGACAAGGCCCGCATTCTGCCGGCGGTAAAGCTGCTGGCCTCGCTCGGTTTCAAGACCATGGCGACCTCGGGAACCCAGCGCTATCTGGCGGCCCAGGGGGTCAAAACCGCCAGGATCAACAAGGTGCTGGAAGGCCGGCCCCACATCGTTGATGCCATCAAAAACGGCGGTGTTCAGCTTGTTTTCAACACCACCGAGGGCGCGGCGGCCCTGGCTGACAGCCGTTCCCTGCGCCACGCGGCCCTCTTGCATAAAGTGCCGTACTACACCACTCTTTCAGGGGCCGTCGCCGCGGCGCAGGGCATCAAGGCCTATCTCGAGGGCGACCTCGAGGTGCATGCGCTACAGAGTTACTACGGCGGCCGGGACTGAAGGCCAGACTTGGCTGGGCGGACCCGGGGGCGACGGAGCGAGTGCCGGAAAATCTACGGTCGCGGCATCAGGTAAGGCTGGCCGCGACGGGCTTTTTTGACCGACGCTCGTCGCATGTGACTCCGGTTTCGCGGGAAACCGTGGCCGGAGTCGAATTGCGAGTCGATTGGACGGAATTTCGAAAGTGAAAGGCGCTTGGCGGCGCTGTTTGCGAGAAATTGTTGTGGCGCCCGCCAGGGGGAGAAGAGACGATGGAAAAGATTCCGATGACGGCCGCCGGCTATGCCGCGCTCGAAACCGAGCTCAAGCATTGCCAGCAGGTTGAGCGGCCTCGCATCATCCAGCAGATCACCGACGCGCGCACGCACGGCGATTTGTCGGAAAACGCCGAATACCATGCCGCGAAGGAAGCGCAGTCGCTCAACGAGGGCCGCATCGCCGAGCTCGAGGACAAACTCGCGCGCGCCGACGTGATCGACGTCTCGAAGCTTTCTGGCGAAACCATCACCTTCGGCGCGACCGTCACGCTGGTCGACGAAGACACTGACCAGAAGAAGGTTTGGCAGATCGTCGGCGAGCCCGAAGCGGACGCCAAGAAGGGGCGCATTTCGATCACGTCGCCGATCGCGCGTGCGCTGATCAACAAAAAGAAGGGTGAGACCGTCGAGGTCAACACGCCCGGCGGCGCCAAGGCCTACGAGATCAAGAAGATCGAGTGGAAGTAACGTCGCTCAGGCGGGCACGACATCAGACGATCTCATTGTAGAGATCACGCCACGTCGGATTCCGCATGGCGATTGTCCTTGTTTTCCATGCGCGCGGCCAATGCTTGATGTTCTTTTCACGCTGGATTGCGGCGTGCGCAGAATCGAAAACCTCGAAATAGATGAGCTTATCGATTCCGTATCGCGCCGTGTGCCCTTTTACGAGTCTGTTCTTGTGTTCGTGGAGACGCCGCACAAGATTGCTCGTCACTCCGATATACAACGCGCCTCCTGGACGGCTCGCAAGGATGTATAGATAAAACTGCTTCATGGCACGATCCTCGCGGAATCAACGCACAATCACCTGTGTTGTCCATCGATCGGCCGGATGACGTGTCTTACCTGCAGCGATTCCGCTCCGAATGACAAACTGTGCCAATTGATCGAGATGGCCGGGACAAGCCCACGGCTGTCCGGTTTAATTTTAGTGGACAGGGTGCATGACGTGGATTCTTCTGCATCTTGAGCATTTGCCAATGTTCGAGACACGGAAGGAGAGCCACGCCATGCGCCATCACAATACAGTATTTCACGGCATTCTGAAGCAGGTGCCGTGGCATGTGCTGGATCGGCTTGCGACGCGCTATCAGACCGATAAGCACGTGCGCCGCTTAAGCACCCGCAATCAGTTCGTGGCGATGCTGTATGCCCAACTGGCGGATGCGCAGAGCCTGCGCACGATTGAAGCATCATTCGAGAGCCACACCGCGCGGCTTTATCATCTTGGCGCCTGCGAGTTGTCGCGCTCGACCCTGGCAGATGCCAATGCCAAGCGTTCCTGCGCAGTGTTCACCGGTTTGCTGGCCGAGCTGATGGCGCGCTGCGAAGCTTCGCTCGGCCGCAGCATGGCGGAGGCGGTTTATCTCGTCGACTCCACCGGCTTTCGCCTGAGTGCGCTCAGCGCGGATTGGGCGCGGTTTTCCGCGGGCGTTCACGGCGCCAAGCTGCACATTGTTTACAATCCGGACAGCGGGCGCCCAAGCTTTGCCGAGCTTACGCCGGCCAGTGTCAACGACATTACCGCCGCCAGGCGCATGCCGATCCGGGCCGGAGCCACCTATGTCTTCGACCTCGGATATTACGATTACGGCTGGTGGAGCGAGCTCAATGAGGCCGGTTGCCGCATTGTCACGCGATTGAAGGTCAACACACCGCTCGCGGTGGTGGCCGAGCTTGCCTTGCCGGGAACGTCCTCGATTCTATCCGACCGCATCGGTCATCTGCCCGCGCGGCAGGCACGGTCGCGCAAAAACCCGTTCCAGGATCCCGTCCGCGAAGTTCGCGTGCGCACCGAGACCGGCAAAATCCTGCGCATTGTCACCAATGATCTCGACGCCCCGGCAGAGGAGATTGCCGAGCTCTATAAGCGGCGTTGGCAGATCGAGCTGTTCTTCCGCTGGATCAAACACGCCCTTAAAATCCGTCACTTCTTCGGCACATCCGAGAACGCGGTGCGTCTTCAGATCGCCGTCGCGCTGATTGCTTTCCTCCTCCTGCGCATGGCCCACGCACTCCAGGACAGCATCAAAAGCCTGCTCATCTTCACCCGACTCATCGGCCAAAACCTCATGCAGCGCAGGCGCATCGACAGGTTGCTCGAACCGCCGCCACTTCTCACCAAAGATCAACGCCAGTTGAGCCTCGACCTATGCCAAAATTAAACCGGACAGCCGTGGGACAAGCCCGGCCATGACGGATGCAAGTTCTGCTGCCAAAATCTCAGTCCCAGTTCGGCGACCAGGTCCAATCGACGATGCGGCCGCCGCGGCGCGCAAGGCCAGCGATTTCCCGCATCTCGGCATCACTCAATTCGAAATCAAACAGCGCGATATTCTCCTCCAGCCGCTCGACCTTGCTGGTGCGCGGAATGACGACAATTCCCTGCTGGACCAGCCAGCGAAGACAGACCTGCGCCGCCGACTTTCCATGCGTTTTGCCGATTTTTTCCAGCACCTTGTCGCCATTGGCACCGCCGCGCGCGATGGGGCTGTAGGCGACAACAGCCATCTTGTGCCTGCGGCATGCGGCAACGACCTTGTCCTGGTTCAGGAACGGGTGGCATTCGACCTGGTCGCACACCAGCTCGCTCGAAATTCTGTTGGCTTCTTCGAGCAGCGCCACGGTGAAATTCGATACGCCGATCTGCCGCGTGTAGCCCTCGCGCTTCATCTTCGCCATCGCGCCGAGCGTTTCCGCAAGCGGCACGCGCGGGTTCGGCCAATGGATCAGCAGCAGGTCGATCACGTCGAGACGCAGCCGGGCCAGGCTTTCCTTGACCGAGCGCTCGAGATCGTGCGGTGCCAGCAGCGTCGGCTGCACCTTGGTCGTGACCATCACCTCGGATCGCAGGCC
>DATEKG010000318.1:0-13454 GCA_035277565.1 Pseudolabrys sp.
ACCTTTGGGCAGAATCTGCTTGCGGGGCGGCACTTGATTATCGCCGGCGCCAAGCACGAAATCCTGCAGGAGCTCGATCAGTATCGAGCGCAATTCTGGGCGGCTTTTGACGCATTTGTTCCGGGCACGCCGCGCTACTAGCCTGCTTTCCGCTTCACGCTTTCAAAGGCCTGCTTGATGCGCATCGGTGCGTGCGGGCGCGAATACATTTCGTTCATATAGGCGTCGAGGCGAGGGAAGCTTTCCAGCAGCCCAGCGGTTTTTGCCCAATCGAGCGTGTAGGCAAGAACGAAATCGGCGACGGTAACGTTGTTGGTCGCTATATAGCTGCGGCCGCGCATGCGTTCCTCGACGATTTCCGCCATCGGCGCAAAATCGCTTCGGGCCAGCTCGATTTCGGCAGCAAGTCTTTTCTCTCTTGGATAGAGGTTTGTGTGACGCGCGATGCGCCACAATGGCTGCTCCAACTCGGTCGTCGTAAAAAGAAGCCAGCGATAGACTTCCGCGCGCTCGCGCAAATCTTCTGGCATGAGGCCCCTGTCAGGAAATTTCTCGGCAACATAAAGCACCATCGCGATCGACTCGGTGAGTACGAAATCGTCGTCGACCAGCGCGGGCAGTTTGCCAGCCGGATTGATTCTCAGAAATTCCGGGCTGCGATGTTCGCCGGCCAGCATATTGACGGTAATTGCCTCAAACGGAACTCCCGTTTCCTGCAAGGCCCAGCGGACGCGGATCGAGCGTGTCGGTCCGAATTCGTAGAGTTTCATTGCGGCTCCTTGATCGACAATTGCATTCGTCGTCCGGAAACAACGACCACGGGGCGACAAAGTTACATGTTGAGCATTTCCAGCGCCTGCTGATGGACGCGCCTGTCGCCGGCAACGATGATGCGCCCGCCGCTTTGCGCCGGGCCATTGTCCCACGTGGAAACAACTCCGCCGGCGCCTGCAACGATGGGAATGATTGCGACAATGTCGTGAGGTTTGATTTCGGTCTCGATGACGAGGTCGATGAGCCCGGCTGCCAGCATGCAATACTGGTAGCAATCGCCGCCATAGCGCGAGAGCCTTGCCTTGCTCTCGAGTTTTGCGAACTTCGCGCGGTCATCCGTGTTCATCAGCAACGGACTCGTCGTAGACAGGATGGCGCTACCGATATCCGGACACTCCCTCACGCGCAGATCGCGTGTCCCCACGGGTCCGCGGTAATGAGCTGCCCCTCCGTCGCCCGAAAATCGCTCGCGGGTGAACGGCTGGTTCATCAGACCGAAAACCGGCTCGCCGAATCGCATGAGGCCAATCAGCGTGCCCCATGCAACCATCCCGGAAATAAATGATTTGGTTCCGTCGATCGGATCGAGGACCCAGACATATTCCGCGTCCGTGCGCTCGGACTCGAATTCCTCACCGAGAATGCCGTGATGCGGAAACTGCTTGCGGATCAGCGCCCGCATTGTCTGTTCAGCCGCGCGATCGGCGGCCGTCACAGGATCGAAGCCGCCGGCCTTCTTGTTCTCGACGGCGAGCGCGGTCCGGAAAAACGGCAGAATGGTATCGCCTGACGCGGTGGCGAGCTGATCGACAAAACTGCTGAAGACGATTGCCGTCATTCCGCCTGCCGGTTCTGGCCGCTTGAGGTCATGGAGCCGCTTCCAGCCGATACCCGCACAGCCGCGGCTGCGCCGCCATAAATCGCTCTATCTGTTCTCCCGCGCCGCGGAGTTCCAGAAGAGCTTTTCTGCATGGCACGCCGCCAAGGGCCAAATCAGAGCGCCAGCTATGCAAAATTAGCATGGAAAACAGGGCTTCTTACCTTGATTTTTGTGCGTCGCGGTGTACTTTATTGCAGTGCGGTAGCGAGAGCTACCGCTGCCCTCCTTGGGCGTTTCCTCCCTAGACTTGGGCCGCTCGCACCCGCTGGCGGCCCCTTTTTTTGACCGGTTACTCGGCAGCCGCCCGATATGGACGCAACTGCTCCAGCGGGATTTCACCCAGGCGCCTTGCCAGAACCTCCAGGTCATTGGCCAGGCGGCTGAAGGACGACGACCGCTGGTACCGGCGTTCGTCCATGTAAAGCGCCCGGTTTATCTCGAGCTGGATCGCATGCAGGCCGGCGGCGGGGTTGCCGTAATGCTCGGTGATGAAGCCGCCCGCATAAGGCTTGTTGCGGCTTACCGTATAACCAAGCGACCGCAAGGTTCTCTCGACTGTCTCGGCCACAATGCCCACGCAGCTGGTGCCGTAGCGGTCGCCGAGCACGAATTCGGGCCGCGGGCGCTCGTCCTTGTGGCCGGCGCTCGACGGCATCGAGTGGCAGTCGACCAGAACGGCGGCGCCGAAATCGCGATGCAGCCTGGTGAAAAGGCGGCGCAAGGCGCGGTGATAGGGCTTGTAAAGGCTCTCTATGCGCCGCAAGGCGTCGTCAACAGGAATGCGCTGGTCATAGATTTCCTGGGCGTCGCCTACAACCCGGGCCACGGTTCCGAGCCCGCCGGCGACGCGCATCGACCGTGTATTGGCAAACGAAGGCAGCCGCCCCTCGAACATACGCGGATCGAGTTCGTAAGGCTCGCGGTTGACGTCCACGAAACAGCGCGGGAAATGTGCCCGCATCATCGGATAGCCGCACGGCACCACGCCCAAAATCAGCTCGTCGACAAAGCTGTCTTCCGACCGGCGCAGGGTGGCAATATCGAGCCGGCATGCCGTCAGGAAGTCGCGCGGATAGGTGGACCCGCTATGCGGGGAATTGAACAACACCGGCCCCTGCGCCGCCGCCGGTTCGACGATTTCGAACGGCGGGTCAAGCTCGTCGCGAATTTCACTCATGAATGGCCATAGTAGGTCAGATACCTCTGCCATTGCGCTTTTGGCGCGGGGGCTTGTTTTAATAGTCTCTTATAACAGTTATTGTTCATGGCTGGCTCACAAAGCCAAGTGCTGCTTTTGGTTCACCCGTTATTTACCGGGCATAAGTCTTAATCTGGCCGGCAAGGCGGCCAGGGTGGCCGGACGGGGCGTTGGGTGCGTATGTCGAAAATCCTGCTGGCTGAAGACGACACGGATATGCGGCGCTTTCTGGTCAAGGCGCTCCAGAATGCGGGGTTCGACGTCACCTCCTATGACAACGGGCTATCCGCCTATCACCGGCTGCGCGAGGAACCCTTCGAACTGCTGCTTACCGACATCGTGATGCCGGAAATGGACGGAATTGAGCTGGCGCGGCGGGCGGCTGAACTGGATCCCGACATCAAGATCATGTTCATCACGGGTTTTGCGGCGGTCGCGCTGAACGCCGATTCCAGTGCCCCCAAGCAGGCCAAGGTTCTCTCGAAACCGGTCCATCTGCGCGAACTCGTCAGCGAAGTGCAGAAATTGCTCGCGGCCTAGCAGCGGTTTTTCCCGGAATGCCGCGGCCTTGCTTCGCCGGGTGGGAGCCGATAGACCAATCCCCGGTTTCAGGGCGCGTAGCTCAGCGGAAGAGCACTACCTTGACATGGTAGGGGTCACAGGTTCGATCCCTGTCGCGCCCACCATTCTTCATTCCGAATCAGAATGGATTTGCGGTCTTCTGCAATCGGATCACTCGACAAGCGCCTGATATACGAGCGTGCGCATGAGATAGCGGTAACGCAGACGTTGAGCCGGAGCCTGGGTCAGCAGGATCGCAATGAGCTGCCGTTGCGGATCGATCCAGAAATAGGTCCCCGTCACGCCGCTCCACGAAAAGTCGCCAACGGAGCCGGGCAGGGGATTGCGACCCGGATGAGTGCGCACCGCAAATCCAAGACCGAAACCGAGCCCGAGCTGCGGCGTCGGCGCCAGTGCGCCGAAGAGAACGGGTGTCGATGAACTCCGCCGGAACTCATGGGTGAGATGATCGGAGGTCATTAAAGCGACGGTTGCGGGCGAAAGCAGCCGCGTGTTTGCGAAAATGCCGCCATTGAGAAGCATCTGGCAGAAGCGGACATAGTCCTCCGCAGTCGACAGCAGGCCGCTGCCGCCGGAAATCCATTTGGGACGCACTGTGGCATCGCGCATCGGGGGCCGCTTGCCGAGCGCCGGATCATTCTGCGGCTGGGCGACTCGCGTGGCGTCTGCCGGGCCGAAACCCGAATCGTTCATACCGAGCGGTTTGCAAATCCACTCGATAATGAATTCGTCGAGCTCAACGCCGCTCACGACTTCGACCACGCGGCCCAGCACATCGGTCGACATGCTGTATTGCCACGTCGTGCCCGGCTGAAATGCGAGAGGAAGGCGGCCCAGCTTTGCAGCCATCTCCGCATTGGTTTGGTTTTCGTCGCCGACATTTGCAGCATCGTAGGCCTGCCTGAGCAGAGGGCCGGCGAGATGCGCGTAAGTAAGCCCGGACGTGTGCCGCAGCAGATCCTGCACCGTCATGGGAGACCGGCACGGCTCGATCGCCAATTCCTCGGCGGATCCGTCTTCAGAATTGGCCGCAACCCGGAGCCCGGCCAGCTCGGGCAAGTAAGCTGCAACCGGGTCGGTGAGCAGGAGCTTGCCCTCTTCGGCCAGCATGATGGCGGCCACCGAGGTCAGCGGCTTGGTCATCGAAGCGACGCGAAAGATTGCATCGGCGGTCATCGGCGCGTTCGCCTCCCGGTCCCGGAAACCGAGCGCTTCGAAGTGTGCAATTTTTCCCTGCCGTGCGATCAGTGTCACCGCGCCCGGCAGCACGCCCTTGTCGATGTCCGTCTTCAGCGTGTCGGTGAGTCGCTTCAGCCGTGTCGGCGAAATGCCGACCTCTTCCGGCCGGCTCGCGCGCGGCATTCTGTGGTCCATGAGCCGTTTCCTATTTCCAGAACTGCCGCGAAGCGAGCGCGGCGCCCTCAGCCATTGCCTTGAGCTTTGCAAAAACGACATCCGGATCGACGGCGGCCTGGCCGACCCACGTGCCGAACCCGCAGTCGCTTCCGGCGATCACATTCTCCCGTCCCACGAGATTGGCATAGCGGGTGATGCGTTGCGCGATCAACTCGGGATGCTCGATGAAATTCGATTTCGATTCAATGACACCGGGAATAAGCACTTTGCCATCGGGCAGCTTGACCTTTTCGAACACGATCCATTCATGAGCATGACGCGGGTTTGCAGCTTCCAGCGAAATCGCCGCCGGCTTTGCCTTGAACACGATGTCGATGACATCGGTGAGCGGGACATCGCGATGATGCGGGCCCTCGTAGTTGCCCCAGCACAAATGCATGCGCAGCTGCTCCGGCGGAATCGCTGCCACGGCATGATTGAGCGCTTCGACGTGAAGCTGCGCCCGCTTGCGGAATTCCGGCAGGCTCAAATCCGCATACTGGATGTGACGCCCCATTGCGAGATCGGGGCAGTCGATCTGCAGGACGAAACCGGCCCTGGTCACGGTTTCATATTCGTGCCGCATGGCGTCTGCGATGGCGTAGATGTAGGTTTCGAAATCCTTGTAGTAGTCGTTCCGGAAAAACAGCGACACGACGCCCGGCGAAGCCGCACTCATGAAACCGCCCACCGCTTTTACATCATTGAGCGCGGCCCGCAGATTGCCGGCATCCGTCTGCGGCGCCCCCTCGTCGCGCACGCTGATCGGCGCATTGCAGGCCGGTGTTTTTCTTCGCGACCTGCCGGGGTCCCCAAAAACGCGTTTTTCCAGGCGCGGAAAATCCGAAAGGTCCTGGTAGACGAAGGTGTTTCCGGTGCCGCCGAAGCCGCTGAGCCGATCCTTGATATAGGTCGCATAGCTGGGCTTCGACATTTCGCCGTCGTTGACAAGGTCGACGCCCGCCTCCGCCTGTTTCCGGACGACCTCGGCGACCGCAGCGCGAACGTGTGCGGCCAGCGCCGGCAAATCCACCGGTACACCTTCTTCCTTTGCGTACATCATGCGAATGAGGTCATCCGGGCGGGGCAAGCTGCCCGTATGCGTGGTGAGAAACCGATCACGACTGCGCTGCACGGCTAAAGCTCCTTGAGACCTGACTGTAGGGCACGCGCTCCCCGGTAACCACCGTTGGGCGGCTCGCGTTGACAGGCTCGAGTGGGCTGCGTATGTACCGGGCAAATATTAGCCAGAGATCGTCATGAAAGTCCGCAACTCCCTGAAATCGCTGCGTGGCCGGCACCGCAATAACCGCCTCGTGCGCCGCAAGGGCCGGGTCTACATCATCAACAAGACCAATCGCCGCTTTAAGGCCCGTCAGGGCTGATTTTGGCGCCGCCGGCGCCAGTTCCCCGCCGCATATTGGCCATGAAACGCGGAGACACTAAACTCCGCTCATGCGCATTCGATTCCTTGCAGCATTCCTGATCGCGGCCGCGACGGCATCGGACCCGGCTGCCGCGCAATCGGGTCATTGGGTCAAGCCGCCGGACAAGCTGCCGCGTGTCGGTGCGGGCGATCGCCTGCAGAATCTCGATTTTCTGTTCGGCGCGCTCAAGGTGGCGCCCGACGACGTCACGGCGAAGGCGATCGAAGAACGCATCTGGGCGCTGTGGACTGTCTCGCATAGCGACACGGCCAATCTGCTCATGACGCGCGTCAAGACGGCTATCGAGTCCAAGGATCTCGATCTCGCGACCCGGCTGCTCGATGCGATCATCAAGGTGAAACCGGATTATACCGAGGCATGGAATCGCCGTGCGACCATCTACTATATGAAGAAGGATTATGGCCGCGCGCTTGCCGATATTCGTGAAGTGCTCAAGCGGGAGCCGCGCCATTTCGGTGCCCTGGCGGGTTTCGGCCTCATCATGCAGGACATCGGCGACGACAGGCAGGCGCTCGAGGTCTATCGGCGCGTGCTCGAACTTTATCCGCGCATGGAGCGGATTCCAGACCTGGTGAAGACGCTTCAGGAAAAAGTCGAGGGCAGGGATATTTAATTCTGGTCCCCAGCCGACTCCGCACCGACATAGGCGATCCGCAGCATATTCGTCGCGCCAGGTGTGCCGAGCGGCACGCCGGCGACGACGATCACGCGCTGGCCGGCCTTGGCGAAACCTTCCTTGAAGGCAATCCGGCAGGCGCGGTCGACCATATCGTCCTGGTCGTGGGCATCTTCGGTGACGACGCAATGCACACCCCACGCCACGGCGAGGCGGCGTCCGGTCGCGATGTTCGGTGACAGGGCAACGATCGGCGGCCGCGGCCGCTCGCGCGCCACGCGCAAGCCGGTCGAGCCGGATGACGTCCAGCAGATGACGGCGGCAAGATCGAGCGTGTCGGCGATATGGCGCGCGGCGTCGGCAATGGCATCGGCGCCCGTCGCCTCCGGCTCGGCGCGCTGCGCCGTTATGATATTGCGATAAAGCGGGTCACCTTCGACTTCCTCGGCGATTCGATTCATCGTGGTGACGGCCTGGACAGGATACTGACCGGCCGCCGATTCCGCGGATAGCATCACGGCGTCGGCGCCTTCAAAAATGGCGGTCGCAACATCCGAGACTTCGGCGCGGGTCGGGACAGGCGCGTTAATCATCGATTCAAGCATCTGCGTTGCGACAACGACAGGCTTTCCGGCCACGCGGCACGCGCGTGTCATTTGCTTTTGCACGCCGGGCACCTTCTCGAGCGGCATTTCCACGCCGAGATCGCCGCGCGCCACCATCAACGCATCCGAGAGATCAATGATCTCGGCGAGCCGCTTCACAGCTTGCGGCTTCTCTATTTTGGCCATGACAGCTGCGCGCCCGCGCGTAATTTTTTTTGCTTCGGCGATGTCTTCAGGCCGTTGAATGAAGGAAAGCGCCACCCAGTCGATTCCGGTGTCCAGCGCCGCCTCGAGATCGGACCGGTCCTTTTCGGCGAGCGCGGAAAAGGGAATGGTCGTGTCCGGAAGGCTTACGCCTTTGCGGTCCGACAGTTTTCCTCCGACGACCACGCGCGTAGTTATTTGCTTCGGGTCGGTCCCGGTGACGACAAGCCGTACCTTGCCATCGTCGATCAGAAGCGCATGTCCGGGCTTGATCGTGACAAATATCTCCGGATGCGGAAGATAGGCCCGTTTGGCATCACCCGGCGTCGAGCCATCGGAGTCGAGGACGAATGTATCTCCGTTCTTCACGGTCGCGGAGCCGCCCGCAAACGTGCCGAGCCGCAGTTTCGGACCCTGCAGGTCGATGAGCACGCCGATCGGACGGCCGTTGTCGCGCTCGACAGTCCGGATCAGGCTCACCAGTTCGCGCATACGATCCTGGCTTGTATGACTCATATTGATGCGGAATACGTCTACGCCGGCCCTGAACAGTTGGGCGATCATCTCGGCGCTCGATGACGCAGGTCCGAGGGTCGCGACGATCTTTGCGCGGCGCAATCGTCTCATTGCTTGGCACCTCCCGGCGAGGGCGCCGGCAGTGTTGTCGGCGGACGGGAGTTCCCGAGCGGCGCGCGCGGCGGCAACGGGCGTTCCGGCGCCTGCTCGGCCGTGTCAGTCAGTTGCACGGTCCAGGACCGCTGCTCACCCGTATCAACCTCGAAAAAGCCGGTGCGGTCGTAGCCGCGCGCCAGACAATTGTCTGTTCCTCGAATCGTGAATTCCTTCTCGCGCGAGCACATATAGGCCTTGCCTGACCATTCGCCGCCACGGTCGTAATCGACCGCATAGATATAATAGTAACGCGCAACCAGAGCGCCTCGCAGCAAGGTTTCGCAGGAACGTGACGCAACGTTCCACCATCCCTCCGTTGTCCAGCCCTCATTGTCCTTGTAGCCGATCGAAACGCCCACCCGGCTTCCAGTGTTGTTGCAAAGACGGAAATCGGCTTTTGCAGGGAGTGCGGACTCTGCCAACAGCAGGACGAAGACTGCGGTGCAGCCAAGAATTTGCAACAAGCGGCGTTTTGATGAGGTGGGTGGCAATACAGTCACGATTGTCGATGGTTCAAAGCGTTACGCCGTTTTGGCGTGATCAATCACGGCGTGTCAACGACGATGGCTCGGAAGTCGTTCACGTTGGTATAAGTCGGCCCTGGGACGAGCAGATCGCCAAGAGCAGCGAAGAATTCGCTGGAATTATTGTCGGCAAGGAAGGCGGCAGGATCGAGGCTTTTCGCCTCGGCGCGCGCCACTGATTCGCCATCAACCAGCGCGCCGGCGGGGTCGGACGCGGAGCCGCTGCCGCCGTCGGTGCCGTCGGTGTCGGCGGCGAGCGCGGCGACAGCCGGCATGCCGGCAAGCGCCACGGCGAGCGCGAGCGCGTATTCCTGATTCGGTCCCCCGCGTCCCCTGCCGCGGATGGTGACCGTCAGTTCGCCTCCGGAAAGGAGCACGCCGCGTTTCCCCTGCGCCCTCAGACCGCGCGCGAGCCGCGCATGCTCATTGGCGACCTCGCGCGCCTCGCCTTCGATGCGATCGCCGAGCTGAATGCTCTCGTAGCCGGCGGCGCGCACCGCGTTTTCGGCGGCGCGCAGCGCATCGGCAGGCCGCGCCGCCAGCACGAATTCCGTTCCGGCAAAAACGGGATCGCCCGGCTTGGGCGATTCATTCCGCTCATCGCCGAGCGCACGGACGATCACGTCCGGCACCTCGAGTTTGTATTTCGCGATGATCGCGCGTGCGTCGGCAAGCGTGGTGGGATCGGGAACGGTCGGCCCGGACCCGATTGCGGAGGGCTCATCGCCCGGAACGTCCGAAATCGCAATCGTCAGCAGTCTTGCAGGATGCGCCCGCCGTGCAAGCCGCCCGCCCTTGATGCGAGACAGATGCTTGCGCACCGTATTGATCTCTCCGATCGCCGCGCCGGAACGCAACAAGGCGCGTGTCACGGCCTGCTTGTCGTTCAGCGAAATGCCGTCGGCCGGCGCTATCCAGTTGGCGGATGCACCCCCCGACATCAGGGCGAGCACGAGATCGTCCACGCCCGCACCGCCCGCAAGGCCCAGGGCGCGTTCCGCGCCTTCAATGCCCGCTGCGTCGGGAATCGGATGGCCGGCCTCGATCATGTCGATGCGCCGAAGGCGCCGTCCATAGCCGTGGCGCGCGACGGCGACGCCGCTCAGCCGTTCAGCGGCAATGCGCTCCCGATCGAGGTAGCGGGCTTCAGTCACTTCCGCCATTGAGCCGGCGGCCTTGCCGGCCGCAAGCACGATGATCCGGCCTGCCGGCGGTCTCGGCAGCAAGGCGGGCAGGCACGCGGCGGGATGCGCCGCGGCCACTGCGGTGTGGAAAAGGTCCGTGAGAAACGTGCGGAGCGGCGGCGCCATGCTGTCGGCGATCAGCGGGTCCCTGAAGTGCGCCGGCCAGCCTACTATCCGGCATCCATTAAAAACAGAATTCCGGCGGAGCTCATTCGGCCGGTCCTGCCCACTGCTGACCGATGGAGACTGCGGAGCCGCTTTCCATTGCGGCATCGGTGGCATAGCATTCATGGCAAGGGGCGCAATGGCCTCATAAAAAAGCTGTCCAGGGGAGGGAATCATGGCGGACCAGGTCGTTCCGGTCTCACGGCTGCTCGACGAGCGCGGGCTCAGTCCTTTTCAGATCAAGCTGATCATCTGGTCGGTCCTGATCGCCTTCATCGACGGCTACGACATCACCGCAGTTGCCTTCGCTGTGCCGCACCTCATCAGGGAATGGCACATCGCGCCAAAAGACCTTGGCATCGTGCTCAGTGCCAGCAATTTCGGTGTCCTGTTCGGATCGCAGATTTTCGGCTGGATCGGCGATCGTTACGGACGCAAGACCGCCTTGATCATTGCAAATCTTCTCTTCGGCGTGCTCACCTTCTGGGCTGCCTATTCCACCAATTTGACCGAACTGTCGTGGCTCCGGTTTTTTGCCGGCCTCGGCATTGGCGGCGTGATACCGAATGCGGTTGCAATCAACGCCGAATCCGCGCCCCGCAACAAGCGTGCGACGCTTGCAATCATCGCCACCGGCATGGTCCCGCTGGGCGCGGCGCTGCCGGGATTTGCGGGCGCGCTGCTGGTTCCGCACTACGGATGGCCGATTCTGTTCCAGATCGGCGGTGTCGCGCCGATCATCTTTGCGCTCGCCGCCATTTACGGCATGCCGGAATCGATCAAGTTCATGGCGCTGCACGAGAGCCAACGGCAGAAGATGGAAGCCCTCATTGCGGAGATCAGCCCCGGCTACAAAGTGCCTCCCAATGCGAAGTTTGTCATCGAGGACGAGAAACAATCCCCGAGCTCGAACCCGATCTATCTGTTTGGCAGCGGTCTGGCGGTCATAACGCCGCTGACATGGCTTCTCTTCGCATTGAACCTGATGGGATATTTCTTCCTCATCAGCTGGACACCAACACTGATGGGAGCCGCCAAAGTGGCGCCGCAGATCGCGGCACTTGCCGGTGCGGCGATGCAGGTCGGCGGCACCGTCGGTTCCCTGCTCCTGAGTTCGTGGCTGCAGCGATGGCGCTTTGCCGCGATTGCCTTCATGTTTTTGATTGCCGTGCCTGTGGTCGGTTCAATCGGGTTTGCCGGATTGGCCTCCACGACCGCTCTGCTGACGGCGACTTTCTTTGCCGGCTTTGTCGTCCTCGGCATCCAGTCGGGCATCAACGTCGTCGGTGCGATGATCTATCCGACCTCGTTGCGCGCCAATGGCTCAGGCTGGCAGCTCGGCATGGGCAGGCTCGGCGCTGTCGTCGGCCCCATGCTCGGGGCGTTTTTCGTCGGACTGCCCATCACGCGGCTCTATGTCTGGTCAACTCTACCTTTTGCCGTAGGTGCGGTGGTCTGCTTCATCGTTTACCGGCTCAACAGCGCGCGGCTTCGGGCCAATCCGGAATTGGTAAAAGGCCAGTAGGATTCGCGAAAGACTAGAAGGGTTCGAACGTCCGCAGTGCGGGCGCGACTTTTTCGCCGAACAGCCGGATCGAGCGCATGAGATCCGGCTCCGGCAGATCGGAAAAGTTGAACTCGCCCATGAAGACGTTGAATACGCCTGAGTCAGCTGCCGCGCGGATTTTTTCGGTGACGGTCTGCGGTGAGCCGATAAATACGAGATCGTGCTTGAGCAGGTAATCGGCGTCGAAAAGATTGGCCATGATTTCGGTAGCGCCCGGCTCCCCGCGGCCGATATATCTTTTTGAATGGGCGGTCGCCCGCTGCTCGAAGGTCTCTCCGGGCCTGGCCGGCGGCAGCAGGCCTTCATAGGCGCGCGCAGCACGCTGCGACGCCACATCAAGCGCCTTCTGGTCGGTTTCGTCGACGTAAACCACTGTGCAATATGCGATTTTCGGTTGGCGTGAATGACCTGCAGCGGACCAGTCTGCAAGAAACTTTCGATAGCGGGGGGCTGCATCGCCGCGCGGGTAGACGAGGAAATATCCCGGATTGATTCCATGCCGGGCGCAAAATTCGAGCGTTTGCGGATCGCGGCTCATCATCCATAGCGGCGGATGCGGCTTCTGCGCCGGCTGGACGGCGAGCAGCGCACTTTCGGTGCGGTGATTGTCGCCGTGAAACGAAAACGGCTGCGTTTCGCCGTAAGCGGCGCGCAGGTAGTCTACAAATTCGAGCGTCGGGGATTTTCGCAGGTTATAGTCAAAGCCGAACGGCTTGAAATAATCGGGATTGATGCCGGGCACGAGCCCGAGCTCCATGCGCCCGCCCACCATCTGGTCGACGAGAGCAATTTCCTCGGCAAGACGCAGAGGGTGATAGAGCGGTACCACATAGCCCATCGACCCGACACGCATCTTGCGCGTCCGTGCGGCGGCGCCCACGACGAAGACGCTGGGCGACGACATCCAGCTCTCGTCAGGCCGGAAGTGGTGCTCGACGCAGAAGGCGTAGTCGAAACCAAGGTCATCGCAGAGCCGGAGCTCGCGCCACAGTTCCTCGTAGCGCTGGTGAGGGGTCATGCCTGGCTTGCCCCAGACATGCGAAAAATGGGCGAACTTCACCGTGTACGTTCCTTCAACATCGCATCCGCAAGGGCCTTCAAACCCGCCCCGGCCATGTCTATCTTTCCCTACAGTGGAGGACACCACTATGGACGACAAGACCCGCACCGAGCTTGAGGCCGCCGTCTACCGGCGGCTGGTTGAGCATCTGAGGTCGCGCACCGACGTACAGAACATCGATCTGATGAACCTTGCGGGCTTCTGCCGTAACTGCCTGTCGAACTGGATGAAGGAAGCTGCCGATGCCAATGGCCTGTCCATGAGCAAGGAGCAGAGCCGCGAGATTGTTTACGGCATGCCGTACGAGGAATGGCGAAAGAAGTACCAGAAAGAAGCTTCGCCCGAAACGAAAGCGGCATTCGAAAAGTCCAGCCATCAGCATTGATTGTCACCGGCCGGGTGTGAACAGCGTGGATGACGCCGGCGTTGCCTTGACCTGACGGCGCCCAGTTCACAATGCTTCCTGGCAAGCGGCGGGCAAGGCCCGTCCCGCTTTAGTCAAGGAGACGTCGATGCCTGCCTCAGCTGCGGCCGAAAAAGAACAGCCGGCGACCCGTTTCGCTAAGGATCAACTGAAAGC
>DATEKG010000319.1:0-6177 GCA_035277565.1 Pseudolabrys sp.
TGCGTTGCCGCGCGTCCGCGACTTCCGCGGGCTGAACCCGAAGAGTTTCGACGGCCGCGGCAACTACAGCCTCGGAATCAAGGAATATACCGTTTTCCCGGAAATCGATTTCGACAAGGTCACCGACACCTGGGGTCTCGACATTACCGTTTGCACCAGCGCGCGCAATGACGACGAGGCGCGTGCGCTGCTCACCGCGTTCAACTTCCCGTTCCGGCAGTGAGGCTTGCCCTCATACGCGGAACCGCAAGGAGTGAAAGTATGGCGAAGAAGAGTTCAATTGAGAAGAACAACAGGCGACGCAGGATGGCGAAGAAATTCGCAAACCGGCGCGCAAAACTGAAGGCGATCGCGCACGACAAGAAACTGCCCATGGAGGAGCGTTTTGCGGCGTCGCTGAAGCTTGCCGAGCAGCCTCGCAATTCGTCGAGGACGCGTATTCGCAATCGCTGCGAACTTACGGGAAGGCCGCGCGGCTTCTATCGCAAGCATCGTCTGAGCCGTATCGCGCTGCGTGAACTCGGCTCCAAGGGCCTGATTCCCGGCCTTGTGAAGTCGAGCTGGTAGGGAGGGCGCGATGGCAGTCAACGATCCCATCGGCGACATGATCGCGCGCATCCGCAATGCACAGATGCGCAACAAGTCGAAAGTGTCGATGCCGGGCTCCAGACAGCGCGAGCGGGTGCTTGAGGTGCTAAAGTCGGAGGGCTTCATTCGAGGCTATACCGCCGTTGCACATGCGAGCGGCCGTTCCGAACTGGAGATTGAGCTCAAATATTTCGACGGCGAACCGGTCATCCGCGAGATCGAGCGTGTGTCCAAGCCGGGCCGCCGTGTCTATGTCGCGGTGCGCAACCTTCCGCGCATCAACAACGGTCTTGGCGTCGCCATCCTGTCGACCCCCAAAGGCGTGATGGCCGACCACGACGCCCGCGATGCGAATGTGGGCGGCGAAATCATCTGCACGGTGTTCTGATGTCGCGCATCGGTAACAAAGCGGTCGCGGTTCCAACGGGCGTCACCGCCAATGTCGAGGGACAGACAGTCAAGGTGAAGGGCCCGAAAGGCGCCCTCCAGGTCGTGGTGCACGACGATGTTGCAGTTGCGATGGACAAGGGTGCGATCAAGCTCGAGCCGCGCAGCGAAACCAAGCGCGCACGTTCGATGTGGGGCACGTCGCGCACACTGGTTGCCAATCTGATGTCGGGCGTGACGAAGGGCTTCGAGGAAAAGCTCGAAATCACCGGCGTCGGTTTTCGTGCCGCCGTCCAGGGCAAGACCCTGCAATTGCAGCTGGGGTTCTCCCACGACGTGAACTATCCGATTCCGGAAGGGATCGCGATCGCGACGCCGAAGCCGACGGAAATCGTTGTGACCGGAGTCGACAAGCAGAAGGTTGGCCACGTTGCCGCCGAGATCCGCGGTTTCCGCCCGCCTGAGCCCTACAAGGGCAAAGGCGTGAAATATGTGAACGAGTACATCTTCCGCAAGGAAGGGAAGAAGAAATAGAGGACGCGCCATGTCGAAGCTAACGGACCGGACCGCACGGCGGACGGCGACAGTGCGACGCAAGATCAGACTTGCGGCGCGCGGGCGTACGCGACTGTCCGTATTTCGCTCGTCCAAGCACATCTACGCCCAGCTGATTGACGACAACAAAGGCGAGACGCTTGCGGCCGCCTCGTCGCTGGAGAAGACAATGCGCGAGGGTGCAAAGACCGGCGCGAATATCGCGGCGGCAAAGGCCGTGGGCAAGCTCATTGCCGAGCGCGCCAGGGAAAAAGGCATCAAGGACGTCGTATTCGATCGCGGCGGCTATCTCTATCACGGACGCATCAAGGCGCTGGCGGATGCCGCGCGTGAAGGCGGCCTCAACTTTTAACGGGACCAAGGCACATGGCACGAGAAGGCCGACGGGAACGAGAACGCGGTGAACGCGAGGAGCGCGACAGCGAGTTCATCGACAAGCTGGTGCACATCAATCGTGTGGCCAAGGTGGTCAAGGGCGGCCGCCGTTTCGGATTTGCGGCGCTCGTCGTGGTGGGCGACCAAAAGGGGCGCGTCGGGTTTGGTCACGGCAAGGCTCGCGAAGTTCCCGAGGCGATCCGCAAGGCGACCGATGCCGCCAAGCGGGGTCTTACGCGCGTTCCGCTGCGGGAGGGCCGCACGCTTCATCACGACGTGCTTGGCCGCCATGGTGCAGGCAAGGTTTATCTGCGCGCAGCGCCCCCCGGCACAGGCATCATTGCCGGCGGCCCGATGCGGGCGGTGTTTGAAACGCTCGGGATGCAGGACGTCGTTGCAAAGTCGCTCGGCTCCTCCAATCCCTACAATGTCGTGCGCGCGACGTTCGATGCGCTCAAGCATCAAGATTCGCCGCGCTCGGTCGCAGCACGACGAAATATCAAGGTATCGACGTTGCAGTCACGCCGCCGTGACAGCGATGCCGAAGCAACGGCTGACTAAAGGAACCGGCACATGGCGCAGGGACAAAAGACCATCAAGGTCGAGCAGGTGGGCAGCCCGCAACGGCGCCACTTTGATCAGCGTCAGACCTTGATCGGCCTTGGCCTCAACAAAATCGGGCGCTTGCGAGATCTGCCGGACACACCCGCCACCCGCGGGATGATCCGGAAGGTTCAGCATCTCGTGCGTGTCGTCGGCGATGCGAAGTGAAGACCGGGTGCTGGCGCCTTTGACTGACGCCCGGGCAAGATGACGAGGAATAGAAACAATGAAACTCAACCAGATCGCCGACAGGCCGGGTGCGCGGAAGAAGCCCATGCGCATTGGCCGAGGAATCGGTTCGGGTATGGGCAAGACCGGCGGACGGGGCGGCAAGGGTCAGACCGCCCGCACGGGCTATCGCAATAAGGGCTTCGAGGGCGGCCAAATGCCGCTGCATCGGCGTTTGCCGAAACGCGGGTTCCGCAATACGTCGTTTGGCGAGCGGCTCAACGAGATCAATCTCGGCAAGGTTCAGGCGGCCATCGACGCCGGCCTCATTGATGCCAAGGCGCCAGTCGACGCCGTTGCGATGGTCAGGGCCGGCTTGATGCGCCGTGAGAAGGGCGGCGTCAAACTCCTGGGTGACGGCGAGCTCAAGAGCAAGGTTGAATTTTCGGTTTGGCGTGCTTCCAGGTCCGCGATTGCGGCCGTCGAAAAGGCTGGCGGGACCGTGAAAATTCTTGCTCCGGCAAAGGAAGAAGATGCCGTGCCGAAGGGCAAGAACAAGCGGATGGCACTGGGCCAAAAGGGCGGCGACAGGTCGAAAGCCAGCCCGTCAAAGGCGAAGGCCGAGGACAAGTCACCGAAGTCCGAGTGAACGGGGGTGACTGGCAGGTTCAAGTTCGAGGCGGCGTGCCTATCTAGAACTGCGGGATACCTGACTGGGTCTCATCGGGCGGGCGCGGCGGCAGGAGCGAGCAATGGTATCGGCAGCGGAACAACTGGCATCGAACCTTAATTTTTCGGCGCTCGCCAAGGCCGAGGAACTCAAGAAACGCATCTGGTTTACGGTCGGGGCGCTGCTCGTCTATCGCCTGGGGACCTATATCCCGCTGCCCGGTATCGACCCGAATGCCTGGGAACAGATCTTCAACACGCAGGCCGGCGGTATCCTCGGCATGTTCAACATGTTTTCCGGCGGCGGCATCCACCGGATGGCGATCTTTGCGCTCAATATCATGCCGTACATTTCGGCCTCGATCATCATTCAGCTGATGACGACCGTTTCGCCTACCCTCGAGGCACTCAAGAAGGAAGGGGAGCAGGGCCGCAAGATCATGAACCAGTACACGCGGTACCTCACCGTGGGACTGGCCGCGGTCCAGGCCTATGGCATCGGTGTTGGCCTCGAAGGTACGGGTAATGTTGTCTCCAACCCGGGCTTCTTCTTTCTGTTATCAACGACGATTACGCTTACCGGCGGCACGATGTTTCTCATGTGGCTGGGCGAGCAAATTACCTCGCGCGGGATCGGCAACGGCATTTCACTCATCATTCTCTCGGGCATTGTCGCCCAGTTGCCGTCTGCGATCGCCGGCACGCTCGAACTCGGACGCCAGGGCGCCTTGTCGACAGGCCTTATTCTCGCGGTGATTGTCATGGCCGTCGCCGTGATTGCGTTCATCGTGTTCATGGAGCGTGCGCAACGCCGGTTGCTGATTCAGTATCCGAAGCGCCAGGTCGGCAACCGCATGTTCGAAGGCCAATCCTCGCATCTGCCGCTCAAGCTCAACACTTCGGGCGTGATACCGCCGATTTTCGCCTCCTCGCTGCTGCTGTTGCCGACGACGGTCGCAAACTTCAATGCCGGTCAAGGACCGGGGTGGCTGACCACGGTCACGACCCTCCTGGGACACGGCCGACCTTTGTTTCTCATTCTCTATATCGCTTTGATCGTATTTTTCGCGTTCTTCTACACCGCAGTCGTTTTCAATCCGACGGAAACCGCGGACAACCTGAAGAAACATGGCGGATTCATTCCGGGCATTCGCCCGGGCGAACGGACCGCCGAATATATCGACTACGTTCTCTCGAGGATTACGGTCGTCGGTGCGCTTTACCTCGCGATCGTCTGCCTTATTCCGGAAATCCTGATTTCCTATGCCGCCGTGCCATTTTACTTCGGCGGAACTTCGCTGCTGATCGTGGTCAGCGTCACGATGGATACCGTAGCGCAGATCCAGGGCTACCTGCTTGCTCACCAGTATGAAGGCTTGATCAAGCGGTCAAAGCTGCGGGGTCGGACGCGATGAGGTTGATTCTGCTCGGCCCGCCGGGGGCGGGGAAGGGCACGCAAGCACAACGTCTGATCGCCAAGCACGGCATCGTACAGTTGTCGACCGGCGACATGCTGCGTGCGGCGGCCGCCGCCGGTACGCCGGTCGGGTTGCAGGCCAAGAGCATCATGGACCGCGGCGAGCTCGTGCCGGACGAAATCGTGGTTGCAATCATTGCCGACCGCATTGACCAGGCGGATGCAAAGCGCGGATTTGTGCTCGATGGATTTCCACGCACGGTCGCGCAGGCCGAAGCTCTCGACCGGCTGCTTGAGGAACGCGGGCTCAAGCTCGACGCCGTAATCGAGCTGAAGGTCGACGAAGGGATCCTGCTGCAGCGGATCGAAAAACGGGTTGCAGAAATGACCGCGCGCGGCGAAGGGATTCGCGCCGACGATAATCCCGAAGTGCTCAAGGGGCGGCTTGCGGCCTATCGGGCCCAGACAGCGCCGCTGGCGGACTACTACGCTTCGAAAAGCATTCTCCGGAGCGTGGACGGCATGGCTCCGATCGACGCGGTAACGGCCGCAATTGGACGGCATCTGTGTTCCGGGAGGGGCGCGGGGCGTCGGAGGCGGAAGGCTAATGGGGTCAAAAGGGGCAAGGCGGCTACGAAGCGTGCTGCCGCTACGAAGCGTGCTGCCGCACGCAAGAGCCCCAGCCGGCGGGCCGGCGGCGGCCGGAAGCGGCCGCAGGCCTCCAGGAGGCGCAAAGGCAGGGCTGCGGGACGTAAAAACCGTAGCCGGCGGAGTTGACGAGGGCGCGATGAATCCCTTAATAAGCTCCACATTCAGGAGTTTGACGCGATGCCGGGCCCCAGCAAGGCGGGGACGGGCGTCGTGTTACGCTTTGCGCTATCCCATTCATGGGACTACGGAATTCGGCGCTTTCGGCGCCACGGGACGATATAGGAGAAGCTAGGTGGCTCGTATCGCGGGTGTCAATCTGCCGACCAACAAGCGCGTTGTGATCGCGCTGCAATACATCCATGGCATCGGGTCCAAGACCGCCCAGGATATCATGGACAAGGTTAATTTGCCGCCGGCGCGTCGCGTGTCCCAGCTGACCGACGCCGAAGTGCTTCAAATCCGCGAGATCATCGATCGTGACTATATCGTCGAGGGCGATCTCCGCCGCGAGGTGCAGTTGAACATAAAGCGGCTGATGGATCTCGGATGCTATCGCGGTCTTCGCCATCGCAAGGGCCTGCCCGTTCGCGGCCAGCGCACCCACACGAATGCGCGGACACGCAAAGGGCCGGCCAAGACCATCGCCGGCAAGAAGAAGACCCCGGGACCGACTTGATAACAGGATTGGCCCGCGCGCCGCTGGTGCGCGGGACGCGAAAGGATTGAGGAATGGGCAAGGAAGTTACCCGCGTCCGCCGGCGCGA
>DATEKG010000320.1:0-6895 GCA_035277565.1 Pseudolabrys sp.
GCCTTCGGACCTTTTCCCTTCTTGTCCGGTTCAACGTCGAAGCTGATCCTCTGCCCCTCGTTCAAGCCTTTCAGCCCGGCCTGCTCGACAGCCGTAATGTGAACGAAGACATCGCGTCCACCATCGTCCGGCTTGATGAAACCGTAGCCCCGCTCACCATTGAAGAATTTCACGACACCCGTTTGCGCCATCGGGAAAACTCCTCTTCCCCCACTGCTCCGCCGCCGGCCCCACGCACGGCGGCTCGGCTGGACATTCACAATCGGGGAAAGCGTCGGCCGACCCGGCCTCAGTCACTCCGCCGGCCCCCACAGGAGGCGGAACGTCACTGCCAGATGGGAACTACACACCAACTGCAGCCCTGTGGAAAGAGCCAAAGGGGGAATCAATGGGGGCCGGGCCCCGTCTCCCCGGTCAGCCAGTCAAGACGGAATGCGGGTTTTCCCTCGCGAGCCAGGATGGTTGCCAGTTCGGCTCCTGCGCCGGAAAGATCCTGCTCAAGGGTCCAGGGCGGGTTTACGACGATCAGACCGCACCCATTGAGCCGGCTGGGGTCACTGAGGGGACCAACCTGGATTTCAGCCCGGAGGGCCTTCTGCAGCCCCGACCGGCGGAAGCGCCTGGCGAGAAGATCGGGGTTGCCGCGGCCCTTAATTGGGTACCAGAGCAAATAGATTCCGGTTGGCCACTTGCGATAGCCAGCCATTAACTCGCTGAAAAGGCGTGTGAAATCGTTATCGGCTTCATAGGACGGATCGACCAGGACGACGCCGCGCCGTTCTTTTGGCGGCACATAGGCGTTGAGGGCTGTCCAGCCGTCGATTCTAAGGGTCTTGATCCGGCTGTCGCCGCGGAGGTTGCGCGCCAGCGCGGTCGCCGCCTTCGGTTCAAGTTCACAGGCGACCAGGCGGTCCTGCGGCCGAAGCCAGGCTCGTGTCAGGGCCGGCGATCCTGGATAGACACGAAGCTGCCCCCGTTCGTTGAGGGCACCGATCACTTCGAGATAGGGTGCGAGGACGGCGGCCGTTTTCGCCGACAATTTTGCCGACAACAGCTTGGCAATACCGTCTTGCCACTCCGCCCCCCGCGTGGCTTCGGCACCGGTCAGGTCGTAGAGCCCGGCGCCGGCATGTGTGTCGACAACACGGAAACCTGCCGGTTTCCGGCGCAGGTAGACGAGGATCGAGCAAAGGACGACGTGCTTCAGCACGTCGGCAAAATTCCCGGCATGGAAATCATGACGGTAGTTCACGGTACGGCTCGCGGCCCCGGGTTCATCCCAGGCATGACCGGCAGGCAGCCCTGAACGCGCATCATCCGCCACGCACTGCGGGCATTACAATGTTGTCGCGCCGGCAACCGCGGCGCGAAAGTTGCGGGCAACCATGGAATGACAAATCCTTGGAAAGGCAAATATGCACTTCGGTCAGGCGCTTGCCGTCACACGCTACAGAGATTGCATCGCGGGAAAGGGCCGGATTAGCGGATATAAATGCGTTGATGATATTTGCGGGCGAAACCGGCGTCGGCTGGCCGAGGGCCAAATAGCGGGCGGGAATCGTCACAGCCGCCCGCGCCTTGCGGACGGTCTCGAAGTAAGCCTGTGCATTCAGACCCGAACAGGTACCGTGACGATCCCATTCGTGGAAAACCAGTCGCGGGCTCGGCATGAGATCGAGCATGCGACCCACGATCGTGTGGTTGAGCCGCGGGGCCGGCACCTGACAGTAAGAAGGAAAGCCGCGTTCATATTGCGGCCACAGGCCGTGCACGACAAAGGCGAAGGGGCGGCCCGCGCACTGCCGGTCAGGCGGTCTGGTGGGCGAGCGATCCCGCGAAGCCTCGCAGTATGATGGCGACCAGGACAGTGCGAGCACATAAAAATCAAACTCACCAGGCTCACCTTGCCGGCGGTCTTGCGCAGCCCCAACCGCTGCATTGAATGACAGCAAGACGGCGAGAATTCTGGCGAGAGTCAACCATGGGTTGCAGTCGATTTCCATAAGTGCCGCCTCACACGCGAACGAGAACAAACCGGAAGAGAACAAACCGGAAATTGATCCAACTCACCGGTTCCATTGCTTGGATACCGTCGCCGCATGAACGTTACAAGAACAAATCAGAATAAAAAGAGAAACAGACCTGGCGGATCAGGGCCGAGCCATCTTGCAGGCGGGATTGTATGCCCAGTTTCGATCGAGGCCGACCACGCACCACTCCACACCCCAAGTCATCCCTATCATCCCGGTGTCTTCCCCGATCGAATAGTGGACGGTGTGCTGATGCCCGTCACTGACGCGGGCGACGGCGGTACAGAACCGCCGTGGAACCGTCTCCGGCGCCCAGGGCCGGAAAGCAGTTTCGCGGACTCGCTCAAATCCGAGAATCTGGAGGTCTGAATTCCAGAAGCGGCCTTCCTTCTGTGCAAACCGCCATGAAATGGTGTTCAGCGCCGCCTCGCATGGTGGCAACACACCATCATAGCGCGGCCCGATCAGATAGATGCTCTTTTCGAGCCAACCTGCGGCGACCGCTGGAGAGCCCGCAGTGATACCTGCCAAGGCGGCGATCAGGAGGCAGCGGAGGGAATAGGATAAAGTCGTCATGTTTGGCTCCCCAGCATCGGTCGGAGCTTAGCACAAATTTCGGTGTCCGTGTCTTTCTATGCGCGAGTCACGCATTTGTCGCCTGCCCGGCTGGCTCAATCGGCCGCCAGCCAATCGCCAAGAACCGCCTGGACCAGCGTCAATGCAGCCACGGCTGCAGTGTCCGCCCGCAGGATCCGGGGTCCGAGCGCGATGCGGACTACCCTTGGCCTCTCGAGCAGCGCGGCCCTCTCCTCATCTGCGAAGCCTCCTTCAGGTCCGACCAGGACTGCGATGGACGCCGGCCGGAGCAAGCCCGCTTTCGCTTCGCCCAGCACAGTGACCGGATCTTTCACGTCCGCGTCTTCATCGCAGAAAACGAGAAGCCGGCCTTGATCGCCGGTCGCAGCATCGAGCTTGATCGGCGCGCCAACGCCCGGCACGGCAAGTACCCCGCACTGCTGCGCCGCCTCCACGACATTGGCGCGCATGCGCTCAATATTGACGCGCGCCACCTGCGTATGGCGCGTGATCACCGGCTGCAAATAGGAAGCACCCATCTCGACGGCCTTCTGCACGAGATAGTCGAGCCGAGCGTGCTTAAGCGGGGCGAACAGGAAGTGCAGGTCGCCGGATGGCGGTTGCGGCCGCAACTGCGCGGCAATTGCCAGCGTCGCCTGCCGGCGGCCGCTCTCCATCAGGCTCGCCTGCCACTCTCCGTCCCTTCCGTTGAAGACAAGGACGTCTTGGCCGCTTTTCAGCCGCAGCACATTGAGCAGGTAGTTCGCCTGGTCGCGGTCGAGCGACACAGTTCCGCCGGCGGACAAAGCCGCCTTGATATAAAGCCGAGGGGTCCGAAATTCGTAGCGCGGCATGGGGTTAGTCTTTGCAACTCGTGGACGGGGCCGGTTTACGCAATCCAGCGGCGGCGCGCGAGGCCTTACCGTCACCTTGTCGGTGCCGCCTTCCCGACGTATTCGGGTTGCTATAAGCCAGCGACAAATCGGCGATTGTTATAGTATGTGCGAACGAGGGAGAATGCGCTTCATGAACCTGCGCCGAGGACTGATCGCCGCGTTATTTCTGCCGCTTTGTACAGCGACTGCCAGCGCACAATTCCAGCCGGCGCCGCCGCAGCAGGAGGCGCCGCCCTGCGTTCAGGAATTCTTTAAACTGCGCGCCGACGCCGAGAAAAAGGCCCAGGCAATCAAGGCTGCAAACGATCGCAAGGCAACACCGCGGGAGGCCTGCCACCTGTTCAATGCATTCCTGGCCGCACAAAACAAGATGCTGAAGTATGCCGTCGATAACGGCGTATGGTGTGGAATCCCAGGGAATGTGCCCACCGAAATCAAGAGCGGCATCGCCAAGGTTTCCGAAATTCGCACCAGGGTTTGCGAAGCGGCCGCCGCGCCCGTGCAGCAACAGGGGCCAAGCTTGAGCGATGCGCTTTCAAGCCCTGTCCCCAATTCCAAAAATATCAAAACCGGCCGCGGCACCTTCGACACCCTGACCGGAAATGCGCTCGGAAAATGAGCGAAAGCTCCGGACGCGTCGCGGATGCGACCGGTAACTGGGTCGACAGCATCGCTCCGGTCTACAGTCGCCCCTATCTGCGGCTCGCGCGTCTCGACCGGCCGATCGGGTCGTGGCTTCTTCTCATGCCATGCTGGTGGTCGGTCGGCCTCGCCGGGATGCATGAGGGCCGTTTTCCGAGTGTGTGGCATATTGTTCTTTTTTTCATCGGCGCATTCGCGATGCGCGGCGCCGGTTGCACCTGGAACGATCTTGTCGACCGCGACCTTGATGGATTGGTCGAGCGCACGCGTTCACGGCCAATACCGTCGGGGCAGGTTACCGTCGCGCAGGCAACAGCTTTCATGCTGACGCAGGCGTTCGTCGGCCTGGTGGTGCTGTTGCAATTCAATCGATTTACGGTGGTGACAGGATTGGTTTCGTTGCTCGTCGTCGCCGTCTACCCATACATGAAGCGCATCACGTACTGGCCGCAGATTTTTCTGGGTCTGGCGTTTTCGTGGGGAGCATTGATGGGCTGGCCGGCCGCTTTTGGCCGGCTCGATTGGCCGGCGCTCGTGCTTTATGCAGGATCGATTTCGTGGGTGATCGGGTACGACACGATCTATGCCCATCAGGATCGCGAGGACGATCTTCTGATCGGAATTAAGTCGACGGCATTACTGTTTGGAGAGCGAACGCCGCAGATGCTGGCGACGTTCTACACGGGCGCGGTGGCTCTGATCGGAGCCTCCGGCTTCATGGCTGGCGGAGGGCTGATATTCACCGCCGGGCTGATCGCTTTCGCCGGGCATCTCGCGTGGCAGATCACGCGTCTCGATATCGACGACCCCGCGCACTGCCTGGTGCTGTTCAAATCCAACCGCGACGCGGCGATTATTCTGTTTGCCGCCATGCTGGCGGATGCCGCGTTCTGAAAGCGCGCAGAATGGTCAGTGGGCGATCAATCGATCGGCTGTTCTGGCTGGACGGCCCGCGGCGGAGCTCCGGGGCGCCGCCGTGACTGAACCGGTGGCATCGTCGAGATCGAGAATATAGCCGTCCTGTCCGGGTACGGCATCCGGAACACGGCTCGCATTTGTCGGCCTGTTCACAGAACCTGTGTAGGCCGGAGCCCGATGCCGGCCGGCATAGATGGCGCGCGCCTTGGCCGCTGCGACTTCGCCCGGAATCGCTTCCGGCCGGCATGGGCGATCCCCGCTCGCGCGCCGCATCAGATCGACATGGATGTGGTTGTAGTGGGCGGCGTTGTAGCCGGGCGCGAGGACGGTGTTGAAGTTATCGCAGGCCGCAAGCTGCACATCGTGCAGGAAGCCCTGCTCTTCAGGCGTGCCGTGCCATCCTTCCTGCACCGTGATGCGCCGTCCATCGGCCAGCGTGAAAGCCGCAATATCGACGGCATTGCCAAAAGCGTGTTCCGAAATATGCGACGTGCCCGCGCCCACCATGCTGCGACACGAATAGGCCGATATCTGCTTGATCTCGACGACCGGAGCGCGGAACCAGCGTTGCGCCGCGGGCTGCACGCCTTCGCTCACCCATCGGTCGAGTGCCGACACGATCGGACAGGCGAGCGTCGCCGCCGGCGTCAGTGTTGCGGGTCCGGCCGCGGTGGCCGATTGCGGGCCACGAAACGGTCCCAGCGCCGGCGGCGTGCGGGGCGGCGGCTGATAGACCGGCGCGTTATTGGTGCGCTGTGGATATGGCGGCGCGCCACGTCCGGGCGGCAGTATGGCGTCGTCCGGAATGTCATCCGGTATTGGAGCCGCGCTCTGTCGCGCCGGACTCGATTCAACACCAGGAGGATCGAGCATCATTGGCGCGTTCGACTCGTAGCGAGCCGGCGGTGGCCCGGGCACCCAGCGCATGCGCGGCTGACCCGGCGGTGGCGGCGTTTGAACCGGCGCGGGTGCGGCAACTCCGGGCTGATCGTAACGCGGTTCGTTGATGGGCCAACGTGGCATTTGTGCGGATGCATTCGGAATTGAGCCCGGCGGCCTCAGCTCATCGGCATAGCTGGTCGCGGGAGCACTCTCACCGAGCGCGGACACCTTGAGCGGAAAGTCGGCCCCGCACATGCCCGGCCCTTCGATCGGCTCCATCCGCACGACACCGGCGCCGAGTTTGACGGCACCGGACTTGAGGCATTCGACTTCCGCGTCGTGACGCCAGGGCTCGCGCTCGCCAAAAAAAAAGCTGCGGCCGCAGCCGGCAAGCGCCAGCAGCAAAGCCGCGCCGACAATCGAGATGCCAACGCCAACCTTCATGCCCGCAAAAATGCGAGCAGTTTCTTTAACGAGGCTTCAACGATGGCGGCGGCCGAACTTGTTAAGGATAAGGATTCGTTGCCGCGGCTTTTGGCCCGGTATCCCGGGGGGCCGCAGGCTGGTTGTTTCGACCGGAAGCAATCGACCGGCAGCTAAGCCTTGCCGCAGACTTGATCCGCTTCGCGCGCCCGGGTGGTAAAGCCGTAAATTCGCCACGATAAATCCGGCACGCCGAGTTTTACCCCTCCAGTTTTTTCGTGATCTGGATTCTTTTCGTCCGTTCCATCAACCGCTTGCCGCAACCGCGTTGGCGCTAAGTGGCTTTGCCGGAAATTAACGGACGACGTCGGCGGGCGATGTCCGCACGGCTGCCGATCTGTGCTAGCCTTTTTTGTCAACCAGGGAGGGCCGTGACTTGAAGCTCAACGTGTTGGCGGTATGCGTCGTATTCGTTTTTGTGGGCGCAATCCTGCTGGGAGCATTCTGAGTTCAAGAGGCCGACGACGT
>DATEKG010000321.1:0-10200 GCA_035277565.1 Pseudolabrys sp.
GCGGCGATCACATCCTCGATTTCAAACCCGGCATGGACTCGATCGACATTCTTCTCGCCAATTTCGCGGGCCTTTCCGGAAAGGGCGCCGTGGCAAGCTCCGATTTCGTCACGAGTAACAACGCGGCGAACGTCAATCTCGATGCCGCCCACTTCGCCTACAACGCGTCGAGCGGCCAACTGTTCTACGACAGCAATGGCGGCGATGCCTCAGGCGCGAGCCGGATCCTGCTGGCCGTATTCGACAACCACGCGGCGCTGGCGGCGACGGATGTTCACAAGGTTTAGCAACTTTCTCCGCTCATTCCCGCGCAAGCGGGAATCCAGCAACAGACGCTACTCGGCTCTGGATTCCCGCTTTCCGCCTTCGCGCTCCGCGCTACGGCGGACTCAAACCCGCCAAAGCTCGCGTAGCGAGCGTAGGCCGGGTCGCGGGAATGAGCGGGAGATTGGGAATTTCACCTCTCCCTCAGCGCCTCGTCACGCAGGAGGCGCGCCGGCCTGAGCATGTAGTCGAGCACGGTTTTCCTGCCGGTGAGAATTTCCACCGTCGCCAGCATGCCGGGAATGATCGGCAAAGGATGATCATCGGTGCCGAGATGATTTCTGTCGGTGCGGATCATGACCCGGTAAAAAGTTTCGCCCTTTTCGCCGCGCTCCGGCCGGTCGTCAGCGATCGTGTCGGCGCTGATGCGCTCGACCTTGCCCTCGAGCGACCCGAACACGGATGAATCGTAGGCCGTCAGCTTCACGACTGCGGCCTGCTCCGGGCGGATGAATGCAATGTCCTGCGGGCGAATGCGTCCCTCGACCAGCAGCGTGTCGTCGAGCGGAACAATATCCATCAGGTTGCTCCCCGGCTGAACGACCGCACCGACGGTCGTGACGTTCAACCGATTGACGATGCCGTTGACAGGCGCGCGCAGCTCGGCGCGCCGCACGCGGTCCCGCGCCGACCTGATGGTCTGGTCGAGCACGGCAAGGTCACCCCGCGATTTCGCCAGGTCTTCTTCCGCTTGCGAGCGGAATGCCGCCCTTGTGTTGTCGATACGCGACTGTACCTCCGCAAGCTGGCCTTTCGTTTCCGCCGCCTTCTGGTCAAGCTGCAGCATCTCGATTTCCGGTACGATCTTTTTGACAAAAAGATTGCGTGTCAGTTCAACCTGACGGTTCACCAGCTCGAGCGATTCATTGAGCCGCACGCGCTGCTGCTCGAGAATATCGATGTCCTTCAGGAGCTTTTTTTGCCGCGCCTCGAACACGCTGCGCTCGGTTTCGACGGCCTGCGGTGCAATCCCGATGAGTTCGTTGCTGAACTCAGGCCTGCCGCGTTCCTGCACCTCCGCCTCGAGGCGGGCAACGCGCGCGGCATTGGCGGCGCGGCGTTCGCGCACTTCGCCGAGCTCGGCGGAAAAGCGCGTGTCGTCGATCTTCATCAGGACCTCGCCCTGACTCACGATGGCGCCCTCGTGAACCAGGATTTCGCGAACGATGCCGCCTTCGAGGCTCTGCAGAACCTGCATCTGTTGCGACGGCACCACCCGCCCATTGCCGCGCTTGACCTCGTCGAGCACCGCAAAGTGCGCCCACGTCATCCCGGTCACCATGAGCATGAGGACCAGTGCGATCAGGCCGCGCCAGCCGCGCGGCGTGCGCACTTCCGCGGCGGCGCGGACGTCATTGAAAAACGCGAGGTCAGATTGCTGCATTGGCTTCCGGCTGCGCTTGCGGCTGCAGGGTTGGACCGCCGGCGCCGTTCTGGAGCCTGGCGATCACCAGATCGCGCGGTCCGTCGGCAATCAGGCGGCCCTGCTCGAAGACGAGCAGTCGATCGACCAGCGACAGCAGCGACAAGCGATGGGTCGACACAAGAATTGTCATTTCGCTCTGCGCCAGCTGTCTCAGCCGCTCGATGAATTCCGCCTCGCTGCGCGTATCGAAATGCGCCGTCGGTTCGTCGAGGAAAAGGATCTGCGGTTTGCGGATCAGCGCACGCGCGAGCCCGATCGCCTGCTTCTGTCCTCCCGACAGGCTGCGCCCGCCTTCCGCAATCACGAGGTCGTAGCCGAGAGGATGGGCTGCCGCGAATTGCTCGACCCCGGCGAGACGCGCCGCCTCAAGAATTTGCTCGTCGGTCGCGGCTGGAAGTCCGAGCGCGATATTGTCGCGCAGCCTGCCGTAGACGAGGTCGATGTCCTGCAGGACAAAGCCAATGCCGCGCCGCAGGTCGGCCGGGTCGTATTGGCGAAGATCGACGCCGTCTATAAGGATGCAGCCGTCATCGGGATGATAGAGCCCGGTCAGCAGGCGGCCCACGGTCGTCTTTCCCGAACCGACGCGACCGATGATGCCGACGCGTTCGCCGGGTGCGACAGCGAAGGAGACTTTGTCCAGCGCATTCAGGCTCGCGTGCGGATATTTGAACGTCACATTGTCGAAAATTATGGCGCCACCGCCAATTTGCCGCGCCAGACAGGCGTGGCCCGGCGGCCGTTCGCGCTCGAGCGACATGAGTTTGTCGATCGATCGCAGCGACCGGAAGGTTTGCGTCGCGCGTGTAATGACCGACGCTATTCCCGAGATCGGCGCCAGCACGCGGCCGGCAAGCATGTTCGCCGCAATCAGCGCGCCCATCGAGATACGGCCGTCGAGGATGAGAAAGACGCCGACAACCGTCATCAGCAGAGACGTGACCTGCTGCGCGGTGCCGGCCAGCGTCAACGACAGCGTCGACCAGAACTGCACGTCCTCGCCGGAGCGGGCCGCCGCGGCAACCGACTTTTCCCATTGCCGCTGCATGCGGGACTCGGCACTCGCGGTGCGGATGGTCTCTATCGCCGAAAGGGATTCGACAAGGACGCCATGACGGACGCTCGATTCCGCCTCAAGGCGCCTGACGGCCTTGTTGAGCGGCCGCTGCAGGAGCAGGCCGGCCACGACCATGACCGGCAGGACGATGACCGGGATCCATGTCAGCGGCCCCGCGATCAGGAACAGCACCATGATGAAAAGGATCGCAAAAAGCAGGTCAGTCGCCGCGACCACGGTGCCGGAGGTGAAGAATTCCCGCACTGAATCGAAGTCGCGGATCTGGCTGGCCATCACTCCGACCGACGCCGGCCGTTGCGCCATCTTGATCGATAAGGCGTGCTCGAAAATATCGGCAGCGAGAATGACGTCGAGTTTTTTCCCCGTGATGTCGATGATGCGCGCCCTGGCGGTGCGCAGCAGAAAATCGAAGACGATGGCGATCGCAAGTCCAATGGCCAGCGCCAGCAGCGAGGGCACCGCGCCATTCGGGACGACACGATCATAAACGTTCATGGTGAAGAGCGGGGCCGCGAGCGCGAGCACATTGACGATGAATGCCGCAAGGGCGACGTGGCTGTAGCTCGACCAGAACCTGCGCACGACGCCCCAGAACCAGTGAGGCGGAGGCACGACTAACGCCGCCCGCGCCTGTTCGCTCGCCGCGGTCGCGGGCCTGACAAAAAATGCGTAACCCGAGTAACCTGCCTTCAGGACCGCGGACGCCATCCGTGTCTGTTCGCGCGTGGCCGGATCGATGAGAGTGAACTCACCGGCAGTCACATCGATTCGGCTCAGGATGCACGCTGACCGGTTCCGCATGATCAGCACGGCCGGCAAGACAAATGCCGGAATATCGGCGAGCGCGCGCTGTTTCGGTTCGGCGTGCAGACCGGCCCGGCGGGCGGCGCGCTCGAACAAGCTCGCAGACAGGTTCCCGTGCTCGAGTGGCAGGCCCGACAGAAGCGCGTCGCGCGTGATTGTGCGGCCGTGATAAGTCGCGAGAAAGAGCAGGGCGTCGGCGAACGTGTCCGGCTCGGTCGGAGCTGCGTCCAGATCGCCATCCGCCGCAACATCAACTCGTGCCGGGAATTCACGCATTACTTTTGCTGCAGCACCGCCCGCGGTTCGAACAGATAGGACAGGTCGCTTGCCGGCCTCTTGTCGGCAGGCGGCGAAAATGCGAGTGCGCTGTCCGCGCCCGGAACCGGCGTCATGACGGGCGCCGACGGCCACTTCGCCGCTGTCGACGGTGACATTGCCCAATCCGGCCAGCGCTGGTCGAAATTCATGGCCCGACGATCGGTTGTCTCGTCGACATTCAGCGGTTCCGGACCCGGTTGGGGGAGATCAATGATCGGCCGCGGCAGCTTTCCCGGCAGCAACGAAATGGTGTCGAGCGGCGCTGCTTCGACCGGCGTTGCGGTCTTGAGATAGTCGAGCAGGGCGCCCATGGCCGCGAGCAGCTGGTAGTCGGCAAACACGATCACGCCGCGCGCCGAGGTCAGCGAAACCGCGGCATCGAAATTCTGATTTTCCGCATTGAGCAGGTCGATCAGCGAGCGCCGGCCGATCTCGTATTCGTTGCGGTAGATCACGATTGTCTTCTTTACCGCGGCAAGCTGCCGTTGCAGGGCGGCGACGCGGTTCGCGGTGATTGTCCTTGCCGCCCAGGCCTTGTCGATCGCCTCCAGCGCATCGCGCTGCAGGCGTGCCTGCCGCATCGTCTCTTCCGTGTAGCGCTCGGCCATTTCGGTGCGCTGCCAGAGATCCTGGCCGCCGCGGAAAATGTCCCAGGAGAAGACAAGCTTGCCGGAGACGTCATCGCGCTTGCCGATAAAGGTATCCGCATCAATGCCATGAGACGCACGGCCCTCGAACGAAACACTCGGGACGAATGCGCCGCCGGTCGCGTGGAAGGCCTGTTTTGCGGCCTCCTTGTCGGATTCCGCGGCCAGCAGCGTCGGATTTTGCCTGATCGCGACCGCGAGCGCGCTGTCTTTCGACCGCGGCAGATCAGGAAGCGGGCCGGGAAAACGCAGATTGATCGCCTCCAGGCCAACAACCTTGCGATATTTCGAGCGGGCGTCATCAAGACTTCGTGCGAACTCGTCGCGTGCGGCTTTTGCAGCTTCAACCCGTTCAAGCGCCTGCTGGAGATCACCCTCACCGGTGCGGCCGCCGGCGAAGCGGGATCTCACATTTTCGTACAGTTCCTCGTGGTTCGCGACATTTTCATTCGCAAGCGCGACGATCCGCAGGAACCGCACTACGTCGATATAGGCTTCGGCGGCATCCAGCGCCGTCAGTTCCGAGCGCTCACGAACGCGAAATGCCGCCGCATTGACGCGCGCCGTCTGCCGCCAGATCTCGTGAATTGACGTCAGGCCATTGAAGATGATCTGTCGTACCGTGACCGACACTTCGCGTCCGTTGAGCCAGGAAGTGTTGCCGAGCGGCGGCGGTGTGATGTCCTGCGTGAATTTTTCGGGGCCGATACGCGATTCCAGGCGGACCTGGGGCAGATACGATCCCTGTGTCTGATAGAGCTCGGTTTCGGTCGCCCGCCGGTTTGCGGATGCTTCACCGACGCCCGGATTTGTCAGCACGGCCTGCGAAATCGCGTCGTTGATCAGGAACGCACTCGTGTGATTCCTGTGCAGAACCGGCTTCATCGATGCAGGTGCGCCGTTCGCCGCCGGTTCCTTGCGCACGGATCTGTCCGCGACGTGAACATAGTCGGTCGACCAATCGACTGCCGGTGCAAGGGACAACGGCTGCCCAATGTCTGGTGGACTACCTGCGTGAGTTACTCCTGCTAACGCTACAATCGACACAGTCGCCAGTAAAAATCTGTGCATATGGTGTCGCCGTGTCTAGCGAATCAGTTGACTCGACTTCGCCATAGACCGAATCGCGGCGCGTCCTGTGTTCGGATGACACTTCGTTTTTTCTGATTTTTTTTGCGCGTGAAAAAAACTGAACTGCGGCGCGTAAAATCTCGTGGTCGCGCCGAAGGACCTCGCGGGTACAATTCGAATTTGAATGATTGTTCGTGACCGCTCGGCTATGCGAGGCCGAGCCGGTATCTGAGGTGTTTCGACGCGCGTCCCGCCTTCGAGGTCGCCACTCAGAGCATCGGCGGCTCCGAAAAAACTTCGCAAATCAATCAAATTCTGTGCAAGCGTCTTTTTCCGTCAAACGCATCCGACAGCGTCACGTCAAATCCGCTCTGCCCGCGAAAGCAGATATTGGCAGCGCAAGAGCCACTCACTGCTGCGGGCCAGGAGCGGCCGTCATTCAACCAACGGGTCGATGCGCCGCGCGCCGCAACATGAAAGGGGACTCCGCGATGTCTGACGATCCGGGATGGGACGGCCTCGATCGCCGCGATTTCATAACCGCCGCCATCGGGGCATCTGCTGCGTTAGCTTCGGGCATTAATCCTGCGAATGCTCAGGCAGCAATGGCATCGGGCGGAACGGTCTACGCCGCGTTTTCGCACGACCAAACCCCCAGTTCATGAAGATAACGCGTAGAAAAGGAATTTCTTTGTGGTGTAGGTGCCGCCTCCGCCAAAGGCCACGGGACCATGGTCCAATAGTGCCGAGAACAGTCATCGTCTAGGAACAGGATTTGATAGATTGTCGGTCGACAATCATTACAGGAGATTGAAATTGGCCCACTCAGCCTCGTCGCTTAAATGGCGAAAAATGATTGCCGTAGTTGGTATTACAGCACTTGGAATTGCGCTGCCGATTGCAGCATCCTTCGCCCAATCATCACGATCCCAATTTTGCCGCGAGTATGCCCGTGATTACTCCCTGCGTTATTCGCGTGGCGGTGCCATGGGCGGCGTTGTACGCGGTGCTCTGGGCGGAGCGGTCATTGGCGGAATCGTGGATGGCGGCCGAGGGGCCGGCCGGGGCGCCGGCGCCGGCGCGATTGTCGGGGGCGCCTCGCGCGGCATTCAAAGGTCTACTCTATTCGACCGCGCCTATGCACATTGCATGCGTGGCAGATGGCCGTGATCGCGACGCGACCTCAAGCCGACCTGTGCGGCCGTCAGATTTTGTCCAAGTCTCAAACGTGCGCACGCGCCAGCAGGAGGACTCGCTTGGCTGTCCCCGAAGAGATCAACGCCGACATGCTCGCCTTCTGGAACGGGAAGGGCGGCGACACCTGGGTGGCTCGCCAGGATTACACCGACGTCACGCTCGAGCCGGTGACGGACGCCTTGCTCGCTTTTGCCGCACCACGCGCCGGCGAACGGGTGGCGGATATCGGCTGTGGCTGTGGCGCGCCCACACTGGAGTTTGCGCGCGCCGTCGGTCCTTCCGGCCGCGTGGCGGGGTTGGACATCTCCGGGCCGATGCTGGCTGAGGGTAAGAAACGCGCGAGCGCCGCCGGCATCGCGAATGTCGATTGGCGACAGGCCGATCCCGCCACGGCCGCGCTCGACGAATACGATTTGTTGATCTCGGCCTTCGGCGTGATGTTCTTCGGCGACAGGGTGGCAGCCTTCACCAATATGCGCCGCGCCGCCGCGCCGTATGCGCGCATGGCGCTCGTATGTTGGCGCACACTGGGCGAAAACCCGTGGATGGAGGTGCCGATGACTGCAGCCGCGCGGCACTTGCTGCCGCGGCCGAAACCGGCCCCGAATGCCCCCGGAATGTTCGCCTTCGCCGATCCAGAGCACGTCACCGAGGTTCTCACTACGGCCGGCTGGGCGCCGCCGCGCTTCGAGAAACTCGACATGGACCTCGACATCGCGGCCGGCCGCGGGCTGGAGGAGGCCGTAGTTCAGTCAACCCAAATCGGCGCCGTGAACAGTTGGCTGCGCAACCAGCCGGCAGAGGTTGTCTCGGCGGTCGTCGCGTCGCTCCGCGAGGCGCTGGCACCGTATGCGAACGGTGCGAGCGTGCGCCTGCCCGGTGCGATGTGGTTAATTAGCAGCGCGCCTGCCTGAACGAGCGTCGCCTCTCGTCGGCCCCGGCACGCATCGCCGGGGCCAAAATTGCAACGCTATCGACTGATCCAGGTTCAGATTGTGAGAGCCGGTGCCTATCGCATCGATATCTGTAATCCACTGAGATCGATTGAGACTGCAAACCCCACCTGGCGCCCGCCCACTTCAAGCACGACACCGTTCGAATTCCGCAAACGTGCAGTGTGGCCGCCACCTGCAATCGCAAGGCCGGCTCCTACGGCCGTATATGTTCCGGCGATGTCTTGCGGGCGGCGCAGGTTATGCGCGCGACCCACGAGATCGGCGCTGCTCACACCGAGGGTGCCGATGCTGACACCGCCGATTTGCAGGGGATAGCTCCTGCCCTTGAAATGCAGTGTGCCGGTCCCACCCCCGACGCCGACGATGAAGCCGGCGCGGGTGACGTGCAGCCTGACTGTTCCGCTGGCCGCCTGCGACGGCGAAGTCGCCGCGAACATCATGATTGCTGCGGCGAAAACCACCGCTGCGCATTTCATCGCCCGAGAGATACCAAACATCGTTGCCTCCTGGTTGTTGATCGGAAAGATAAAGTCGAAGTCAAAGCAGTCCGGTCGCGAGTCGTCTCTAGTTGGTGTAGCCGGGTGGTACCTTTTGCCACGGATAGCCATTGCGGCCTTTCTCGTACCCATAGGCGAAGAGCGGTTGCATGTAGTTCGGATCAAAGGGCCCCTGGTAAGGAAGCTTGAAATCCTCGCCGATCGAGGCAAGGTTGAAATCGATGCCGTCGCGTCTCGCAAGCAGATACATGCGATAAGTGTCATTGACGCCACTGGACATGGTCATGGTCGACAGCGCTTCTTTGGCGATCGCCAAGGTCCGCGGCTGCACGCTTTCGTCCGCACGGAAGAACCGGCCGTTCCGGATCACGTATGCAACCCGCTTGCGCGCCAGCAGCTTTTGGTCCTCCACGCCCAGCCGCGCCGCGGCGCGCCTGACGGAAAAAGAGGGCGGGTAGAAGAAGACCTGCGCCACGGTCCCGCCGTCGACGTGCATTTCCTGGCGTTTCTCGCCACCGATGGTCACATCCAGCATGACGGGCGGGAAGACGGCCGGGATTGAAGCCGACGCCAGCAGCACGTTAACAATGAGATCGCGGGCCTGCGGACTGTTGCTTGCCGCAATCGCCCCGACATTCCAGATGACGGGGCGGCTCTGGTCGAGATTCGTCGTCAGAACAAACAACAACCTGCCTTTGCGGTACTCCTCGGCTATCTTCTGGATCATCGCGGTATCGACATAATGCTCGATCAATCGGCGCAGCGGCGCGTTATCGACCAGGGAATCGGAGGTGACAGCGGCGAGCAAAGGCGCGCGCTTCTCAAAAATGTCGCCCGCGCTCGTTTCGGTATAGACCGCAGCAAGCTTTTGGTCGTACGCGCTGCCCAGAAAGGCGAAAGGCGCCGAAAGCGCCCCTGTGCTGACGCCGGTCACCATGTCGAACACAGGCCGGTCGCCATGCGCGCTCCATCCAACCAGAACGCCGGCTCCGAACGCGCCGTCGTCGCCCCCGCCGGAAAGCGCTAAAAAATTGCGGGTATGTGCCGGGCGCGCGCGGCTGCTGCGTTGAAAGGCCTTTAAGGCAACATTGTAAATCCGATCGGTGTCGCTCACGTAAAAGCGCGCGTCAGGAATATCGAGAATGTCTACCTGCCGGGCCTCTGCATAAGTGACCGCTGGAAGCCGTTCGAGCGTTGCGCAGCTCGAAATAATGACTGCCACGAGGAGGCTGGCGATTATGCGGATGCCGGCGCGCAGTCCATGAAATGCAGCAGACAACTGGAGATACTTCTCAAGCATACGCGCACACATGCTATAGCCTTTGAAGCTGCTTCGCGCTGCGTCGCGGGTGTGATAGCGAAAGTCAGCCCCACATACCATCGGGTCGGCGCTGTGCTCCGCAGCGAATTCCTTATAGCATGATCACTAGCCCAATTTGCTACGCCTATCGTACACGAGTGGTCCGGCAAGAACGGCTACGATGTCCTTTATTCTCAAGCTCGCCGACTGCGAGGCGAAGCATCGGGCCGGGCTCTCCCTGTCACGCTCAGGATGGCATCGATCAACATCGGGCCGTGGAACGGCTTGGTGAGAAACGCTTTTGCGCCTGATGCCATGCTCAATTTCCGAACTGCCGCGTCGTCGAAGGCAGTGATGACGACCGTCGGTATCTTCTTGTCGATGCGGTTGAGATAGCGCTGCAGGTCGAGTCCGGAGAAATCCGGCATGTGCAGGTCGACAATCAGACAATCCGGCACGTCGGTACGGATGGAATCGATGAACTCGCGCGCCGAGCCATAGGTCCTCGGTTCAAATGACGACGCGGACAGCAGACGCGCGAGCGCAGTGCGCACTGGTGCCTCGTCATCCACGATGGCGACG
>DATEKG010000322.1:0-10508 GCA_035277565.1 Pseudolabrys sp.
CCGAATAGCCCGTCGCTGCGGAGGATTTGCCGATGGGTTCCCTTAGTATATGGCACTGGATCATTGTGCTTCTGGTCGTGATGGTCCTGTTTGGAGGCCGTGGAAAGATTTCGTCGCTGATGGGCGACTTCGCGCAAGGCATCAAGGCCTTCAAGAAAGGCATGTCCGAAGACGAGAAGTCGGCGGACAACGAGCCGGTCAAGACGATTGAAGCGAGCGGCAACGCATCTAAAACGGACGCCGAGCGGCGCGCTGAGAGTGTGCGCTCCTGATCGCTTGCACGGCCGCGCATACCATTCGCGCGGAGATGCTGGTGCTTTGGCGCCTCGGAGTTGACTAATCCATGTTCGATATTGGTTGGGGCGAGCTCGTCGTCATCGGCATCGTCGCGCTGATCGCGATCGGGCCGAAAGAGCTGCCGACCGTGTTGCGCACCCTTGGCCAGTATATGGGCAAGGTCCGGCGCATGGCCTCCGAATTCCAGGGCCAGTTTCAGGAGGCCTTGCGCGAGGCCGAGTTCGCCGACCTGAAGAAGCACGCCGAGGACATCAAGGAGTCGGTCAGCGGGCTTTCGAATTTCGATCCTCTTGCCGACACGCAGAAAGAGATCGAGAGCGCATTCTCCGCCGATCCGACAAAATCCGACTCGCCGAAGCAGGAAGCCGTCTCTGACTCTTCGGGCGGAAGCGCGGACGCCATGACGGCCGCTCTTCCAATTAGTGACGTGGCTACGGCGGAGCAGCCAGCGGCTGCGCCCGAAAAACATCTAGAACCCGCCGAAGCGCCCGCAAAGCAGGCGGGAGACGCGGCATGAGCCAAGAGGACATCGAGGCCACCAAGGCGCCGCTGATGGACCATTTGATCGAGCTGCGTTCGCGGCTGATCAAGGCGCTGGTCGCGTTCGGTGTCATGTTTGCGATCTGCTTCGTATTCGCAAAAGACATCTACAATGTTCTCGTCTGGCCGTTCGTCTGGGTTGCCGGGCCGGAAAATTCAAAGTTTATCTATACCGCACTGCTCGAATACTTCATTACGCAGCTCAAGCTAGCCATGTTCGGCGCAGCCTTTCTGTCGTTTCCGGTAGTGGCGGCGCAGCTTTACATGTTCGTTGCGCCCGGACTTTACCGCCATGAGCGCAAGGCGTTTCTGCCTTACCTGATCGCGACGCCGATCTTCTTCACCCTTGGCGCGCTCGTCGTCTATTTTCTCGTGTTTCCGATGCTTGTGCGCTTCTCGCTGCATATGCAGCAGCCGGGCTCGCCCACCGATGCCACCATCGCGCTGATGCCGAAAGTCGGCGAATATCTTTCCCTGATGATGGCGCTGGTGCTCGCGTTCGGCGTCGCCTTTCAGCTGCCGGTGATCCTGACTCTGCTTGGGCGCGTCGGAATCATCACCGCCGACCAGCTCAAGGCCAAGCGGCGCTATTTCATCGTCGGCGCCTTTATTCTTGCGGCCGTGCTTACGCCCCCCGACGTACTCAGCCAGATGTCGCTCGCGATCCCGCTGCTGCTGCTTTACGAGGGTTCGATCTGGTCGGTCCGCATGGTGGAGAAGAAGGTGCAGGCCGAGGAAGCCGCCAAGAAGGCGGCTGAGGCCGCATCAGCGAGCGCCAAGCCGGCGGAATGACACGCGGACGGTCTTGACTTGGTCATGCCCGGCTTTATGCCGGGCATCCACGTCTTCTTTTTAGAGAAACACGCGGATGGCCGGGACAAGCCCGGCCATGACGAGGTAAAGAGCCTCCGCCATGTACGACATCAAGTGGATTCGCGAGCATCCGGACGTTTTCGACCGTGGCCTGAAACGGCGCGGATTGGAGCCGCTGTCGGCGAAGCTCCTGGCGCTCGACGAGAAGCGCCGGGCGGCGATCACCAAATTCGAGCAGGCGCAAGCGCACCGTAATGCGGTTTCCAAAGAGATTGGGGATGCGAAGAAAGAAAAAGATGAGGCGCGTGCGAACCGGCTGATGGCCGAGGTGGCGGAGCTCAAGACTTCACTGCCGGCCATGGAGGAAGAACAGAAGAAATTCGGCGCAGATCTCGACAGGGAGCTCGCGCAGATCCCGAACCTGCCGCTCGATGAAGTCCCGGACGGCGCCGATGCGAGCGACAATGTCGAGCATCACGTGGTTGGCAAGAAGCGCAACTATGGTTTCAAGCCCAGGCAGCATTTCGATCTGGGGGAGGCGCTCGGCCAAATGGATTTCGAGCTCGCCGCCAAATTGTCCGGCGCACGCTTTGTCGTATTGCAGAAAGGGTTGGCGCGGCTCGAACGCGCGCTTGGGCAGTTTTTTCTCAACGTCCATACGAGCGAGAAGCACGGCTATACGGAGGTCAATCCACCGATCCTCGTGCGCGATGACGTGATGTTCGGGACCGCACAGTTGCCAAAGTTTGCGGACGATCAATTTCGGACATCTGGCGACTTTTGGCTCATCCCCACCGCCGAAGTGCCGCTCACCAATCTCGTGCGCGAGTCCATTGTCGAAGAGTCACAACTGCCAATGCGGCTGACTGCCTGTACGCCGTGCTTCCGTGCGGAAGCCGGCGCAGCGGGAAAAGACACGCGCGGAATGATCCGGCAACACCAGTTCACAAAGGTTGAGCTGGTCTCGATTACCGCGCCCGAGAAATCAAAGGAAGAGCACGAGCGCATGCTTGCCTGCGCGGAAGAAGTACTCAAGAAGCTCGACCTTCATTACCGGGTGGTGACGCTGTGCACCGGGGATATGGGATTTGCGGCACAGAAGACCTACGATATTGAAGTGTGGTTGCCCGGCCAGAATGCCTATCGTGAAATTTCGTCTTGCTCGAATTGCGGAGAGTTTCAGGCGCGCCGCATGGATGCGCGCTATCGCGCGAAGGATGGCGTGCGTCACGTCCACACCCTCAACGGCTCGGGCGTGGCTGTCGGCCGCGCCTTGATTGCCGTGATGGAAACCTACCAGCAGGAGAATGGCGCGATTGCAGTGCCTGAGGCGCTGAGGCCATATATGGCTGGAGCAAAGATTATTGAGAAAGTGAGTTGATGTATTTGTTGAAGATACGGCCAGTCATTCCAGGGCGCGCTGAAGGCGCGAACCCGCCTGCGGGCCGAAGCATCAAGCAGCAGCGCTGTGCCTTTGATCCTTCGACGGGCGTAGGCCGGGAATCCGGCGAAGTAAATCAACGGCAAACCAATTCCGGATTCCAGGCCCGGCACCATCAGCGCGTTTACGCGCGTCTTCGACGTGCTATGGCGCCGTCCCGGAATGACGAGACCCTGTGATGCGTATCCTTATCACCAATGACGACGGCATTCATTCGCCTGGGCTTGAGGCCTGCAAGAAGATAGCCCACGCGCTGTCGGGCGAGGTCTGGATCGTCGCGCCGGAAAGCGACCAGTCGGGCGTGTCGCATTCGCTGTCGCTCAACGATCCGCTGCGCATGCGCGAGGTCGGTGAACGACATTTCGCGGTGAAGGGAACGCCGACCGATTGCGTCATCATGGGCGTGCGTCACATCATGAAGGAAAAGCCCGATCTGGTGCTGTCGGGAGTCAATCGCGGGCGCAATTGTGCGGAAGACGTGACTTATTCGGGCACTGTCGCGGGCGCGATGGAAGGTACGGTGCTGGGCATTCCGTCCTTCGCGCTGTCGCAAGCCTATGCTTTCACCACAAAGCACCATCCTTATTGGGATACCGCGATCAAATTCGCGCCGGATCTGATCAGACGCGTGCTCAAAACAGGCGTGCCGCGCGACGTGCTCGTCAACATCAATTTCCCGGATTGTTTGCCAGATGCGGTAGCGGGCGTTGCCATAACGGTGCAGGGCAAGCGCGATCAGGAGCTTTTGCGCATCGATCCGCGTCACGACGGCCGCGGCAATCCCTACTACTGGATTGCGTTTGAGCGCGGCGGCAATGCCGGCGCCGCGCCGGGAAGCGATATGGCAGCGCTCATGGAAAATCGCATCTCGGTGACGCCTCTGCGGCTCGATCTGACCGACGAACCGTTCATGACGCAACTCGCCGAGGCATTCGATTAGGCGAGGAGGCCCGCAAGCGTTGTCTTGAGCTGCTCCGCCTGAAACGGCTTTTGCAGGGCGGGGCGCCCGCGATACGGCTCCGGAAGGCTCCGTTCGCCGTAACCGGTGACGAAAACGAAGGGAAGCCCCCGCTTTGTCAGGATATCGGCGACGGGATAGATTTCCTGTCCGTCAAGATTGACGTCGAGGATGGCGGCATTGAATTCGCCGTCCGTGGCCAGCTGGCGCGCTTCCGACAAAGTGCCGACGGCGGCGGCGACCCCGTAGCCGAGGTCGTCCAGCATGTCCTCGAGCAACATGCGAATCAAATATTCGTCCTCGACCACGAGCAATCGCGGTGCCGAAGAAGAAATTGTCATTGCTGTCTCCCGCCCCCCAACTCTGATGCGGGCCTGCCGGTTCCATCGCCCGTTTGAAGGAGCTTATCTCAAATACCGTCAAACATGCTAATAGGGCAGGGAAAGGGCGCCCGACGTGTCCAAATCGTCACAAGGCCGGCAAGACGTCGACCAGATGGAGTTTTTGCTCGCGCTTCGCCGCCGGGGGATCATGGACCAGGCGGTCTTGCGCGCAATGCACGACGTCCCGCGCGAGCAGTTTGTCGAAACGGCTTTTGTGGGGAGCGCCTACGCAGACCAGGCTCTGCCCATTGCATGCGGACAAACCATCAGTCAGCCCTATGTCGTGGCCTATATGACCGAGCAGCTGCAGGTGAGCCCGGAACACCGCGTGCTCGAGGTCGGCACGGGTTCAGGATATCAGGCCGCGGTCCTGTCGCGGCTCGCGCGTGAAGTCGTGAGTATCGAACGCTACCGCACGCTCGCCGATCAGGCGCGTGAACGTCTCAAGGTCCTTGGCTATGACAATGTCGAGGTTGTGGCAGGCGATGGATTTGTCGGGGTGCCGGGCAGGGCGCCCTTTGATCGCATCATCGTCACAGCTGCTGCAGAGGTCGTGCCGCAGGCTTTGCTCGACCAGCTTGCCGATGGCGGCATCATGATCCTGCCGCTCGGCTCGCACCAGGGATCTCAACACATTGTCAAGCTTACCAAGTCGCAAACAGAGGTTAGGCGCGAGGAGCTGATCCCGGTGCGGTTCGTGCCGATGCTGTCGGGACAGGCGCAGGAATTATGAATCCGCAGACCTCCCGCGCGCTCATGCCGTTAAGTTCGTTGATTGCAGCGCTTTAGTTCTTAAATCCTTGTTTACTCGCGGCTGGTTTATTCAAATTCTACGTTCCACGCGTACGAGTGAGTAACCACATGCCGCGTCCAATGGGGGAGTCTCGCCCGCGAGTTTGGCCGCACGTCGTAGTTCTCGCGCTGGTTGGTGTTGCCGCCGCCGGTTGTTCGGACTCAGCGCGCTTTGACTCCGGTTATTACACAGAACGCCCGCAACAGAACGTGGCTTCCGCGACTCCCGCGTACACGCCATCTTCGCGCGTCGAAACCCAGCCTTTGCCTGCGCCCAGCCGCCCGGCGACTGTCGCGGCCGCACCGGCACCGGCCTATGCTCCGCCGACCTATGCGCCGCGCAGCCAGAATAGCTATAGCGTCAATGATCGATATGCCGACGTCACCGGCTCGGTTGCAAAATCATCGGGTCACTGGACCTGGAACGGTGGAAGGCCTGTGACTGTCCGCTACGGTGAGACGCTCGACAGTATCGCGCGGCAGAACGGCGTCCCGGCTTCTGCGCTTATGGAGACGAACGGCATCCGCGAGCCGGGACAGATTCGGCCCGGCCAGCGTCTTGTCATTCCCCGCTACATTTCTGCGACCGGGAAAGCCGAGGCGACTTATGTCGCGCCGCACCCGCACGGCGGCAGCAGCATTCATGTCGTCAAGGCCGGCGAAACTCTGATGAGCATTTCGCGTCACTACGGTGTGACACTGACGGCGCTTGCGCATGCCAATCGCATCGGGACGTCCAGGCGCCTGAGCATCGGCGATCGTATCGCGATCCCCGGCGGCAGTCATGTGGTCGCGGCAGCCCGCCAGGAGACGCCACCGAAGGCTGCGAAACCGCGCACCGTGCCCGCCGAGAAGGTTGCGAGCATTGCGGTTCAGAACGCGCATGTCGCCAAGGAGGAGCCGCCGCGCACGACCGAAACGGTAGCCAAAGCTGCGGAGCCGGCCGGAGCAATGCCGTCTTTCCGCTGGCCCGTTCGCGGGCGGGTAATTGCGGGCTTCGGCAGCAATCCGAACGGCACGCAGAACGATGGAATCAATCTGGCGGTGCCGGAAGGTACGCCGGTCAAGGCGGCCGACGACGGCGTCGTCGCTTATGCCGGTAACGAACTAAAGGGCTACGGAAACCTTGTGCTGATCCGCCACGCAAACGGCTTTGTGTCGGCCTATGCCAACGCAAGCGAAATTCTCGTCAAGCGCGGCGAGACCGTAAAGCGCGGGCAGGTCATCGCGCATGCGGGTCAGACTGGAAACGTGACATCTCCCCAATTGCATTTCGAAATCCGAAAAGGATCGACCCCGGTCGATCCGACCCAATACCTCAGCGGCGCCTAAATTAGTGTGGCCGTTCGTCTCCGCTGACGCGGGGGCTCGCGGCAAACACGCGCTCGATTTCCGCCTTCACCTGCGCGGCGCGCAGGCAAAGGCGGAAATGAGCAGCCCGAACATCAATTCTTGATCGCGACGCCGAGGCGTCCCGCGAGGTCCTGCACAAATTGCCAGGCGACGCGACCTGATCGCGAGCCGCGCGTGGTTGACCATTCCAATGCCTCACGGTGCAGGCTCTCGCCCCGTGCCGGGATTTTGAAATGGGCGACATAACCATCGACCATGGCTAGATATTCGTCCTGGCTGCAGCGGTGAAATCCGAGCCAGAGGCCGAAGCGGTCGGACAGGGAAACTTTCTCTTCTACCGTTTCGCCTGGATTGATGGCCGTTGAGCGCTCATTTTCCATCATGTCGCGCGACATCAGGTGACGGCGATTGGACGTCGCGTAGAAGATAACATTGTCGGGCCGGCCTTCGATGCCGCCTTCCAGTACAGCCTTGAGGGACTTGTAAGTCGTATCGTCGGCGTCGAAGGACAGATCATCGCAAAATACGATGAAGCGAAAGGGCGAGCCGCGTGTTAGCGCCATCAGCAACGGTAGTGTCTCGATGTCTTCGCGGTGGATTTCGATCAGCTTGAGCGGCGCGCTTTTGCTGTTATTTCCGAGCATCGCATTGACGCCGGCATGGGTCGCCTTGACCAGCGATGATTTGCCCATGCCGCGTGCGCCCCAAAGCAGGGCATTGTTGGCGGGCAGCCCTTTGGCAAACCGCTCGGTATTCTCGACCAGGACGTCGCGGACCCGGTCGATCCCCTTGAGCAGCGACATCTCGACGCGATTGACACGCGCAACAGGGACCAGGCGGCCGTCCGGATGCCAGATGAACGCGTCAGCGGCGGCAAGGTCTGTGGCTGTCGCGCGCGGCGGCGACAAGCGTTCGAGAGCGCTGGCAATCCGATTGAGAACATCATCCTGGCCGGTGGCCGGAATGATGGCTGTCCTGGCTGCCTTTTTGGCCACGGTGCGGCGCTGGTTCGACTTCGATTTGGGCATGAAAGTGTCTTCCGAAAGCCGCGCTGCTCTTAGCGGGGCGGCGTTTGGCTCGCAAGCCGTCTGGGGGAAAAACGGCTGAAAACGCCCGGTTTTCGCGCTTGCGGCGGCGTTGCAATTGGGCGCGCGACCGCTATAGTCCGCGCCAAATTGAATGCGCTGCGCAAGGGGCGCGGGGAAGCCACGCGAGGAACCAGCATCAATGTTCACTACGCCTGCATTCGCGCAAGGATCATTGTTCGGCGGGGCCGGGGGCGAGGGCGGCATGCTGGTGTCGCTGCTGCCCTTCGTGCTGATTTTCGTGATCATGTATTTTCTGATCCTGCGTCCGCAACAAAAACGCGTGAAACAGCACCAGGAAATGGTCAAAAATGTCAGGCGGGGCGACACGGTCATTACGAATGGCGGCCTGATCGGAAAGGTCACGAAAGTGATCGACGACGACCAGCTCGAGATCGAGATCGCGGACGATGTGCGCATCCGTCAGATGCGGCAGATGGTCACTGATGTCCGTGCCAAGGGTGAACCGGTCAAGGAGGAGGCTGCCGCCAGCTAGTCGCGGGCAGTCTTGGCCTTAAGTCGCAAGTCGGGACGTCATGCTCTATTTTACGCGCTGGAAGGCGACGGCGATTCTGGTCACGGCATTCGTCGTTTGTTTGTTCGCTGTTCCCAATTTCCTGCCCGAAAAGATGGTGCAGAGCTGGCCGAAATGGGCCCAGCGTCACCTCGTCCTGGGACTCGACCTGCAGGGCGGCTCGCACATTTTGCTTGAAGTCGACATCAATGCGGTACGCAAGGAAAAGCTTGAATCCCTGCGCGACGATGTCCGCCGTGTCCTGCGCGATGCGCGCGTCGGCTATACGGGCCTCGTCGTCCGCGGCAACAGCGTCGAAGTGCGCGTCCGCGAAGGCAGCAATTTCGATGAAGCAGTGGATAAGCTGCGTGCGCTGTCGCAACCGCTCGGTGGGGTTCTCAGCGCGACCGGCCAGCGCACCCTGGATGTCACAACCGAGGCGGGAAACCTCGTACGGCTGACGGTAACCGAACCGGCCCTGGTCGAGCGGATACGTCAATCTGTCGATCAGTCGATTCAGATCATTGAGCGCCGCGTGAATGAGCTTGGCACTGTTGAGCCGCTCATCCAGCGACAGGGCAACGACCGCATCCTGGTGCAGGTCCCTGGTCTGCAGGACCCCACAAGATTGAAGGAATTGTTGGGCAAGACCGCCAAACTCGACTTCCGCATGGTCGACGTCTCGATGCCGGCGGAGCAGGCCCTTCAGGGCCGCACCCCTCCGGACGACGAAATTCTCTACAGCGCGAGCGAGCCCAAGACGCCGTATCTCGTCGAAAAGCGGATCCTTGTTTCCGGCGGAGATCTTACCGACGCTCAGCCCGGCTTTGACCAACGGACCAATGAGCCGATCGTATCGTTTCGCTTCAATACGTCGGGCGCACGAAAATTCGCGCAGGTAACGCAGGAAAATGTCGGCAAGCCTTTTGCCATCGTGCTCGACAATCAGGTGATTTCTGCGCCGGTCATCCGCGAGCCGATCCTCGGCGGGTCGGGTCAGATTTCCGGAAACTTCACGGTCCAGAGCGCGAACGATCTTGCCATTCTTCTTCGCGCGGGCGCCTTGCCGGCGCCACTCACGATCATCGAAGAGCGCACGGTCGGGCCGGGCCTTGGGCAGGACTCGATCGCGAAAGGCAAGACGTCGTCCTATGTCGGCGCTGTCATGGTCGTCGTCTTCATGCTGGCGACCTACGGTCTTTTCGGGCTTTTCGCGAATATCGCTGTCGCCATCAATGTCGCCATGATTTTCGGCGTGCTGTCGTTGCTCAATGCAACGCTGACGCTGCCCGGCATCGCCGGCATCGTGCTGACCGTCGGTATCGCCGTCGACTCGAACGTGCTGATCTACGAGCGCATCCGCGAGGAGGTGCGCGGCGGGCGGACCCCGATCAACGCCATCGACGCGGGGTTTTCCCGTGCGCTCGCCACCATTCTCGATTCGAACATCACCACATTCATCGCGGCCGCGGTGCTGTTCTACATCGGCACGGGCCCGGTGCGCGGTTTTGCCGTGACGCTGGGCATCGGCATTATAACGACCGTGTTCACGGCCTTTACACTGACACGGCTGATCGTCGCGTACTGGGTACGCTGGCGGCGCCCTCAACGCGTGCCGATTTAAGGAGCCGCCCGTGCGCTTGCTTCGTATCGTTCCCGACGACACGAAATTTGATTTCATGCGCTTCCGGCGCATCAGCTTTCCGATGTCGGCATTGCTGTCGATCGTGGCGATTTCCCTCTACTTCTTTCACGGCCTCAATTTCGGCATCGACTTCAAGGGCGGAACGCTGATCGAGGTTCAGACGAAATCAGGCGCGGCGGATCTCGCCAGGATGCGCAGCGCGCTGGGCGCGCTCGGGCTTGGCGAAGTGCAGCTGCAGCAGTTCGGTGCTCCCAACGACGTCCTGATCCGCGTGGCCGAGCAGCCGGGCGGCGAGGCGGCCCAGCAGCAGGCGGTCGCCAAGGTGCGCGGCGCACTCGGCACCGAGGTCGACTACCGGCGCGTCGAAGTCGTGGGGCCCCGCGTGTCGGGCGAGCTTCTGTCCTACGGCGTCGTCGGGCTGATGCTCGCAATCATGGCGATCCTGATCTACCTGTGGTTCCGGTTCGAGTGGCAGTTTGCGCTCGGCGCCATGATCGCCAACGTCCACGATATCGTCCTGACAATAGGCTTCATGTCGGTGACGCAGATCGACTTCGACCTCACCAGCATCGCGGCGCTGCTCACGATTCTCGGCTATTCGCTCAACGACACGGTGGTGATCTACGACCGGATCCGCGAAATGCTCCGCCGCTATCGTCGCATGCCGATGCCGGACCTGCTCAACGC
>DATEKG010000323.1:0-19604 GCA_035277565.1 Pseudolabrys sp.
CAGCCGCTGTCGGAGCGTCGCGCTGCGGCAGTAGCGAAATGGTTGACTGCCAATGCCGGCTTGAACGCAACCAATACCCACACGCGCGGTTGGGGCAAGACCAGGCCTGTGGCGGCGAACACCAATCCAGACGGTTCCGACAACCCGCAAGGCCGCGCCAGGAACAGACGCGTCGAAATCACCGTCACAAAACAGTAGGGCTCTTTCGCGCGAGTGGATCCGGGTTTGCGATGCAGGGGAAAATCAAATGAAGGTATTTATTGTCAAAGCACTGGAAATAATTTCCTATCTCGGGTTCTTTGGCTTCATCGTGGCGGGCGCAGCGGGGACCTATTATCAGACTCTGATAGAGTCGGCGACTCCCGTCAGAACAGCGGTTGCCGCGGTGGTCGGCGCGGTCATCGGCTTCATCAGTGCCGTGATTGTCTTCGGTTTTCTTTTCCTGGTGATTGATATCGCGGACAACGCGCGGCGAGCACGCGAGCTGCTTGAGCGCCGCCCTTGAGCGAAATTGGTCGGCCATTGGCTTGAGCATACAACAAGGGTTGCCCGTTCGCGCTTCGATCGAATGAGCGGCTCAGACCCGTTCGATATTTGCAGTCCGGATCACCTTGCCCCACTTAACGGTTTCATCAGCAATGAGTCTGCTGAAGTCACCGGGCGAGCCTCCGAGAACGACACCGCCGAGGGCAGCAAACCGCGCCTTCAGTTTTGGATCGGCGAGCCCTGAATTGATCTCCTTGTTCAGTTTTTCGACGACGTCAGAGGGCGTGTTCCTGGGTGCGCCGATGCCGTACCAGGCGCTCACTTCAAAACCAGGCACAAACTCGTTCACGGTCGGCAGCTCAGGCAGCTCCTCCCAACGGGACATGGCCGTAATTGCCAGCGCACGCAGCTTGCCGTCCATGACGTATTTTTTTGCCGCCACCATCGTGGGAAACATTATCTGTACTCGCCCGCCGAGCAGATCGGCAAGCGCAGGCGCAGCGCCGCGATAGGGCACGTGGACTACCCTGATGCCCGTCATCATCTCGAACAATTCGCCGGCAAGATGGCTGCCACTTCCAACGCCGGCTGACGCCATATTCAGTTTGCCCGGGCTGGCCTTTGCGTAGGCGATGAGTTCGGGGACTGTCTTGACAGGCACGGACGGGTGAAGCGCCATCAACAACGGGACGCTCGTTATCCCGCCGACTGCGGCAATATCGTGTATGAAATTGAAATGGAGCTTCTTGTAGAGCGTGGCATTGATTGCGTTCGGCGGCCCGACCAAGAGCAGCGTATAGCCGTCGGGAGCCGCTTTGGCGGCCTCTTCAGTGGCGATGTTCGTGCCAGCCCCGGGCCGATTTTCAACGACAAATTGCTGGCCGAGCCGGTCGCCAAGCCACTGGCCTATCAGACGCGCGACAATGTCATTCCCGCCACCGGCGGCGTAACCCACAAGTAAACGTACCGGCCGTGTCGGATAGCTTTGGGCCCATGCCAGGCGCGATATCGCGGGAAGTGCCGCTGCACCCGCTGCAAGTTGCAGGAATTGGCGCCGCCGAAGCCTCATGGCCCTCTCCCGCAGATCGTGGTCTTGCGAGACGCGCGTTCTTGAATCGTCGGCTTACAATCGCGGCCTCAAGATAGTTGATGCTGCCATAACAGCATAATGCTATCCTTGAATGACGTCATAACGATATTGGTATGAGTGCCCGCGATGCAGTTCAGTGAACGCATCGGCCGCCGGATGAAGCTGCATGATCTGCACGTCCTCCTGACAGTGGTCCAGGCCGGCAGCATGGGGAAAGCGGCAGCACGATTGAATTCCTGTCAGCCCGCCATCTCCAGATCGATCGCAGAACTGGAGCACGCGCTTGGCGTACGTCTCCTCGACCGCAGTCCTCAAGGAGTGAAGCCGACCGGGTACGGCCGCGCGTTACTTGACGGCGGAACCGCCGTATTCGATGAACTCCATCGGGCGGTGAAGAACATCGAACATCTCGCCGATCCTTCGGCTGGGGACGTACGGGTTGGATGCAATCCCTTGCTCGCCGCGACCTACGTATCCGCGGCTATTGATAGTCTTTCCCAGCACTATCCTCGCATCGTGTTTCGCCTCGTGGTCGGATATGTGGAAACGCTGCACCGCGAATTAATCGAGCGTAACGTCGATCTTCTGGTTGCCCGGAGATTCGGCTCCATTGCGGATGATCGATTGGATTATGAATTCCTTTTCGATGATACCTATTCAGTTGTCGTTGGTGCGGAAAATCCGTGGTCCAGGCGCCGCAAGATTGAACTTGCCAGTTTGGCAGACGAGCGATGGGTTTTGCCTCCGCCGGAGAGTACCCTCGGCTCGATTGTGATGGAGGCCTTTCGTGCAATTGGACTTGATTATCCTCATACGGTCGTGATCGCTGAGCCGTTCGAGACGCGGGTAGCTCTTGTAGCGACCGGCCGCTTTGTTTCGGTTTTCCCGGCTTCCCTTTTAAGATTTTCGGCGATGCGCCCGCTTAAAGTTTTGTCAGTTAAGCATTCGATCCCCCCTGTTCCGGTCGGAATAGTTACTTTAAAGAACCGCACACTTAGCCCGGTTGCTCGGCGTTTCATCGACAGCGCCCGCAATGTCGCGAAGCCACTTGCGAAAGTGAGTTGCGCGGGAAATCCTGCAACAGCATTGACGTCGCCAGCCAATGCCTAAGGCTGCTGCCCGGGATTTGCTACCGGACATCGGCTTGCGCTGCACGCGTCCGCTTCTGCCCCAAACGGCTCGAAGTCAAACCGCATCAGCTTCTCGTCGGCTGAAGCGGCGTGACACGTATTCGCGCCGGCTACCTGTGACCGCCGCCGGAATGGTGCTCTTCGTTGCGGTTGGGGAGCGGTGCATTGCTGCTGCCGGCGGTCTTGGTATTCTTGACACCCGGGGGGTGCATCGGACTGCCGACATCCGCGGGAAGGCGGTGGCCTTTCGACGGCGCGTTGCCGGCGGGATTTTTCACGTCGTTGTACAACGCCCGGAAGACGGCCGAGCGCGGCTTGCCTGTACTGCCTTGCCGCACCGATACGCCCATGCACTTGCCGTACTGGCAGACAAAACACGCATGCGGGCTGCATCCCGCATAGCAGCTTCTCCCGCAACTGTGGACCTGACATCCTGCGGTGCGCTTGCAGGCGCCAAGAACCGCACCGGTCGAGGCGTGGGCCAGGGCAGAGCCGGGCGTGAAAGCAAGAAGTCCGATAACTGCGACGAGAAGACAAAAAAATCTGCTGTGCATCTGATCCTGCCTGCTGGAGTTTGATTTCGTGAACCTGGATTCCCCGGACGTTCCACCCTCAGCAGAGATTGCCGTAGCACTGGGGAGCCGGTGGCGTGCGGTGATCGCGAACCGGACCACAGCCGTGATCGGTGAACCTGACGCACGGATAATGATGCACACGGGGCGGAGGTGTGCGGTGATCGCGAACCACCGTCACGGGCACGACGACCGGATTGTGACTTGAGCCGGGCCCATGGATCGGGTGATGGACCGGGTGATCGATGATCGGGTTGTGGCTGGATCCCGGTCCGTGCAGCGGCCCGAAGCCCGCCATCTTGTGGTGATGGTGATGATGGTGCCAGCCGCTGTCGCTCCAGCCGCTGTCGCTCCATGTGCCGGTGTTGCCGTGGTGCTGCTCGTTGTTTCCGTTTCGATTGCCCTCGTCATGGCTCCCGTCACCGTGAGCGAAGACTGCACCGCCGCCAAAAGCGATCAGCAGAGCGAGCGAGCAGCCCGCGACAACGCGCAAGAACGTCTTCCCGCCTGAAGCTCCATTCATTGTCGACTCTCCACATTTCCGGCGCGATGGACGATCGCCGCATTTTCCGTTCGGGCAGGCTGCCGGCCTCGTGCAGCATCCGGCGGGGCATCTGCTGCAGCGTGAATCGGGGCGATCGCCCGGGCAACTTCAATATGTGAAGTGGCGCGTTCCGCCGGGCGTGCTAGGATCTTGCATGGCCGGCAAGAACAACAAGAACAACAAGAACAACAAGAACAACAAGAACAACAACAGGAAGAAGAAAAGATACGGTCAGTTCTGCCCGGTGGCCCTCGCCGCGGAAGTGATCGCGGAGCGGTGGACACCTCTTGTCGTTCGCGAGCTGTTGTGCGGCAGCGTCCGGTTCAATGAGCTCCAGCGCGGGGTGCCGCGCATGTCCTCGGCGCTGCTGGCGCGGCGCCTGAAGGAATTGCAATTTGCCGGTATCGTCGAGCGCCGCCGCCGGGAAGACGGCTCGTTCGAGTATCACCTGACCCGGGCCGGCCGCGAATTATTCCCTGTTGTCGAGCAGATGGGCCTCTGGGCGCAACGCTGGCTGCGCCACGACCTCGTCGAAACCGCGGACCTGGATCCGGACCTTCTGATGTGGGACATCCGCCGCACCGTCGTCGCGAAATTTCCACCGCGCAGCAGGCGCTACGTCGTGGAATTCCGGCTTTCCGGGGTGCCCATCAGCCGGCGCCGTTACTGGCTCGTATTCGAGCAGGATGCTGTCGACCTGTGCTATCGCGATCCGGGTTTTGAAGTCGACCTTTTCATCGAGGCCGCCCTGCGCGCCTTGACCCGTGTCTGGGTCGGCCACATCACGATCGAGCAAGCGATCCGGGATGGTCAACTCCGCCTTGACGGTCAGCGCGCGGACATTGCGCGATTCCGCTCGTGGTTCGTGCTCAGCCCCTTCGCTCCGGCCGCGCTGCAGCCTGGTTGAGCTTCATTCAGGAACCTTTCTCTTCGCGATGCATCCAAGTCGGCGGTCCATCAGTTTTGCGGCCCCGGCATGGCTCGGATCGGCGGAAAAACAGCATTTGTCTTCACTGGCGGTGGAAGCCTCGGCGCAATCCAGGTTGGCATGTTGCGTGCGCTGCTGGCTGCCGGCGTTCAACCGGATTTTGTTGTTGGTACATCCGTTGGCGCGATCAATGCGAGCTACTTCGCCAGCGCTCCAACCGCCGAAGGCGTAGCAAAATTGGAGCGGATCTGGATGGGATTGCGTCGCTCCGACATATTCCCGTTCACTCTGGCAAGCGCAATCGGTCTGTTCAGGAATCCAGGAAATCTCGTCAATCCGGGCAGACTGCGTCGCATTATTGAGAGGCACCTGCCGTTCGTGCGCCTCGAGGAAACGCAAATCCCTCTCAATATCATGGCAACCAGCTTGCAGGGACTGGGCGTGCACCTCTCGAGCGGTCCGGCAGTCGAAGCAATCCTTGCGAGCACGGCAATCCCCGGCATTTTTCCGCCTGTCGAAATCAATGGCGAGCCATTGCTCGACGGAGCCGTGGCGGCCAACACGCCGATGCGCCTTGCAGTGCAACTCGGTGCGTCGCGGATCGTCATACTTCCGACCGGATACGCGTGTGCGCTGAAGGAACCGCCGAAGAGTGCAGTCGGCAAGGCACTGCATGCGATTACCCTGATGATCGCCTGGCAGCTTATGCACGAACTGGAGCGCATCCCCGAGGACATCCAGGTGCACCTTGTGCCGACCCTCTGCCCGCTTTCGATATCGCCTTTTGACTTTTCCGCATCGGCAGAACTTATCGAAAGAGCTGCCCGGTCATCGCAGAAATGGATTGAAGACGGCGGTCTCACGCGGCCGGCGCGGCCCGAAGAACTCGCGCCGCATCGCCATTGATACAGTTCCGGCCGGCTCAGTGTGCTCGGCGCCGGCGACCCCAACCGAATAGGGGCCAGTGGCGAACAGGGCAGGAGTGGCGGGAGGCAGAGTAAAAGTAACAGGGTTTGCCCGTCATAAAGGTGATCATTGACCGTTGATTTCCGGCCGCCGCACCGCCCACGAATGGCGGTATCCGGGATAATGACGCGATCAAGCCGCTGACATCTTCTGTGAGGTAATGCGCGTAACAAGCTGGAATCAGGGTGTTTTCTGGCGCTTTAGCAGATAGTTGACCGTAACCGGGATATGATCTAGCGTAACCGGGATACGGCTGCTATCTGTATGGCCGGAGATCACCAATGAAGTCCGCAAAACAAAGGGTTCGAAAGTACCGCAACGAAGGCGCCGCGGCCGGCCTCGACCGGGTGGAAGTTCTGGTGCCGCCGGAGGCTCGCGCGACGATCCTTGATCTCGCCCGTCAACTGCGGACGGAGCATCGAAACAACAAGGAACTCACGGAGCTCTACGACAAGGCGATGGCCTCTTATCGCGCGCGAATTCTCGACAATGTCGATCTCGATCGCCTCCCGAACTTTCGATCCCGGGCGGCCGCGGTCGCTCGCGCCATTATCGATCGAGGGGACGCGCGTGCCTTTGCGATCGGACAGCAGATGCTTGCTCTAGCCGGTGCAAATTAGGATGGCTCTGACGCAGCTCCAGAGCGATATCCTGCGCTGCCTCGCCAGGAACCGTTCCGATACGAGTTATCTGGCCGGGGGCCTGGTCTTGAACAAAAACTGGCACCGCCGCTCCGACGACATCGACATCTTTCATGACACGGACGAAGAAGTGACCGGGGCCGCGACGGCAGACCTCTCGACGCTGGAGGCCGCCGGCTACAAGACGCATCGGGACGTCTTTGTCTACGGATGTGCCGAGGCCACGATTTCAGACGGCCACGCCGAAACGATCATCCAATGGGTGTCGGAAACCAAGCGCCGCTTCTTCCCGCTGGTGAAGGACGCGGAGTGGGGCGCTCGTCTGCACCAGGCCGATCTTGCCGTGAACAAGGTTCTGGCCGCCTCAACGCGATCCAAAGCTCGCGATATTGCCGACCTCGTTGCGATCGCCCGTAATTATTGCCCGCTGGGCCCCCTGGTGCTCGCCGCAGCAGGAAAGCCTCCGAACTTTTCTCCGCGGCGAACGATTGATGAAATACGCCGTCATACGCTTTTAATTCCGGCCGAGGACTATCTTGCAGTGAAGGGACTTCCTTCGGACTGGACGCCCGGAGTCATCCGGGACGAAATCACGAAACTGCTCGATGCCGCCGAGAAATATGCAATGGGCGCATCCTCCGATCTGCTCGGTGTTCTTGCAGTCAACAAGGACGGTGTTCCGATCGAGCTGCCCGGGGGAAAGCGCGACCATGCGATCCTGAGGAAGCCGACGGAGGAACCCGAAATAATGCCGGCACCTTCCGCATTCAACGCAGTTGACTGGAGCAAAAACCACACGTGATCTGGATTGCCGGCGTTGCGCCGGGCGGCGTCCATAACATCAGGAAAAGGGAAAAATGGCCGGCGTGCGGATCTACCGGCCGATCTGAAACTTGAGCCCCAGGTCGGGGAATTGAAGAATTCATCGAAATATTCCCGGGCGACACAGCGCGCATGAAACACATCGGCTTCCTCTCCTTCGGCCACTGGACGCCGTCGCCGCAGTCGCAGACGCGGACGGCGTCTGACGCGCTGCTGCAATCGATCGATCTTGCGGTTGCGGCCGAAGAGCTCGGCGCCGACGGCGCCTATTTCCGGGTGCATCACTTCGCGCGCCAGCTCGGCTCGCCCTTTCCGCTGCTCGCGGCCTGCGGCGCGCGAACGAAGCGCATCGAGATCGGCACCGCGGTCATCGACATGCGCTACGAAAACCCGATGTACATGGCGGAGGACGCCGGCGCCGCCGACCTCATCGCCGGCGGGCGCCTGCAGCTCGGCATCAGCCGCGGCTCGCCGGAGCAGGTGATCGATGGTTTCCGCTACTTCGGCTACGTGCCGCCCAAGGGCATGACCGACGCCGACATGGCGCGGCGCCACACCGAGGTGTTTCTCGAGGTGCTGCTCGGCAAGGGCTTCGCCAAGCCCAACCCGTCGCCGATGTTTCCCAATCCGCCGGGGCTGCTGCGCGTCGAGCCCCATTCGGAGGGCCTGCGCGAGCGGATCTGGTGGGGCGCCGGCACCAATGCGACGGCGCAATGGGCGGCGAAGCTCGGCATGAACCTGCAAAGCTCGACACTCAAGATCGACGAGAGCGGCAAGCCGTTCCACGTGCAGCAGGCGGAGCAGATCAGGCTCTACCGCGCGGCCTGGAAGGAAGCCGGGCACACGCGCACGCCGCGCGTGTCGGTGTCGCGCAGCATCTTCGCGCTGGTTGACGATCGCGACCGCATGTATTTCGGCCGCGGCGGCGAGGGTGGCGATCAGATCGGCATGTTGAGCGCAACCGAGCGCGCCATCTTCGGCCGCAGCTATGCCGACGAGCCGGACAAGCTGGCCGCGCAGCTCAAGGGCGACGAAGCGATTGCGGAAGCCGATACCTTGCTGCTGACGGTGCCCAACCAGCTCGGCGTCGATTACAACGCCCACGTCATCGAGGCGATCCTGAAGCATGTTGCGCCGGCCCTCGGCTGGCGGTGAGGGCAGCCTTGAGCAGACCGGGCCTTCAGGCGGGGACTGTTAGATTACCTGACGCGTGATCGGTCTAATTTGAATCGTCATGCCCGCGCATAGCCGTTCGCAGAACGGCGTCGCTTCGCTCGCCTATGTCACCGCAAGTCCGGTTTACCCGACTTGCGGCAAGTAATTTATGCGGAAGTCGGGCTGGCCCGACTTCCGATGGCATCCACGTCTTTCTTCTAATGGCGCATCAGCAAAGCAAGCCGTGGATGGCCGGGACAAGCCCGGCCATGACGGATGAGATGCCGTGCTACATACCCTGCGTCTTGCCCGGCTTTATGCCGGGCATCCACGTCTTTCCTTGGTCACGCATCAGCAAAGCAAGACGTGCCCGGAACAAGTCCGGCCCATGACCAAGTCTGGTCAACCTCAATTCAATTCTGCTCTGAATGCGGGGTGAAGCGATGTCACGGGCCGCATGGCGTGATTTTCAGGCCTTGTGCTGGTCGCACCAGAAATTGAGCAGTTTCTGGGCAGTCGCATGGGACAATTTGATGTAGTCGCTTTTCAGCTTCTTCAGCTCGTCGTCGGTTGCGGCCTTGCCGAGCAGGTCGTCCTGCAGCAGTGAGCGCAGGGTCAGCCATGAAAATCCCGCAGCCTTGGACAGCACCAGCAGCGGCTCGTTGCGTCCGTCCTGCAGCATGTTCTTGACGACGGCAACCGGCGCCGAGCAGAGCATTGACAGCGCCGTCACTGTTGCCGCGCGTTGACGCGCTTTTGCAAAGCCCAGCAGCGCCACCTGATCAAGCTCTCCCTTCTGCTGAATCAGCTGCACATAACGTTCGGCCGCCGCGAAATTGCTGTCCAGTTCATCGTTTTCAATCACGTCGTTTGAAATGCTGGCCAGGATTTCCTTGATGTCGTCCCGCTTTTCCGGCGTAGCCAGGGCCAGAAGGCGCGAGCGCACAGCCTCGGTGGCACGCTCCAGGAGACGACGAAAAATATGCAGCGGGATATCCAGACGCAGCCCGAGCTTTTCGAGAATCGATTCGTCGGCGTCGGCGCTCTCCACGAGATAGGCATACGCTTTCTCGGAAAAGTTGGCGCCGGCATTTTCCGCCAGTTTGCTGATGACGTCGCGATCGCCGCGCTCGAGCAATGTATCGGTCAGGGATTCGCTGAGGCTGCTGCGCTTGGCGATCGCAAGCAGATGCGCCTGGCCCTTGGCGACGGCGATTTCGATCAGATCGGGGGTGCTCAGGCGGTCCGACATCGACAGAACCGGTCCGGCGATGGCGATTTCATCGTCACGCGCAAGCGCGTTTACAACCTTGATCGGTGCATTGTTGACCGGAGCAAGCCGCTCGCTCAGCTCGATCAGCGCGCGTGATTCCATTCGCGCCATCAGATGACCCAGAACCTCGTCAAAGACCTGGATCTGCTCCTCATTGAGCTGTTCGCGCTCACCCAGAAACAGGTCGGTGATGCGCCGCAGCGTCTCTACCCGTTTTTCCTGCGAGCCACGCCGCACGGCATCTTCAAGTTCGGCGATCAGTGGCCTCTGGTGCAGCATGGAATGCATTCTGGACTTCGCCCCGGGTAGCGCGGATTAAAAATGAGTAAATGCAATCATAGCGATGAAACCTTAAAATATTCGACTGTCCGCCCAGCGCAGCCGCATCATATCGGGAAAAGGCCACTTATGACCCATGGCGGGACATGGGGTTTTGCGTTGCAAACGTCTGGTTTTGGCCGAAGCGGGCTTTAGCTCCGAGCCCGTCCACTATCCGAACAAGGATGCGATATAGAAGGCGGCACCGGCCGCGAGACCACCGACGAACAGCGTCTGTATGCTCGCCTTGATCATGCCGGCTCCCGCCAAACGCCCTTTGACCGCGCCGAAAACTGCCAGCGTGATGCCGGTCAAAATGACCGAGGCGACAAGCGCAGTCGAAACACTGGAGGTAAGTATGTAAGGCGATAGCGGGATCAAACCGCCGACGGCATATGAGCCGCCGATCGTGAAGGCGCTGACCGGCGCGCGTGCCGGATCGGGCCGTTCCAGTCCAAGCTCAAATCGCATCATGAAGTCGACCCATCGTTTCTTGTCGGACGCGATTGCCTGAACCGCATGGTCGAGCGTCTGGCCGTCGAGGCCGTATGTACGCAGGATATCCTCGGTTTCCTTAATCTCACGGTTCCGCAGCTCATGGATCTCGCGAGACTCCCGCCGTTCTTCGGTTGCGTAGTGCTCCTGATCTGTCTTGCCTGCGAGATAGCCGCCGAGACCCATCGCGATGGCGCCGGCAACGACTTCCGCGAGTCCGGCTGTCACAATGACATGCGTCGAGGCAACGGCTGCCGAGAGTCCGGCAGCCAGCGCAAAGGGAACTGTCAAACCATCCGCCATGCCAATCACGACATCACGGACAGACTGAGAGCCCGAGAAATGCTTCTCAACGTGCGGCGTGACCGGCATGACGACCACCGATACGCAATCCGTCAGGCGGCCCTGATCTTCCGGTCAGGCAGGACGGCTTTAAGGTATCGGCCGACCAGCACAGCCGTCGGATAGGACACTTCTTCCTCGGTGCGTGCGTGTGCCATCAGCTTCTCGGCAAAGTGCACATATTCCGGCTTGTCTTCAGCCTTCGCGGCTTCAACGAGTTGCTGGAGGGCTTTCACGATGTCCTTGTGCTCGGCGAGCATGCGCGGCAACTCGGCTTCGAGCCTGTCGGTCATCTTGAGGACCTCGGACATCCCGAGTTCGACCTTGCCCTGCGAGAGCGCCGAAAGCAGACCCAGCGGCGGCAAGGCATACTCTTCCTCCTTGATGAAATGTGGATGCATCAATTGAGCGACGGCTCCGGCCGCTTCGCCGGTGCGTCCACCCGACCTGGTGGCGCGCGCCAATTCGCCGTGCAGTTCCTCGTGTTCGGCCTTGAGTGCCGGCGGTATCTGGAATTCCATGGCTCACTCCTCAATACACTTTGCACCTTCGCGTATGAGGCACGCGCATTCAGGCGACCGGTGCATTGATTCAGGTCAATGGGTGAGGCTGGCGCCTGACGCGGCGCCAGCCCTTGGTGGCCTTACTCGTTGTGACCGGGAGCACCGTGCACAGCCTGGCGCAGCCCTTCGACGTAGGTCACAAAGCCAAGTTCAGCACTCGCACGCTCGCGCGCGGCGGGAACGTCCTTTGCCGTTTTTGGCTCCTTGGCGATTTTCCGAGCCTCCACCACCTGAGCCAACCGGGCATGCAGTTCATGCTCCACCTCTCCTGTGAGCAGGGCGCCAACCTGCGTGAGGTTGCCGGTCTCGATGGCGCGTTCCGCCGCGGGGATGACAGGGCCGTAATCGATACCTGCAGGCTTGAGACCGGTATAGGCGGCGCCTTCGCCGGCACGGTGCAGGCGCACGGTTGTCTCGATGAAGGCGCGGTCAGCCAGTGCCTTTGCTTCAGGTCCGAGCGCGCGAACCTTCATGGACTGGGCAAACGCGACCTCGATCTCGCTTTCGGCCGTCGCCGGAGCGTAGGGCAGCGCAAGATTGACGTTACCGGTATCGAGAGCGGCCAACGCGGCCTTGGCGACCGGCCCATCAATAGAATCGCAGTGAGCCTGCGCACCTTGTGGGCCGAACAGCAGCCCTGCCGCAAGGACAGATGCTGCCAGCAATTTGATCTTGGTCATGTGAAGTCTCCTGACTTTGTGGAACCTTTCCTTGCCCGAAAGATGGGCTGCTCAGCCGCAATACGCAGCGACTTAAGTCACTGAGCGTTGGAAAAATTGACCGGTTGGAAGGAGAGCAGTCGGTGATACGCGCGGGAACAGCACCTGCATCACGCAGCAATCTGCTGGCGCAGATTCCCTATTTTGCCGGGCTCGACAGTTCGACGCTTACCGAGATCGGACGAGTGGTACGCCGCCGCACCTTCGCGCCCGGAGAGATTATCCTCGTCGAGGGCAAGCGGTGCGACGGCCTTTATTTCGTTATTGACGGACAAGTTCGCCTGATCAGGGGATCAGCCGAAGGACGCGAACACGTGCTGCGCGTGCTCGGCCCGGGGGCAACGTTCAACGATATTGCGGTGTTTGACGCGGGACCTAATTCAGATGGTGCAGTCGCCGTGGGCGGCACCACCGTCGGGTTTGTTCCAAAGGCAAATATGATGGTGCTCGTCGACCGTCATCCACAGGTCGCCAGAGCCGCGCTGAAGCTTCTGTCATCGCGCCAGCGAACGCTCGGCACCGTCGTCGAAGATCTGGCGCTGCGAGACGTTACCACCCGGGTGGCGCGGCTGCTTCTCGGCTGTATGGGACAGCATGAGCATATCGTCGAGAAGGCGCCTGATGCTTGTGCGCATATCACGCATCAGGAGATTGCATCCATGGTGGGGTCTGTGCGTGAAGTTGTACAGCGCGCGTTGAAGGAGCTTGAGCGCGATGGTGCGATTGTGCTTGAGCGCACCCGCATTTGCGTTCGCGACCAGGCAAAGCTCGAACAATGGGCCCATCTGGGCGTATGATGCGCTTGTGATGCGCATGCGACGCATTGCGCGGACTCAAATATATTTTCGTTATGCCGCGGAACGGCTGGATGTCCGGTTTCCCAGAGTACCGCCGGGACATGTTGATTCGAAAATTGGCGCCGGTCCGAAAATGATTCGGGTTCTTTGGCGCAAATAATCCTGCGTCTCAAAATGATGAGGTAATCGGCTGCGCACATCGACTCGGCTCTATTTGTTAGTGTGCGCCGATGCTTGAGCAATACGTCCAATATGTCCTGGATGAGGCCCGGTTGATCGCCGAGGTTCCGGTTGTTTTCGGTGCAGCCGTTTTGTTCCTCAGTGCAATAATCTGGGCGGTGCTGAGGCGGCGTTATTCCGCCAGGATTGAACACAGAAACCGCATTATAGCGCTCTACAAAGCGCGGCTGGATGGCGCGACGCCGGATCAGGCCAGGGCAAAAATGGACAGCCTTGAGGGCCAGGTGCTCAGCCTCAAGAACCGCGAATGGCCGAAACTTGCGCCCGCCGCTGTATCAGATTTCGAACGTATCCTTGCAGCCCAGGGACCTCATCTCGTTTCTGTTTTGCCACAGGACAGGGATTCGGTGTTTTTGGCCCGCGACCTGGTCGATGCTTTCAGGCGAATTGGCTGGAAAGCCAAGCGCGAAACGAGCATGAATGACATTCCTGACGGACTAACCGTCTGGCCGGAAGACGATGTGGCGCGCGCCATATGTAATGCCCTGACGATGGCCACCGGCGCGCTTGTGATGGTGAGAGATGACCAACATCTCAAAGACCAGGGCACTTATGCCATTGGTGTCGGCTACAGGCCGGACTGACGGCACGCAGCGCCGCGTGACCGGGATCACACGCAAGTGCCCCGAATGGCGGTATGGTATCACTCCGCTCGTTCAAGTCAGGGAGGGAGAGATGACCAAAAGCGCGAGGCGAAATCTTATAGCGGCGGCAGCAATCCTGTCTGTAATGGCAATGCCGGGCGCCGCCCTTGCTGGCGGCAAAGGCGGTGGCGGAGGTCATTCAGCAGGCAGCAAACCGTCGGAGAGCACGACCCTGAATTACGGGAAGGTAGAACACACTTACAGCCAGCAGAGCGCGTCGAAGAAAACCGGCACGACCAAGGGAAAGACCCAGCAATACATGAAGTACGAAATGCATGACGTTTACATCAGCCACTAAGGGACCTTGGTGCGTCTTTCCTTGGCTTCATGAACCGGCCGTCTGGCCAGAGCGCCAACGACGCAACACTGCGTCACGCGCTTTACCCGCTGTGGCGAAAATGTCCGGCATTCGCACGGAGCGGCAATGTGCTTGCGCGCTGCACATGTCCGCATTTTGGCGCTGAGAACGTATCGCGCCGCCTGAAACTTACTGAGCCAGGTATCTTCCGCCTTTCTGGTTGTTGCTGTTATGGCCTCTTAGCACCGAAGAATTGGTCTTGTTGGCATCCATCAGTTTTGGCGACGATTTATCTTTGGTTTTTGTAATTGTAATTTCCTTGTGTCCTCCCGCTTTTGAGCCGCCGCTGCGCGCCTGTGACGGCACGGGCCATGCCAGCATGATGAGAGACAAGGCGACGATGCTCAAAATCTTGCGTTCGACTGCAAAGCTCATGAATAAGGCTCCGGGGGTTGCGACAGAATAATCTTACCAATCAATATTGCGGTCGCAACTCGGGACAAGAAAAAGGACCGTTCAGTGACAGACCAACACCGGGGTTTTGGTGTGCGTCAGCACCTTGTTCGTGACACTGCCGAGCACAATTGCGGAAAGTCCGCTGCGCCCGTGCGATGCCATGACGATGAGATCGCAGCCCCTGTCTCCGGCCGTCGCGATGATGGCTTGATAGGGCCGCATGTCCTCCACCTGAATCGTGTCGCAGGGCACACCGGCCTGCCTGGCTGCATCGGCCACGCGATTCAGCACGCTCGCCGCGTGCTTCTTGACCTGCTCGGTATGTTTGGCGAGCTCATCAAAGGCCCGCTGTCCTTTCGTTTCCGAGACGCTGAGCCAGTCGAATGGCTCCTCGACGATAATCGCGGTGACCCTGGCGCCCACAGATTTCGCCAGTGACAGTCCATTCGTCACCCCATGTTCCGCCAACGCCGACCCATCTGTCGGAATGAGAATATGCCGGTACATGCTCAACCTTTCGATTACGTGGGCGTGTGGACTTGTGAATGTAAGCGGCTCTCCTTATCCGAAACCAGCGTCCAAGATCTTGAGCAAGATCAATTTATCTGCCGATCGGAGACAGCGGCGGGTATGGCGTTTCGTTCACCGGGCTCTACCGTCGTGAAAGCGGGCGCCCGAAGTGCATTCCCACGGCCACCAGCGCGCGCTACCATTGCGCCGTGGCGCACTATCCTGAGGACGTCCGATGACAATCAATCATGCGGCCATCGCTGTTGCCGTTGCGGCCGCGGCTGGTCTGGCGCTGTCGAATGGCGGCGCGGTGGCAAAGGGCCCGGGAATGGGGTCCGGTCCGGGCATGCACCCGTTCCACTTCAAGAGCCATTTCCTGTCGCATCACCACCACCGTTTCGCGCACCGCCACAACAACAACGCGTTCGGTTGGCCGCTCTATGGCGGTTATTACGCCATGCCGCCTTATGACGATGCGGCTGGCGGCGAGCCAGGCGGGCCCGCGGTGGTGATCGTGCAGGACTACCGGTTGCCACAGCTGACTTGCGAAAAACATCGCGAGACGATCACCGTGCCGTCGGAAAGCGGCGGCACGCGCGACATCACCGTCACGCGCTGCTAGCGAAAGCCCGCGTCCGTCGCGCGGGATGCCTTGGCGTCATCATGGCGTAATGCCCGCTGTTGAGTCGAGCGGACATTGCCGCTCGTCTTGACCGCCGGCCGACGTGATCGAAAGCGTTGTCTGAATCAAACCAGGGAGGACTGCATGACTGTCGCGAGAATGTGGATTGTCGCTGCAATTTCCGCTGTTGCGTTCGCCGGCCTGGCGCAGGCGCAGGACGTGAACCCGAAGAACCGGCAGGAATTGAAACGCGCCGATTTAACCGGAACGAACATGGAGGTGATCATCTCGGTGATTGAAAATCAGCCCGGCGAGACGATTGCGCGTCATATCCATCATGGCGAGGAAGCGTTTTACGTCCTGCAAGGTGCAATGGCCGAAACAGCGGAGGGGAAACAGATCAATCTGCCAACGGGGACAGCCGCCATCAACAAGCGCGATGTGCCGCACGCCGGATTGAAGATTCTCGGCAACACGCCGTTCCGGTACATCGCCGTCCACATCGTGGACAAGGGAGCTCCGCTCTACGACGTGCCTCCGAACAAGTGACGCAACACCCGGCGCGACGCTCGAACGCGGGAAAGTCCGCCCCCGGCGTAAACCGGATTCGGGCAAGCAGGCGGCTTTACGGCGCACAACCCGTCGTGCCACACTTTCAATCGCATTGGAGAATTCAGTCTTCTGCGCACGATTTTTTAAATTTCTAGGAAAACAACGTGGAAGGAGACGGGGATGAAAAGGTTGTTCGCTTCAGTTGCCATCGCTGCCGCCATCGGATGGTCCGCAACCGCGGCAAACGCCATGCCGTTTGCAGGTCATCAGAGCCGCGATGGATTGTTTATCCAGGTTGCCGGCGGCTGCGGTGCCGGCTGGCATCGCGGGCCATACGGCCACTGCCGGCGCAACGGCTACTATGGCGGCCGCTACTGGGGCGCGCCTCCAGGCGTTCCGGTCGGGCCCGGACCTTATCCATGCGGAGGCCGCGGGCAGCACCGGGTCTGCGGACCGAACGGATGCTGGATGGTCTGCAACTAGTTCGAGCCAAATAATCAAACGCTTCGGAGGGACCGCCGCGCGAGGCGGTCTTTCCTTTTGCGGACGTGCATGAAGTCTGCTTTTGTGAGCGAGGGCTTACTCGGCCTGGATGCCTGCAAACTTGATCACCTTGTGCCAAAATGTCGGCCGAAAAGCGGAAGCCGCCGGTGACGGCGGCTTCAAATCCTGCGGACCTCGTGCAGTGGCTACTGCAGCGAGTTGCCGATCGTCGTGAAGGTAACGTTGAGCGTGGTGCCAATCGTGCTCACGGCGGCGAGTATAACGATCGAGAGACTCCCGGCGATAAGGGCATATTCGATCGCGGTGGCACCCGATTCATCCCTCAAAAGCGCAAAAAGCCTGGACATGTGGCACTCCGGGCGGCTGTTTACGCGCAGACCCTAGCCGGAGCCGCGTTAAAGAGTCGCTTCCACGCTCTTTCAAAAGGCCGCCGGGCGCGTTAACGGGCGATTAGCCATGACGGCTGGGGAAGGGCCGCGGGTCTGCGTCCGCCGCATTACGGCTTCATGACAACGGCGCAGAAGCAGCTTTTGAATTCCTTCAGTTGCGGCTCGATAAAGCCGGCCTCGACGAGCACTTCCGTCACGCCGTTTTTCTTCTGCCCGGAATAGGGGGTGAAGCCGACGGCGAGGATCGCGCGCGGCTTCATCACGCGGAGCAATTGTCTCAGGCCACGAATGCGATCGGGCCAGAGCTGCATGGAATTGACGGTGAGAACCTTGTCGAATGTATCGTCGGCAAAAGGCAGACTGTCCACGGAGCCGTGGTGCAGATCGACAACGCCTTTTTCGATGGCGGGCGCGTTTCGCGCGCTGGCCTGGGCGACCATCTCTTTGGACAAATCAATGCCGGCGACGCGGCCGGCCTGCGCCAGTGCCGCGAGGTGCTGGATGATCACGCCCGGGCCGAAGCCCACTTCCAGAACTTTGTCGTCCACGCGGATGTGCAGATGCCCGGCAACCCAGGCGCCGCAGTCGGCGTTCATGCGCGCCATGAAGCGTCCTCCCATTCTTCCGAGCACGCCGCGCGGAACACCAAACATGTGTTTCATCAGGTCATCGATCATGACGAGCGGACGCCTTCGCCTTCGACTTGAGTCGTTGATTTGCATATGTGATGCGGCAGCGGAGAAACTACCCGGTTGCCGCGCACGGAACCGCAGGCCTGTTCCGCGGAACAATCGTCAATTCGAGCCGATGCTTGTTTCCGTATGACAACGCTGTTTCGCGTGCGGGAACAGCGGTCCAGCTTTTGCCGCAAAGTTTCCTCGAAACCGTCAGCAGCCGTCCGGAACGGCCACGCGCGGCGGGGCGTTTCCTTCGCTGTGGCAAAAAGGAGGTTCACAATGACACCCCTGAGGAAACTTGCGATCGGCGTCTTCGCAGCGGCCGGTATTGCGGCCGCCGGGATGACAGTGCCGGCCAGCGCGCAAGGCTTTTGGGTTGGCGCCGGCCCGGTTGGTGTGGGAGTCGGCGTTGGACCAGGCTGGGGCTATGACGATGGTTATTACGGCCCCCGCTATCGCAGCTATGCCTATGACGATGGCTACGCCTATGCGCCGAGGCATTGCCGCATCGTACGCGAAGACTTCAACGGTCACATCCGACACATCCGTCATTGCTGGTAACGCCGCGCGCGTCGAAGCATGACGGGAAGGGCCCCGGCCGGTAGTCCCCTCCGGGGCCCTTTGCTTGCCTGCTTTTCTCTGCTTGTTCTGGACGGCCACTGAGCGACAACATGATTGCCGTTTGACGGCAGCATTGCGCGCACCTCCGCGCGGCCCTGGGTTGGCCTTGGGTTGGCCCTGGGTTCATGACGCAGGCCTGGCTAGGGCGCGATCGGCGAATTGAGCTTGCGCGCGGTCTCGATGACCCAGTCGCGATAGAGCAGAAGCGGCGTGACGCCGGTGAGGCCGCCGCAGCCTTCCTCGTCGCCCGGCGCCGTCGACCAGCTCACCACGCCGATCACCATCGGGCCGTCGCCGTCATAGGCTGGTGCGCCGGAATCGCCGGTGCATCCGCCGAGGCCGGCGCGAAGATTGCGCGTGGCGATATCGAAAAGGCGGATCTGCAGCGAGCTCGGCTTGCCGGTGACGGAGAGCGTGGCCATGCGCGGCTGGCCGAGGCCGCGCGCGGTGCCGGCAAGCGTGACGCCGAAACCTGCAATCGTCAGTGTCTCGCCGGGCGCAACGCGCCGCGGCGCGGCGAGCGCGGCCGGGATCACGACATCGGGCAGGGGCGCGGCGAGCTTTACAAGCGCAACATCGGCGGTGGCGCGGCTTGCCGCATAGCTCGCCAGATCGAAATGCGGATGTCGCGCAATCGTGCGTACCGGAATCGACAAGCCGGTCTGATAGGCCTTCGCCTGAAAATCGACGTTGCGCGCCACGCAATGCGCCGCGGTCAGCACGAGATCGCGCGCAAGCGCCGTGGCAGTGCACAGATCCTCGTGCGCATCGACGAGCATCACGATGGCGCGCGCCGCCCAGGCAGATGCCACTGGCGCATTGCCGGTGACAGCGAGGGCAGGCGCGGGCCGGAGAGCAGTAAGGCAGGCAAGGAGAGCCAGCGAGTGGCGCATGCCCCGCATCAGCCTTGGCCGCGCCGATTTGTCAACGACCGTCATTTCAAGAAAACCGAGCCGGAAGGGACTTCATGTCATCCATACTCATCACTTCGCCCGCCGTCGAGCCGCTGTCGCTCGCCGAGGCGAAGGCCTATCTGCGCGTGGAAACGGACGACGACGATGCATTGATCGGCGCCCTGATTGCCGCCGCCCGCCTGCAAGTCGAGGCGCAGACGCAGACCGCACTCATCACGCAGGGGCGCCGCCTCTCGCTCGACTGCTGGCCGCAGCGCGGGCGCATTGCAGTGCGTCCGGGCCCTCTGAAGTCGCTCACCGCCGCGCGCGTGTTCGATTTCGACGGGCACGAGCGCA
>DATEKG010000324.1:0-4152 GCA_035277565.1 Pseudolabrys sp.
CCCAATTCTGCCATTCGTCTGAATCGAAATGTCCGTACCCGCTGTACGACACAGAGGCGTAAGCGCCATTCGTGAACGTCAGGAGCGCGGCATAGGCGCCTTCAGTTGGCCGGGTATGGTCCCACGCACCGGTCTGGGCCCGCACAGTCGCGACGCAGCCGCCGCCGAGCAGGCGGACGACGTCCACCTGATGTGGCGCCTGATTGAACAGCGCACCCCCGCCCCGCTTGGTATCAAGCTCCTCCGGCCGGCGCGGACGGTAAAGGAAATCGGTATAGTTTACGGCCGTGATCATACGAACGGCGCCGTAGACGCCGCTATCGATCAGCTTGCGTGCTTTCAGGATCGGCGCATCAAATGAGTGACTATGGCCAACGATCACATGCACGCCGGCGTGCGCCGCGGAATCGATAATCCTGGTCGCCTCGCGCAACGTGAGGGCCATCGGTTTTTCGATCAGGAGGTGCTTTCCGGCAGCAGCGCCGAGCGCGGCGTGTTCGGCATGTAATTGGTGCGGCGTGGCAACGTACAAGACATCCACCGCCTCATCATTGCACAAAGCCGCTACCGTCTCATACGTCCGGCCTCCGAAATCCGCTTCAAAGCGAACGCGCGCCTCGGGTCGCGGATCGGCCGCGGCGACGACCGAGACGCGCGGGTCATGTTGCAAGGCAGGCATCATTACGCTGAACGCACGGCCGAGCCCGGCGATACCGAGGCGCAGCTTGCGCGGAACCCTTTTTTGCAAAGATCTCTCTCCGCTCGACAGGCACAGCCCTCTCGGTTAGCCTGCTAACTTAGATATCTAAGATAATTGCCGCCTTGACACAAACGCGACGGCAACCAGGGACCCGAGATCATGACGCCCGAGGAAAACGACCTGCTCTGTCGGGTCGAAGGAAATGCCCCGATGGGGCAGATCATGCGAAGACACTGGATCGCCGCCTGCCTGGCGGAAGAAGTGGCCGAACCCGACGGCACACCGTTGCGCGCCCGTCTGCTTGGCGAGAATGTTGTTGTCTTTCGCGACAGCCAGGGGCGGCTCGGCGTCCTGGACGAGTATTGTGCGCATCGTCGCGCGTCGCTCGCGTTCGCTCGCAATGAAGAATGCGGCCTTCGCTGTCTCTACCACGGTTGGAAGTTTGACGTGAATGGAAACGTGGTCGACATGGCTTCCGAACCTCCAGGCACAAAGGTGCCGGAACGAGTTCGGCAGAAAGCATATCCCGCCCGCGAATGGGGCGGCTTCGTCTGGACCTATCTCGGCCCACGCGATGAGATGCCGGATTTCGAGCCCCCCGCCTTCGCGCCGGCGCCGGATGTGCGCGTGAGCGCAACGAAAGTGCGCGTAAAATGCAATTGGGCCCAGATCATGGAAGGCCAGATCGATTCGGCTCATTCTTCGAGCCTGCACTCATCGGACATGGTGCCGGCGCAGGTGGACGGCGCAAAGGCGACCGATGTCAATTGGCTGCGGCCCTCCACCGACAAGGCGCCGCGTTTCCAGATCGAAAGAACGAGCTACGGGTTCCGCTACGCAGCGATTCGCCGCCCGATCAAGAACGAGGCGACGCACGATTACGTGCGAATTACCGTATACATCGCGCCGTTCACCGCACTTGTCCCGCCAAACAACGTCCACAACGTTGCGACGCTCCTGACCCCGGAAGATGACACAACCACGATGTTCTATTTCATCGCGTGGAATGGTCCCGACAAGCCGGGCGTGGATGCCGAGACCTGGCGCAAGTTCAACGTGCTTCAATGGGGGGTCGACGTCGACGCCAGCTTCGAGAATGCACGAACGGCCGGCAATCTCTACCGGCAGGACCGCGCACTGATGAAGGCCGGAAATTTCACCGGGATCGCCGGCATTCCCAACCAGGATATCGCGATGTGGGAGGGCATGGGCCCGATCACCGATCGCTCGCAGGAGAGCCTCGGAGCGAGCGACGTCGCCGTCGCTGCCTTCCGCCGGCTGATGGTCGAGGCTGCGCGGACCATGCGCGACGGCCATCGGGCAATTGGCGCAGGCGGAAGTCACGTTCCGCATGCCAGCATCAGTTCATTCGAAGGCGTCGTGCCAAAAACGACCAACTGGCGCAGCCTTGGTGGCGGCAGCGAAACCAGCAGGCAGGACGAACACGTCACCGCAGCCGAATGAACGAGCTTGGTATCCAGGCGAGGCACGAAGGCGAACCTTCGTGCGCGCACCGGCCAACAAAATTAAAAAGTACAGAGGGAGGAACGAATGAAAGCGAAAACAATACTACTGTCGATAACGATTGCCGCTCTATTCGGCGCAGGGCAAACAGCATCAGCGGAAGATACCGTCAAACTTGCCATAGGCCAGCGCGGAAACTGGGACACCTCCGTATCCGAGATCGGGCAGCGTGCGGGCATTTTCAAGAAGCACGGACTCAAACTTGAAATGGTCTACACCAACGGGTCGGGCGAGACCCAGCAGGCGGTGATCTCCGGCAGCGTCAATCTGGGCATAGCCGGCGGCATCATGGGAGCACTCAGCGCTTATTCAAAAGGAGCTCCAGTGCGCATCATCAGCGCTGAAACGACCGGAGCAGGCGATCTGTACTGGTACGTCAAGGCGGATTCGCCCATCAAGTCGATCCAGGATGCAAACGGCCACACGATCGCCTACTCGACTCGCGGCTCCTCGACAAATGGAGTCGTGCTCGCACTTGTGGAGCAGTATCATCTCAACAATGCAAAACCTGTAGCCATGGGCGGGCCGGCAGCGAATATCACCGCCGTGATGACTAACCAGGTTGACATTGGGTGGTCGGCACCGCCTTTCGGTCTCGACCAGCTCGACAAGGGTGATATTCGCATGATCGCCACGGGCAACGATGCTGCCGTTTTCAAAGGCCAGACAGTGCGCGTCAATATTGCGAACGCCAACTGGCTCAAGGATCATCAGGACATCGTCAACCGCTACATGAGCGCCTATCGCGAGACGGTCGACTTCATGTATCACGATCCCAAGGTGATCGAGATTTACTCGAGCTGGCTCAACATTACGCCTGAAAAGGCGAAACGCACGCGCGACGAGTTCTTCAAATGGCCGGCGATTGATCCGGACAGGATCGTTGGCCTCGATCAAATTGTCAAAGACGCGGTGGAGCTGAAATTTACCGAGAAGCCGCTGACAAAGGACCAACTCGCGGACTTGATCCGGATCCCTGCCCGAAGATGAAAGAGGCCCTGCCTGATCGGAAAGGCCACAGCCTTGAAGCCGTGACCTTCCGCGCAGGACTCGTGGCGCATTTCCGCTACAACAGCCGGCGTCCTCGCATCACGTGGTCAGTCAACCTGAGGAGGCGGCGTGCCAGCCTGCCCTGATGGCCGGGCATCGACTTGGCTCGTATCCGCCTGGGGGTCCAAAACGTTGGTCATTGGTGCGGCTCAAGCGAAGTTTTACGAATGATGTGAGGCGCCGGCTTTGCGAGCCGGAAAATTCGAACCAGCATCGCGAGGAGAGCGAAGCAGGCCTGTTTCATAGCCAGATCCCGCTCGCGCCTGGCACAGCCGCAATAGAAATCGATGTCGATTGAGCCATCGGGCCGGCGATGGACCTGCCGACCGGTCAAATCCTTTGTGTCGCGCAGCCAGTATTCCTCGTACCAATTCGGATCGACCTGAAAAGTTGTCATCGCCTGTTCGAGGTCCCAGGCTAGAGAGCTTTTGAAAGACATGGCGCGCTCCTTTGCTCCCTGTGGAAACCCGCGATCGGGTTTCTTTTTGTGTCGCAAAGGAGGAAGACGATGGTGATGTGGAGCGCGCATGGACACCCGATTTCCACACCCGATTTCCGCCGATGGTGCCCCCACGGCGGAACGGGCTGATCCGCTGTTGGGTCAACAACGACATCCTCGCATCACGCGGTCAGCGGCGGCATTCCCGCCTGCCCTGATGCATCAGCCTCTCTTGCGCGGTCTGCTGCGTTTCGTGTTGGCGGTGCCGGAGCGTCGCTTCACATGATCGATGAAGGCTCGCAGTTTCGGCATGATTTGCCGGCGGCCGGGATAGTAAAGAAACACACCCGGCAGCATAGGCGAGAACGGCTCCAGCACGCGCGCAAGCCGTCCCGCCTTCACCGATGCAGCGGCGACCGGCCCAGGCACTTGCGCGAGA
>DATEKG010000325.1:0-11722 GCA_035277565.1 Pseudolabrys sp.
GATGCCGTCGCCGCCCATCAATGGCGCCTTCACGCCCTGATCGCGCATTTGCCGTACGATGAGGCCGCCTTCGGTGTAGAGGCCGCCCCAGTAGACGAGGTCGGCGCCCGATTGCTTGATCTTCGATACCAGCGCCGAATAGTCCTTCTCGCCGGTGTTGATGCCTTCATAAAGCACTTCCTTTATCCCGCCCTTGTTGATCGTCTTCTTTGTTTCGTCCGCGAGACCTTTCCCGTAGGTGGTCTTGTCATGGACGATGGCGATCTTCTTGCCCTTGAAGTGCTTGAGAATGTAGTCGCCCGCCACCTTTCCCTGCTGGTCGTCACGGCCGCAGACGCGGAAGATGTTCCACATCTTGCGTTCGGTAACGGTCGGATTGGTGGAGGCCGGTGTGATCTCGAGGATTCCGTTCTCCTGGTACACGTCGGACGACGGTATCGTCACACCCGAGTTGTAGTGGCCGATGACAAACTTGATGCCGTCGGCGGCGAACTTGTTGGCGACTGAAACGCCCTGCTTGGGGTCGGAGACGTCGTCGCCGTAGGAAACCACGATCTTCTGGCCGAGAATGCCGCCGGCTGCATTGATATCAGCCGCGGCCTGGTCGACGCCGTTTTTCATCTGTGCGCCGGTGGCGGCGCTCGGGCCGGTAATCGGTCCTCCGACGCCGAACTTGACCTGCGCGGTGGCCGTCCCGGCGGCCGCAATGGTGATGCCCAGCGCGACGCTGAGCGTGGTGATTTTTTTCATATTGGTTTCCCCTCCACATGGAGCCGGCTTGGTGCCAAGGGGCGATCTTATGTCAGGGCACTTTCCGGCGCCAGCGCATCGGCCCGTTGGACTCGTTGAGCCAGCGATACTGCCCGGTCATTTGCGCGGTCCGCGCGGCCTTGAAGCCCAGGGCGGCGAATGACACCGCAAAAGCGGTATCAACCAGATAATAATGAAGAGAAAGGAACGTGCCGCCGTAAAGGCTGAAGTGGATGAAACGAATGGCGCCGCCGAGAACAAACCCATATGCAACGATCTGCCACCACGGGCGCCACGTCGTCGCAATGGCCCGTCCGGCGAGCGTTGCTGCTCCGCCGCCGAGAATGACCGTCACCAGCAGGAACACGCCGAACGAGTGCTCCTCATAGAGGAACTCGGGAATGGAGAAGGCCATTGTGACGTCGTTCAATGCCGGCCCCCTTCCAGATAGGCCGACTTGATCTCCGGCCGTTCGAGCAATTCGAGGCCGGTCCCCGAGAGCGTGATCTGGCCGTTGACCATGACATAACCGCGGTGCGCGAGCTTGAGTGCGTGGTAGGCATTCTGCTCGACAAGAAAAACCGTCAGCCCGGCTTGCGTATTCAGCGTCCTGATCGCATCGAAAATCTGCCGCACCACCAGCGGTGCGAGACCGAGCGATGGCTCGTCGAGGAGCAGAAGGCGCGGGCGGGCCATCAGTGCGCGCGCGATCGCTAGCATCTGCTGCTCTCCGCCAGACAATGTACCTCCACGCTGGCCAATGCGCTGTTGCAGCCGCGGAAAGAGTGCGAGCACCCGTTCAATGTCGTTCTTGAATTCGCCCGGTGCCGCCACCGTGGCGCCCATCTGAAGATTTTCCAGAACCGTCATGCGTGAAAAGATTCGCCGGCCTTCAGGCGCCTGGGCGAGCCTCAGACGTGCAATTTCATGGGTTGGCATGCGGGTTATATCGTGCCCGGCAAAATCGATGCGACCTTCACGCGCGCGCGGATTGCCACAGACTGTCATCATCAGCGTCGATTTGCCGGCGCCGTTAGCGCCGATCAGCGTGACAATCTCGCCTTCATTGACGTCTAGATCGACGCCCTTGAGCGCCATGACGCGGCCATAGTAGGCCTTCACGCCGCGAACGGTGAGCAGGGCCGTCATAGTCCGACCTCCGCTTCGACGTGAGCCACGTCTTCATCGGCGACGCCGAGATAGGCGGCGATCACTCTCGGATCATCGCGCACCGCAGCCGGCGCGCCGTCGGCAATCATGACGCCATAGTCGAGAACGACGATGTGATCGGAAATTCCCATCACGACCGACATGTCGTGCTCGATCAGGAGGATCGAAATTCTGTGTTGCGTGCGGATGGCAAGCAGAAGTTCGTTGAGTTCTGCGCTTTCGCGCGGATTGAGCCCGGCGGCCGGCTCGTCGAGGCAAAGCAGGACGGGCTCGGTGCACATTGCGCGCGCGATTTCAAGCCGTCGCTGCGCTCCGTAGGGCAGATCGCCGGCCGCGTCGTCGGCACGTTCAAGCAGCCCAACCCGGTCGAGCCAGTCGCGCGCGCGATCGATCGCGGCGCGTTCGGCGATCGGGTATGAGGGAAAGCCGAGAACGCCGAGCAGCGTGTAGCCTGATGCCAGCATCAGGCGGTTGTGTTGCGCGACCAGGAGGTTTTCCAGCACCGTCATGCCCGGAAACAGCCGGATGTTCTGGAAGGTGCGTGCGATGCGTGCCTGCTGGGCGACGAGATAATCGGGCATGCGCTCGAGCAGGTACAATCCGCTTCCGCCGTGGGTGAGGCGGCGCTTGCCGCTCATGGTCAATGGATCGAGCCATTGCCACGCAGCCGCATCGCCGTGGCGCAATGCGAGACGGCCTTCGCTCGGCTTGTAGAAACCGGTGATGCAATTGAAGACGGTGGTCTTGCCGGCGCCGTTAGGCCCGATCAGTGCGGTGATCTCACCGTCGCGTGCGGTAAAGGACAAGTCGTCGACCGCAACCAAGCCGCCGAAGCGCATCGTCAGGTGCTCCACCTGGAGCAGAATGTTGCCGGCCTGGGCCATCAGCCGTGTCCTTCCCTGGCGAGGTCGGCGGCGATGGCCTTGCGTTCCTTGAGGAAAAGCGACGGCTCGCGCGTCGAGATCAGCCCGCGCGGCCGCCAAATCATGATGAGCACCATGGCGAGGCCGAAGAGCAGCATGCGGTACTGCGTCGGGTCGAAGGTCGGGCCAAAAATCGCCTTGAGGAAATCAAGGTCGCGCATGATTTCAGTGCCGCCGATCATGGCGACAGCGGCAACAGCGACACCGATCTGGCTGCCCATGCCGCCCAGCACGACAATCGACAGGATTGTTGCGGATTCGATAAAAGTGAATGAGTCGGGAGAAATAAAGCCCTGGCGCGCGGCAAAGAACGAGCCGGCAAAGCCGGCAAACATTGCGCCCATGGCGAAGGCGGTGAGCTTGGTATTGGTGGTGTTGATGCCGAGCGACCGGCAGGCGATCTCATCCTCGCGCAGCGCCTCCCAGGCGCGGCCAACAGGAAGCCGGCGCAGGCGAATCGTGACGAAGGCCGTCAGCAGTGCAAGCGCGAGGATCACGTAGTAAAGAAATATGGTCCGGTGCAGCGGTGAAAATTCGAAACCGAAGACCGCCGCGAAACCGTCATCGTTCGCATTGAACGGGATTCCGAAAAAAGTCGGACGCGGGACGCCGGTGATGCCGGCATAGCCGTTGGTCAGATCAACCCAATTGATCAGAATGATGCGGATGATTTCGCCGAAGGCCAGGGTGACGATCGCAAGATAGTCGCCGCGCAGGCGCAGCACCGGAAATCCCAGCAAAATTCCCCAAAAGGACGAAAGGATTCCGGCGAGCGGCAGCAGAATCCAGAACGAAAGGCCGAAAGTTTTGGCGAGCAGCGCGTAGGAATAGGCGCCGACGGCATAGAAAGCGACGTAGCCGAGATCGAGCAGGCCGGCGAGCCCGACCACGATATTCAAGCCCCAGCCAAGCATCACATAAATCAGGATCTGGATTCCGAAATTGTCGATCCATTTCACAGCGCGGCCGAAGCCGGCACTGGCAATGACGATGCCCGGATAAAAAATGACGAAGGCGATCGCGAAGGGGACAAACCACTTGCCGATGAGCGTTCGCCATCGTGGTGCCGGGGCGGCGGCCGGCGGCCTGGCGCGCTGCGCAAGCCAGGGTTCGAGCGCAAGGGCGTAGCAGAGGCGTCCGCAGCCAGCGATCGCGACCACCGCAAGCAGCAGCGGCCAGCGCATATTGAGTATGAGATTGTTGCGGATATCGGTGACGGTCTGGAAGCCGATCAGCGGCAGAAATAGACCGAAGGCGAGCAGGGCGGTGGCGCCTGCGTCGCGCAGCGCATGAGAGATCGTGACGCGCTCGACTTGCGCGCCGCTCGCCATGTCAGACCTTCTCGACATCCGGCCGGCCAAACAAGCCTTGCGGCAGGAAAATCAGCGTAATTGCCAGTACGGAGAAGGCGGCGACATCCTTGTAGTCGATCGAAAAATATGCCGACCACATGGTCTCGATCAGGCCAATGAGGAGGCCGCCGATCACGGCGCCCGGCAGCGACCCGATGCCGCCGAGAACGGCGGCAGTGAATGCCTTCACACCCGGAATGAAGCCGTCGGAGAAGCTGACGACGCCGTAGTACATCAGATACATCGTGCCGGCGACAGCGGCGAGCGCCGCCGCAATAACGAAAGTGATCGAAATCGTGCGATCGACATCGACGCCGACAAGCGCCGCCATTTTCTGGTCCTGCTCGCAGGCGCGTTGTGCGCGGCCAAGCGATGTTTTGGCGACGAGGTACCAGAAGCAGACAAGAAGGACAGCGGTGACGGCCCAGATAATCAACTGCTTGTAGGACAGGGTCACTGGGAAACTATTTTTTGTGAACAGCACGAATTCACCCTGCACCATGGGTGGGATCGACTTGTTGCGCGGTCCTTGCGTCACCTGCACGAAATTCGAGAGGAAAACCGACATGCCGATTGCCGAAATCAGCGGCGCCAGGCGGAACGATCCGCGCAGCGGGCGGTAGGCGAGCCGTTCAATGGTCCAGTTCACAAGTGATGTGAACAGCATTGCGACGACCAGCACGATCAGCAGTGCAAGCGCGATGGAGGTAACGCCAAGAAAGCTGGTCAGAAGAAGAAACGCGATCAGTGCGATGAAGGCGGAGACCATGAAGACATCGCCATGGGCAAAATTGACCATGCCGATGATGCCAAACACCATCGTGTAGCCGATGGCAATCAGGCCGTAGATCGAGCCTAGCGTGATGCCGTTGATAAACTGCTGGAGGAAGACTTCCATCCCATCCCCTGCGCCTTCCCGCGCCCACCGGGCCACCCCTCAATGGTCCGATGATAAAGGCTTAACAGGGCGTTGGTGCAGCGGCAACGCCGCATCATGGCGTGTTATTAACTGCGAGATGGCGGAAAGACAGCGGGCTGAGGGGAGGAACCCCGGAGACGTGGAGTCGGTTCCGGCTCAATTGCTTCACGGTCCGGCAAGCGGCACGCAGGAACGAATCCCGACCGCGCATTATCTTTGCCGCCGGCGATGCGAGCCGTAGCCAGGGGGCGGGTGTGCGCCTATGCTCGCGCCATGGGCAATGTGTCCACGCTTCCGCTGTTTCATCTCTACGGCGATCCACCGGACGATTCGGCGTTCGATTTCATCCATATTGAGACCATCGCATCGCGGTCCTCCGTCCACGACTGGACGATCCGTGCGCACCGGCACCGCAACCTGTTTCAGGTCCTGCTGATCGAAAAAGGCGGCGGCGAAATGAGCTTCGAGACGACGAATGCGCAGTTTTCCGCGCCGACCGTGATCTTGGTGCCGGCGACGACGGCGCATGGTTTTCGTTTCACGCCAACGGTTACGGACGGCTGGGTTGTGAGTTTCACCGAGGACGTCGCCGACGCACTGGGCGACCAGTCGGGAGAGGCGCTTGCGCGGTTGAAATCGGTCGCCGCCAATCCGCTGCTGCCGCTTGCAGGCGCGGCGGAAGTCAAACGCCTTTCCATGCTCTGCGCCGATCTGCACGAGGAAAGCGGGCTCGCGCGCGAAGGCTATCGTCTGGCGATGCGGGGCTTGCTTGCGCTCATTGCCATCGAGGTTGTGCGGCTGGCCGTGAGCCGCGCGCGCAGCGGCGCGGTGACGTTGTCACGGTCGGATGTGCGCGTCGACGAGCTGCGGCGGCTTGTCGATGAACATTTCCGCAGCGAACGGCTGATCAGTTTCTATGCCGAGAAGCTCGCGATGACGCCGGACCGGCTTAACGACCATGTCAAGCGGGCAACCGGCGTCACGGCGGGGCATCTCATCCGCCAGCGCGTTTTGACGGAGGCCAAGCGACAGTTGGTCTTCACGAACCTTGCCATCCACGAGATTGCCTACGACCTTGCCTTTTCCGACCCGTCACACTTCACGCGCTTTTTCCGGAAACAGACGGGGATGACACCGCAGGCCTTTCGCGACGGCCGCGGCGGCTGATCTCACGAAAGCTGGTGAGCGGAGTCGCGCCGGATAAAAAGGGCGGCAATCAGCGCACCGGTCAATTCCGCGATGCCGCCGCCGGCCAGCGCGCCCTGCATGCCGGCCAGGAACTCCGGACCCGCGGCCGATTGCTGACCCGCACGCGCGGCGAATATGGCGCCAAGGATCGCAACGCCCAGCGTCGCGCCGACCATGCGTGCGGTGTTGAGAACGCCCGATGCCGTGCCGGATCTTTCAGGCGGCAATGCCGCGACTGCGACGGCGTTGACGGGTGCGGTGTTCAGTCCAAGACCGATACCGACGACAAACATTGCGAGCTCGATCATGCTCAGCTTGTCTGTCTCACCGAGATAGGCGAGGGCCAGCGCTCCGATGCCCATGCAGGCCATCCCGGCCGTCATGACAATGCCCGGGCCAAACCGGTTGTTGAGATGGCCGACATACTGCGACACGGCAAAAAAGCTGATCGACATGGGCAGAAGTTCCAAACCGGTCGTAAGCGGGCTCGCACCGCGCATGGTCTGGAAATAAAGAGGCATGACGAACAACAGGGCGTACATTCCGAAGGTCATGAGTCCGGCGATCGCCAGCGAAGCCGAGAACGTGCGGCGGCGGAAGAACTCGAGGGGCAACAGCGGACCGTGCGTGCGCGCTTCGACTCCGACGAAAGCCGCAAACGACGCTGTCGCAATGGCGAGACTCGTGAGAATTGCCGGGGACGTCCATCCCCGATGCGCGCCTTCGATCGCGGCAAATGTAAATGCGGCGAGTCCGGCGATTGCCAATCCCTGGCCGGGAAGATCGAGCGCGCGGTTCTTTGGTTCGGCGCTTTCGCGAATGGCGGCATAAGTCAGCGCAAGCGCCGCCGCGCAGACGGGAAGGATCATATAGAAAATGCTGCGCCAGCCAATTGTGCTGACCAGCCAGCCTCCGATGATCGGGCCGGCGATGAAGGCGAGTCCGTTGCAGCTCGCCCATATGCCGAGGGCGTGCGAGCGTTCCTTGCGGTCCGGATAGGCGATGGTGAGCAGCACCAGCGACATCGGCACTTCGAAAGCCGCGCCAATGCCGCTGACAATGCGCCCGCCGATCAAGACCGCGGAATTCGGGGCCAGCGCGCATATCAGGGTACCGGCCACAAAGAGCATGATACCGAGCGCAAAAATTCGTCTGCGGCCGTAGAGGTCCCCGAGCGTGCCCGCGGTCAGCAGGAGGCTTGCATAGACCATGTTGTAGGAATCGATCACCCACTGCATGGCGCTGACGCCGGCGCGCAGATCCACGTCGATACTTTTGACGGCGAGATTGACGACCGAGGTGTCAATTTGCGCAAACAATATGCCGAGCGAGGCCGCGACCAGGACCAGGCGCGATCTTGTCTTTTCGGTCGAACTGTCGAACCAGGGTGATACCAGGGTCATGCCACATATCCTTCATTGGCGGTTGTCACTCCGCGATCTAGGTGGCTTGCCAGCCCTGGCCCACCCGAAATGCCCACCCGATTCCTCGTGGAGGGCGGAAAAGTGCATTCGCCGTTACGATTAATGAAGCGAATGTTTTCGATCCCGGGGATCACGCAGGCTGATGACGTCGGCCGGATTTGAAGGGAACTTCGGGCCCCGCTTGGTAAATCCGGCAAGCCAGTACGGCTAACGAGTAACGTAAAGCATCGGTTTCTTTTGAAGTTCACTTTTGAAATGACTAACGATCTCCTCGCCTGAGGAGGCCGCAATGAAGAAACTTTTCGGCGTCAGCGTCGGTCTTATCGTAGCGATAGCGTTCTATTTCACCCTGTTCTGGGGTTATGACGCGCTGCGCGTCCTCACATCGCCCACCTACGGCCTCGAGGATGTCTGGCGCTCGCAATATATCTTCAGCATCGGCAGCTGGTTCAATCTTTCGCCGATCGGCTTGATCAAGCTCGCTGCTTTCTTCGGGACCCTGAAACTTGCAGTCGCCTGCATCTGCGCGCTGCACATCATTGATCGCGTCCGCTGCATGCCGCGCGGCCAGGCAAATTCGGACGTGTTAGAGGCGGGACTGATCCTCGTGGTGCTTATCAGCATTGCTTCGGTTGGGCCGGCATCTTGGGCCCACAGCACCGAGCTGGCCCGGGAGCACACCATGCAGCTGCTGTTTGCGGCGCTGGCGACGGGCCTATGCATTCTCGAACGCAATTACGCGCGACCCGTCGCGAATTCCTGAAACCAAGCGCGGCTCAATGGCCGAGCACGCCGTGCTCGCACCAGCGTTGCCACATCAAGCGATAGGCGCTCTCCAGCTTGCGCGCGAAGGCGTTGGCATCGCACAGCGGAGAGGCCGCGACGTGCCGGCGAAGTCCGCGTCGCAGTTCTTTCAGTTTTGTCGGGTCTGCCGCGAGTGCCAGCGCGGACTCGACGTACTTGTCCGTCGAGCCCGCAATCCAATCGGTCATGCCGATCTGAGTCAGTAAACTGGCGCCCACTCTGGCGGAATGACGATCGCCCTTCAGCGTCACGACCGGAACGCCCATCCACAAGGCTTCACAAGTGGTCGTGGTGCCATTGTAGGGAAACGGATCGAGCGCGATATCGATTTGGTCGTAAAGTGCCAGATGCGCTGCCGCGCTTGGCAGCCACCCCACCAGTTGCACGCGCTCCTTGGCAATGCCCCGCTCGGCCAAGCGTGCCAGGAACGCCGTACACACAATATCGTCGGCAAATGGCTTTCCTTTCAGCAACAGGCGCGCGCTCGGTAGTTGCGTCAGCAGCCGCGCCCAAACATCGAAGGTCTGCGCCGACACCTTGGCCGGATTGTTGAAGGAGCCGAAAGTGACGGTGCCGGTCTTGAGGCACGGCGGTTCCGAGGGCTGCGGCGCGTCCTTCGGCGCAGAATAGCAAAGAAATCCGCCAGGAAGCCGGAACAGGGTTTCGACAGCGGCGGCATCAGCCGCGCCGGCAGGATCAGTAACGTCATCGACCAGCCTGTAGTCGATGGCGCTCAGGCCCGTTGTGTTGGAATAACCGAGATATGTCACCTGTAGCGGTGCCGGCTTGCGTGCGAAGACGCGCAATCGATTGTGTGATGTATGGCCAGAGAGATCGATCAGAATGTCGATGCCATCCGCTCGAATGCGCTCGGCAAGAGCGTCGTGCGGCATGCCGGCTGTCACGAGCCAGTGATCGGACAAGCCGCGCAGATGTTCCGTCACCGCGTCTGGACGAACGACGTCGGAATAGCAGAACACTTCAATATTATGGCGGTCACGCGCCTCGAATAGCGGCTCCAGGAAATAGGCAACCGAATGAGTACGGAAATCCGGCGAGACGTAGCCAACTTTTAGCCGCCGGCCCACTGTGCGGTCGTTGTTGTGGCCCGGCCGGGACGGAACGACGCCGTAACGCTCGTTCCACTCTGCATGGGCGGAACATAATCGTACGGGCGCTAGACTGCCGTCGTAATTGCGGCAGAAGAGCAGATTCGAAAAGGTGTCGGAATCGTCGGGCTTGAGCGCGATTGCTTTGGCGTAGGCGGCGACGGCTTCTTCGACGCGACCCTGATTCATCAGCGCGATGCCGAGATTGGCATTTGCGCCGGCATGGTCCGGATCAAGCCGGAGCGCTCGCGTATAGGCCTCCACGGCAGCGGCAAGTCTGTTCTGATCCTTGAGGACATTACCGAGGTTATAGTGCACCTCGGCTGAGTCAGGCTTCAGCGCGATAGCCCGCGCGTGAGCGGCCGCGGCTTCATCGGGCCTGCCGAGTTCGGCCAACGTGTTTCCGAGATTGGAGTGCGCCTCGGCCAAATCCGGATTGAAATTGGTGGCGCGCGCATAGGAAGCTGCCGCATCTTCAAGTCTGCCTTGATGCTTGCGCACGTTGCCGAGATTGTAGTGCGTTTCCGCGGCGTCCGGATTGAGTGCTATTGCCTCTGCGAAAGCCGCCGCTGCGGCGTCATACTTGCCTTCGTTTATGAGAGCGACACCGAGCTGCGAATAGGCTATGCCGAGATTGGCTGCGGCGCGCGTGTGATCGGCCTTTACGCGAAGCGCGTGCGCATAGGCGATGACGGCTTCGCCGGGCTTGCCTGCCGCGATCAGTGCATTGCCAAGATTGAAATGCGCTTCCGGATAATCCGGTTTGATCCGAAGCGCCTGGGCATAGGCGGCGATCGCCTCGTCGACCTTTCCCAGCTGGCGCAATGCGACGCCGAGATTGAAGGCCGAGTCCGCATGGTCGGGCTGCATTGCCAATACGCGGCGATAGTGAGCCTCGGCATCAGCCAGTTGTCCTGCCGCATGATGACGCACAGCTGCGACGAATACGTCCGCGGCCGGGCCAGCAGGCATTGTCACGGCTGCAGAACCCCGGCTTTGGGTGGCGGCGCGGCGCGGTTGGCGATTCATGGGCAAGTTTCAGGGTGCGAATCGGCAAAGTGGATCATAATTCACCATCGGAACGACGGCGATGCGACCCAACGGAGAGCACGCGAGGTTGTAAACAGCAGGAGCTTTCCGCGCGGTTAGAATCGCTTATCCTTGTTCTGGTCAGGCGAAAAATGTCGACCAGGGGCGGGAGAGCGGCTTGCTATCTGTCATCGTGCCCGCACGCAACGATGCCGTATCGACGCGGGAATGCCTGGGCGCGGCAGTCCTGTCCCTCGATGCCCTCAATCTACAATGCGAATTCGTGCTGATTGACGACGCATCCGATCCTGCCGACGGGATTCAGCAAGTCTTCAAGGATACGCGGGCCGGCACCCCAAGGCACAAGTTCAAGATCGTGCGGGCCAGGGAGCGGCTGCACTACACGGGCGTGTTTTCGCTGGGTGTTCACCTGGCGGAGAAGGAAAGAGTGTTCTTCCTCAGCAACGATATGGTGATCACGCCGCAGTTCTTTGCTGCCGTCCTTGGCGTGGCTGCGTTAAGCCGCGAATTTGGCATCGTGCGTGGCAGCTCGAATTACTGCGACAGTCATCCCGAGCATGCTGTCGTCCCGCCCAATTTCATAAAGCGTTACAGTGACGTCGCCAGTTTCTCGCAGGCGAACTTCGAGATTAACGGTTTGGCATTCGCCGAAGATAGGGTCCTTTCGGGCGATGCCGTACTCATCTCGCGTTCATTGATCGATCGCATCGGCGTTCTCGACCTGCGCTTCTTTGGATATTTTGGCGACGTTGACTATGGGTTGCGGACGCATCTTGCCGGCTTCAAGCTGGTGTGCGCCAAAGGCGCCTGGCTTTGGCACAAAGGCGCCGGTCATGTGAAAGCCGAAGCGATAAAGAAAAAACAGGATTTATCGATCTTGCACAACGAGCGGATGAAATTGGTCGAGAATGCTTATCAGGCGTTTCGGCAGAAATGGGATCCAAATCTGCCGGCGGCGTATTCCCAGCTGGGCTCGCTCCACCTTTTTCCCATGGCTGAGAAGAACGCCGCGCGTATCGGAGACCTGAATTAC
>DATEKG010000326.1:0-3243 GCA_035277565.1 Pseudolabrys sp.
GCAACGATCTGCTGGCGCGTCGGCCTGGGATTGCTCGCCAGAAGTTCGGCGGCTTTCATGATCTGTCCGGACTGGCAGTAGCCGCATTGCGGGACTTCTTCCTTCACCCACGCCTTCTGCAGCGGGTGCGATGAATCCGGCGACAGACCTTCAATGGTGATGATGTTGGCGCCTTCGACGGCCGACACCTGAACCTGACAAGACCGCTGCGCACGCCCGTCAATGTGGACGGTGCAGCTGCCGCAAAACCCGGCACCGCAGCCGAACTTTGTCCCCGTCAGTCCGACGACGTCGCGAATGACCCAAAGAAGCGGTGATTTCGGATCGGCATCGACCGATACCGCCTTTCCGTTGACCGTAAACGAAGCCATGAGACCTCCTCGTCTCCCAATGCCCCTGCGCGCCCTGCCCGCCGGCAGCCGTGCGCTTTCAATATCGCGTAGCGTAACAACGATCCGTTTTTTGACATTGGAAAAAGAAGTAAGGGTGCCCGGTGCCGCCACACGTTTTGGTGATGAAACCGTGCGGAACCGCCCGCGGCCTCATTCGATCGGCGGCCGGAGGAGAATTAGGTGAAGAATTAGAAAATCAGAACGCGCTCAATGCGCCGGTAACTTGTTGAGGCATTGCGCGAGGGCAACATAGGATTGCCCCGAGGTCTTGACGCACTGCGCCTGCCCGTTAGCCGATACATGGTCCCAGGCCTTGTCGACGATGTCCTTGGTCGACTCCTCGCTCATCACGCAGACGGCCTTGGCGAAGGCCCCCATATTGTTGCCGCCATGGTTTTCGGCGAAGCCGCCGCAGAATTTCTCGGTGTTGTATTCGGGGGGCGAAGCCGCCGCAGCGGCGCCGCAAGAGGCCATTGCCAGAATGATGATGACGAGCCGGATCATGATGAGCGGCGCTGTAACATGCCGGCCGTTCAAATGTTTTTGCGTTGGATGCGAAAAATTGCATTAAATTGTCGATATGAATGTCCTGGTTACGGGCGGCGCCGGCTTTCTCGGCGGCTATGCGGTCGCGGCGCTGACGGCGGCCGGACACAATCCCGTCGCCTATGATGTCGCCCCGCCCGGCGCCGAAATGCTGGCGGTTGCACCGCAGCTTTCCACATGCTGCCGCTCCGGCTCGATCACCGACATGGCCCGGTTGTTCGAGGTCTGCCGCAACGAGCGCATCGATGCGATCGTTCATACGGCCGGCCGCGTGGGGCTTGAGCCTTCGCTCGCCGATCCGCCGGCCTTCTATGAGACCAATATCATGGGGCTGGTGAATGTCTGCGAGGTGGCGCGACAGCTCGGCCTGCGCAAGCTTGTCGCGATCTCGAGCAACGCCGCCTACCACAAGGGCGCCGGCGACACGCTCGTCGAGACCGACCCGCCTTTCTCTGTCACCGGCGCCAATCCCGCCGCGCATTACGGCACCTCGAAAATGGCCGGCGAGGCGATCGGCATGGCCTATGCGCAATTTCAGAATGTCGATTTTCTCGCGCTGCGCATCACCGCCGTCTACGGTTTCGGCATGCGCAGTCCGATGTACATCAAACCCATGGTCGAAAATTCCGTGCTGGGCAAACCGACGCGCTTCGCCACCGGCGGCCCCATGAAACGGGACTACACACATGTCCTCGACTGCTGCGACGCGATCGTGATGGCCGTGAACGCCCCACGCTGGAAAGGCGGCGAGCGGCGCATCCTCAATGTCGCCGCGGGCCGCGCCTGCACCGCGACCGAGGTCGCGGATATTGTCCGCCGCGCGATCCCGGGCGCGGATATTGTCATCGGCAACACGCTGACGCCGCTCGAACAGGAGAATGTGCGCATGCGCGCTCCGCTCGACATCTCCGCGGCGAGGCGCCTGCTCGGCTGGTCGCCGAAATGGCCGCTCGAGGACGGGATCAGGCAATATGCCGAACGTTTTCGCGCCTATGCCGCCGCCGAGACATCTGCGGCGCGCGCGTCGCTTGCGGGCCCCCGTCGTGCATGACACACTGAATTCAAATCAGAACAAGCACGACGATTTCTCCGGGAGAAACGAATGAAGACCGCAGCGACGATCCTCGCCGTCATCCTCATTGCGCCGGCTGCCGCCTGGCCGGCCCGCGCGCAGACGCCGAAGCTCGAAAAGACCCATCTCGCGGTCGCGGTCGGCGGATCAATCAGTCAGATGAACAAGGTGGCCTATACCATCGCGCTGCACCGGAAATATTTCGAACAAGAGGGCCTGACGGTCGATTCCTCTGCCTTTGCCTCAGGCACGGCCGCCCTGCAGAGCCTGATCGGCGGCAGCGCCGATGTGGCCGAGGGCGCCTTCGAACATACGCTGCGTCTGCAGACCAAGGGCGTCGGCCTCACCTGCCTTGCCACTTTCGGCCGCTATCCGGGCAATGTGCTGGTCGTCAAAAAATCCGAAGCCGACAAGATCAAATCGGTGAAGGACCTGGTCGGAAAGAAGATCGGAATTTCCGCGCCCGGCGCCTCCACGCATAATTTCGTTGCCGGCCTGATGACGCGCGCCGGCGTCGACTGGAACAAGGCCAGCTATCTTTCGGTCGGCACCGGCCCGAGCGCCGTGGCCGCGATGCGCTCCGGCAAGGATCTCGATGCGCTGGTCAATCTCGATCCGTCGATCAATTCGCTGGTCGACAATGGCGATGCGGTCGTTCTTTCCGACAGCCGCACCGAGGCCGGCACCAGGGAAGCTTTCGGCGGCCCCTATCTCGCCGACTGCCTCATGGTCAAAAACGAATTCCTGAAGGCCAATCCCAACACCTCGCAGGCGATCGCCAATGCGATTGTCCATGCCATGCAGTGGCTCAAGACCGCCTCGGTCGACGACGTCATCAAGTCGCTGCCGGCCGAATATTACCGCAATGACGAGAAGACCTATCGGGACTCGCTGGCGAAAAACATCTCCGCCTTCCAGTGGGACGGCCTTGTCTCCAACGAGGCGGCGAAGAATGTGTGGGATTCGATTTCAAATCTCGAGCCACAATTCAAGGCGGCAAAGGTCGATGTCACCATCACGCATGACAACAGGCTGATCGAGGCCGCGCTGAAGAAATATCATTCGCCGGTCAAGAACTGACATTCTCCGGGGCACAATTGCGTAATCCGTTCATTGTAAAAGCGGGCGGCCGGGCAAAACCTGCATTACGTGAAACGTCTGCGATTCACCCGGAGATGCAGGGCGGCAGGCGAGTTCAGCGCTGACGCGCCGCCGGCAGGGCAATCCTCACTT
>DATEKG010000327.1:0-5131 GCA_035277565.1 Pseudolabrys sp.
CCGCGACCGTAGAGCCTGCCATCAACAATCGCGCCGGCATGCGGCTCCGCCGACCATGGCTGTGCGCCGAGCGGGACCGTATCGAGATGCCCGGTAAATCCGATCGGCGCCTTGCCATCTATGCCGCCTTTCCGCGCTATCAGTTGCGCGCGGCCATCGCCGAAAGGAATGACATCGACCTGGAAACCGGCGCGCGTGAGCTGATCGGCAAGCCATTCCGCGCAGGCACGCTCGGCGCCGGGCGGATTGATGGTGTTGAACCTGACGAGTTTCCGGGTCAGTTCGACGGATGGCTGCATGATCTAACCAAAATAGGCATCGCGCACTTCGTCCCGTGCCGCCAGTTCAGCGGGCGCTCCACCCGCAGCGACTCGGCCTTTTGACAGCACAAAACCGTAATGTGAAATGGCGAGCGTTTGATGCACGTTTTGTTCAACGAGCAGCACTGTTATCCCGCGCTCGTTGATGCTGCGGATAATGCCGAAATTTTCCTTCACGAGGCGCGGCGAAAGCCCCAGAGAAGGTTCATCGATCAGAAGAAGCTTTGGCGCGCACATGAGTCCACGACCTATCGACAGCATCGCCTGTTCGCCGCCGGACATCGTCCCGGCGAGCTGCGTTCGCCGTTCGGCAAGGCGCGGGAAGATATTCAGAATATCGGCGAGCCGCGACTGCGCAGCGGCATCGGAGGATTCGCGGTAAGCGCCAACGCGAAGGTTCTCTTCGACCGTGAGTTTCGGAAATACCTTGCGGCCTTCGGGAATACAGGCGATCCCGGCGGCGATGATTTTGTGGGTCGGAAGACGTGTTATGTCGACGCCGTCGAACACGATGCGACCGGACCGCGCCGGGGTTAGCCCAAGAATTGAACGGACAAGCGTGGTCTTGCCCGAGCCGTTCGAGCCAAGCAGACATGTAATGTGACCAACCTCCACACTGAGCGAGACGCCTTGCAGTACATCGGCCTTGTCGTAGGCCGTGTAGACGCTGTCAATCTCGAGGATGCCCGCCATCATGCAGCACCGAGATAGGCTTCCTGGACCTGCGGATCGGCGGCGACGGCGCGGTACGGTCCCTCGGCGATCTTGCGGCCAAAATTGAGCACGACGCAGCGGTTCGTGATCCGCTCAATCACACCCATCTCATGCTCCACGATGATGATCGTGAGATTTCTGTTGCGTTCGCGGACAAGCAAAATGTCGTCCATCAACTCGGCGGTTTCGTCATGCGTCATGCCGGCTGACGGCTCGTCGAGCAGCAGCAGCTTCGGCGCGCTGATCAATGCTCGGCATATTTCGATGCGCCGCCGGTCAATCATCGGCAGTCCCGCAACCGGTTCAAATAAACGGCCGGCCAATTTCGGCTCGAACACTTCAATGAGCGCGCGCGCATCCATATAAGCCTGCTCGTATTCGCGCCTGAAGCGCCTCCGTGCCGCCAGATTGAACCAGAGCCCCTGGCTCAGGCGCTTGTGGTTGCCAATCATGATGTTGTCCAGGATCGAGAGCGGCAGCGCCAAACGCGAGCGCTGAAATGTCCGCGAAATGCCGGCGCGATAGATCGCGGGGCTGCTGGCATTTGTGATGCTGTTGCCGTCGAATGTCACCTCCCCGGCATCCAGATCATAGATTCCAGTAATGACATTGAAGAATGTCGTCTTACCTGAACCGTTCGGCCCAATCAGGCCGACGATTTCGTCACGCGCAACAGTCAAATCAAGGCCGTCAAGCGCGCGCACGCCGCCGAAAAGCTTGGACAGGCCGCGCGCCTCGAGCATAACGGTCATGGCCGCCATTCCAGAAAGTAGCGCCGCACCGGACGCGGCAACAGTCCGTCAGGCCTGAAAAGCAGAATGGCAATGACCATCACCGCATACAGCAGGAAACGATATTCCTGAATGGTCTGCAGCTTTTCAGGCACCACGACGACGATAATCGTCGCAATGATGAGGCCCCATGGATTTCCGATCCCGCCGAGGATCAGGATCGAGACAAGGATGAGCGAGTCGGCAAATGTATAATTGTTGGGCGCGACGAAGCCGCCGACCATGCCGAAAAAGGCGCCGGCAATTCCGATAAGAAAATTTCCGACCAGAAACGCGGTGATCTTCCAGCGGGCGATATCGATTCCGAAACAGCCCGCCGCAGTTTCATCGAGCCGTAATGCATCGAGGTTGAGGCCGATCCACGAACGTTCGAGCCGCCGCACCAGAACAAAAGCCGCCGCGAGAACAAGCAGGCTCAGGATGAAGTAATTCATATAAAATGACAGGGACACGCCGCCGATCTCGATATTGTCGTTGAACGACCAGCCGAGAATACGCATGCCCTTGACCTGCATGCCCTGCGGCCCGCCCAGCACGTCGTTCACTTCGAGAAATGTCTTGAACAGCAGTGCAAACGCAATTGTCACGACGGCGGCGTAATGCCCGCGCGTCCGTAACACTGGCAGCAGCAGAAGTGAGCCGGCGAGCGCCGCCAGCAGCCCCCCGATCAGCAGCACGAGCAGATGCGGCACCGTGGTCTGCGAATTGAGAACCGCCGACGTATAGGCGCCGATGCCGAAAAACGACGCGCCTGCAAAGTTCAGCACGCCTGCGTAGCCAAACTGCACGTTCAACCCGAGAGTAGCCACCGAATAGAGCAACACCGTTGTCATCAGGAGCAGCACAAAATGATTGTCGTAAAAGAAAGCGGCGATCCCCATCGCGGCAACAATGGCAAGACGCGCCAGGGCGTCTTCGTGTGCGTTGAACGATTTGCCCGCAGCGTCGGTGAGGCCTGACCAGGCTGCCACGAGCGTACCGGAAACCCCGGCTCCAAGGAGGCCAATAATGACGTCCTGCCTTTCGGCGGCAAGCAGTGCGACAAGGTAGATTGCGCCGGCTGATATGGCGATTGCGCCCGGCCATAGTGATACCTCGCGCCTGGCAGTCACCGCGCTAGACCCGCTCACTGATTTTTTCCCGGATGAGCCCGGTGGGACGCCAGGCCATGATCATGATCACAACGGCGAACGCGAAGACGTCCTTGTAGGCGCTAGCGAAGGGCAGCAGCACGGTCCCGATTGTCTGCAGGCCGGCGAACAGAAACCCTCCGAGAATGGCGCCATAGATGCTGCCGAGACCGCCGATAATGGCGGCGGAGAAGCCGATGACCCCGAGATAGAGGCCGATGCCGAAATTGATCTCGTTATAGTAGAGCCCGTTCATGACGCCGGCGATCGCCGCCAATCCGGAACCGATGGCGAATGTCACCAGGACAATGGCTGTAAAATTGATGCCCATGGTCCGTGCCGTTTCCTCGTCCTGCGCAACGGCGCGGATGGCCAGGCCAAGCTTGGTGCGATTGAGAAGAAACTGGATTCCGACGATGATCAGCGCCCCGGCCGACAGCATCAGGACGTTGTCGACGCGCAGGTTGAAATCACCAAAGTCGAATGAAGCGCGCGGCAGCAGCACGGGGAATGGCTTTGGATTTGCGCCTTGCGGATAGAACAGCCGTACGCATTCGCGCAGCACCGTTCCGAGCATCAGCGTTATGAGCAGCGTATTGAGAGGCGGCGCCGAACGCAGCGGCATCACGAGGTAACGCGCGATGATCATGCCGAGAAACGCCATCGCCAGCGTAGCCAATACGAGCATGATGGCCAGATCGAGCCAGCCCGAGCTGGCGCCGACGGCATGCAGACCGGCATAGGTCGCCAGGGCGGTAAAGGCACCGACCGTGAGCACATCGCCATGCGAAAACTTGATGACATCGAGCACGCCGAAGAAAAGCGTGAACCCGACGGCCACAAGCGCATACATCATGCCGAGCATGAGCCCGTTCATGATATATTGAGCGAACAGCCCTACATCCATCTCCGGAAATCTTGCCTGGCGTTGAACGCAGCGGGGCCGCATGTGCAGCGGCCCCGCATCTCAATCGGTTATTTTTGGCCCGGAAGCTTGCGCTTGCCGCTGGCGTATTCGCTCTCAGCCCATTCGACGAACTTGCCGTCCTGTACGACATATTTGGTGATGACCGGCACCGTGTTCTGCCCGTGATCGTCGAACGTGATCTTGCCCACGATCGAATCGCGGTCCCTGACATTGCCGAGATCGGCAATGACCTTCTTTCGGTCGGCACCCACTTTCTCGACGGAGTCGAGGATCATGTTCATGGCCGCGTAAGCGAAGGCGCCGTAGGCCTCGGGCGGATTATCGTATTTCTGCTCGTTATATTTCTCCATGAAGAACTTGCCGCCCGGCAGTTTCTCGGTCGGAGCTCCTTCGCGGAATGCGAGCGTACCCTCGGCAAGCGGGCCGAGTCCCTGGATATAGGCGTCCGACACAATTCCGGACGTCCCGTCGAAGACGGCTTTGATTCCGAGCTTGTCCATTTGTTGCCGGATGCGAACGCCGATCGGCGTAAGCCCGCCGAAATAGATGACGTCCGGGTTAAGCGCCTTGATCTTGGTGAGCTCGGCGGTGAAATCCTGCTGATCCGCGGTCACACCGAAAGTGCCGATGATCTTGGTCTTGCCAATCCGTTCCAGCGCCTTGCTGAAATATTCGTTGTGCCCTTTTCCGTAGTCGGTCGTATCGTGGATGACCGCAACCGTTTTATAGCCGAGCCTTGAAATCAGTTCGGCATTGGCATCGTTCTGATTGATCATTGTGCCGTTCACACGATGGATTTCCGAATATTTGTTGCGATAGGTGATGTCCGGCAGAACAGCGCCCCATACAATCACCGGAAAGCCGAACTTGTGGTAGACGTCGACGGTCGCGATCGCCGTTGCCGAACAATAGTGCGTCGCCGCGGCGATGATATCCTTGTCGGCCGCCATCTTGGTTGCGACTTGCACGGCGACATTCGGCTTGCACTCGTCGTCAAGCACGACCATTTCGTACTCATATTTTGCTTTCGGATCAGCATTGCGCAACCGGACAGCGAGGTCGGCCGAATTGCGACCGCCGATGCCGTTGACCGATACGCCGCCGGTCAGCGGTCCAATGAAGCCAACCTTGACCTTGTCTTTGGCGTCCGCGCCGGCAGCCGCAATGCTGAAGACAAGCGCCGCGGCGCTCACCAATGCAAATCTTTGAGCTACCCTCATAAGCCCTCCCTCATCGATTGTTATTGTT
>DATEKG010000328.1:0-2116 GCA_035277565.1 Pseudolabrys sp.
CGCTCGAAGCCACGGCGGTTCAGAATGTCGAGCAGCGGGTCGATGTCAGCGCGCGCTTCAAGCTCGCCAATCCGCGCGCGGGCAACGGCAAGCTCGCGCTTGAGCCGTTCGTTCTCCGACCGCAGAGATGCCGTCGGCGGAAATTCTTCGGGAGCACGTGGTTGCGGGACGCCCATGGTTTCAGTTCTCGCGAATCTTAACCCTGCCCCGGAGAATACCCGTTTCGCCTTGCCAGTGGGGGGCCTCAACCTATAATCCCCTGCTTCCTTCCGCTCGGCTTTGCGGATTCGGGGAGCAAAATGGCGTCAAAACCGGTCGCAATCATCATGGGCAGCCAGTCCGACTGGGCCACGATGAAGCACGCCGCAAATATCCTGGACAGGCTCAAGATCGGCTACGTCGCCCGGATCGTTTCGGCCCATCGCACGCCGAGGCGCCTCTACGAATTCGCCGGAAACGCCAGGCGAAACGGCTTCAAGATAATCATCGCCGGCGCCGGCGGTGCCGCCCATTTGCCCGGCATGGCGGCATCGTTGACGCCGCTGCCTGTGCTTGGAGTGCCCATCAAGACCCACGCGCTGGAGGGCAAGGACTCGCTCCTTTCCATCATGCAGATGCCCGGAGGCATTCCGGTCGGCACGCTCGCAATTGGCAAGGCCGGAGCGATCAACGCCGCCCTTCTGGCCGCTTCCGTTCTTGCCTTGTCGGACAGCAAGCTGGCCAAGCGGCTGGACAATTGGCGAGCGCGGCAGACCCGCGCGGTCACCCAACGGCCCAAAGACTGAACCTTGCTCAAACCCGGTGCAACGATCGGACTTCTAGGCGGCGGGCAGTTGGCACGCATGTTGGCTTTGGCCGCCGCACGTTTGGGCCTGCGTTGTCACGTTTATTCTCCGGAAAAAGACTCCTGCGCATTCGACGTGGTGCACGCAGGCACGTGCGCCCGCTACGACGACGAAGCGTCCCTCGGACGCTTTGCCGGCGCGGTCGACGTGATCACCTACGAATTCGAAAATGTCCCTGCAGCAACCGCTGCGTTTCTGGCCAGGCGCAAGCCGGTCTTGCCGGATGCGCGCGTACTGGAAATCACGCAGGACCGACTCGCCGAGAAAAACTTTGTCAGCGCCCTCAAGATCCCCACAGCGCCCTACGCGCCGGTCCACAGCGCCTTGCAGCTTGAGGAAGGGATCAAGACGGTCGGGCTGCCGGCCGTCCTTAAAACCCGCCAGCTGGGTTATGACGGAAAGGGTCAGGCCAAGATTACAAAGGGCGGCGATCCCGTCGCCGCCTGGCGATCCATTCAGAATGCGCCATGCATTCTCGAGGGTTTCATCGACTTCGACCGCGAGGTTTCGGTGGTCGCCGCCCGCGGCCGTGACGGCAAGGTCGAATGTTTCGAAGTGACCGAGAATGAGCATCGTGACCACATTCTCAAAGTCTCCCGCGTCCCCGCCAGGGTGACGCCAACGCTCGCGCGCGATGCGCGCCAGATTGCAACCCGGATTGCCAGGGCATTCGACTATGTCGGCGTATTGGCAGTCGAGATGTTCGTCGTCCGCCGGGGCCGCCAACACGCCTTGCTGGTGAATGAGATCGCGCCGCGCGTGCATAATTCAGGCCATTGGACGATTGATGGAGCGACGGCTTCCCAGTTCGAGCAACACATCAGGGCGGTCGCCGGCTGGCCACTGGCAAAGCCGCTCCGTATCGGCCGCCGTGTCGAAATGGTGAACCTGATCGGGCCCGAGGTTAACGACGTTGCACACTGGCTCGCTCTCCCCGGTGCATCGCTCCACGTCTACGGCAAGGGAGAAGCGCGCGCCCGTCGCAAGATGGGGCACGTCACGCGAGTGTGGCCCGACGGCTAACGGCCGTTCTCGACACGACACCCGTTATCTATCTCGATCTTGAATGCCTCCTTCGCAAATGGATCGGTCACAGGCCATGGTGGCGGACGCGGCACGCGCCGATCGGGGCGGAATAGCATGCGCGTGCAATGCGTTAGCATTTGTTGTGTGGACTCTTTACTGCTTTTCTGCTAGAGCCGCGCGACTCAAAGCCCCCATGTTTGGGGCTTTTGCCTTAACCCGTCCGAGCAACAACGAAGGAGCAAGCG
>DATEKG010000329.1:0-13399 GCA_035277565.1 Pseudolabrys sp.
GCGCAGAGAGCTGCGCGCTCTTGCGTGTTGGGCGGCAGGAATCGCCGCACAATATCGACCGCGGCCGAGAGGTATGAGGTTGTGTTGGTTGCTATGAACTTCCGAAACACCTTTGAGGGATGCGCACTTTCCCAGGCGAACATGCGTATGTAACGGCTCAATTCATCCTGAAAAAGCAGCGGCCGTAATTGGTCGTGCACGAAGCGTCGCAGAGCCTGTTCGCGCGACAATGATTTGAGTTCTTCCGCATCAACTTCCGAATTCTCTGTCAGTCGTTCAAAGGCAATTTTGAGAACTTCGGAGTACAAACCCTCCTTGCCTTTGAAATGATAATTGATGGCGGCCTGGTTGACCCGAGCCTTGGTCACGATGTCGCGCACGCTCGATCGCTCGAACCCCTTTTCCGCAAACAGCGAGACCGCGGCTCTCAAGATCTGGTTGCGGGTATATTCCGCGGGACGGCTCATTGGTTTCCCTAATTCAAACAAATGTTTGAACTAGATCTGTAGCGCTTTCGCCGGCGAAACGCAATCTCTCCCTGCAGCACAGGCATTTTTGCACGGTCATTATTTTGCCTAAAACGGTCGTTTGAATTACGAATGTTCGTTTGAAATGTCTGTTTGCCAATAAGGTCGCTCGGTGATTTGGGGTCGTCCATGCTGAAGCTGACATCGCGCTTTGTTCTCCAGATTCTGCCGTATCTGCTCATGGCGCTGGCTGCGGTTGTCCTGCTGCCGGGTGTTGCAGATTCGCTGATCGCAGCCGCCCTCCCCGCGCCTGCGTCTTCACCTCAACAGACCGAGACGACGATTGAGCCCTTTGGTCGCGGGGAAACGACGCTCGATCTCATCCGTCACGATCATGAGGCGTTTGCACCGAGCCAGCTCTTCGGTGAAATCGCAAAAGCCGCCGATACCGGTCTTGAGGATCGCTAACGTAAGGAGTTGCGCATGCGCTCACAAAACGAAATGTCGGATTTGTCTCACAGGAGCGCTTGGTGGGAGCTGGTTCGGATACTGAGGGCCGTGGTTTTCTGCTGTTGGCCGGAACCGCGCGAGAGACGCTATCGGCCTGAACGGCACTATATGCGCGGACCTGGGCCAAAGTGGCGAGCAAAGCACGGCCATTTCGGCTGAGCGGACGACTGATAAGCTCGATCAAGCTAGGCGCGGATCGCCGTTACCCTTCCTCCCGGGATCCGGTCGCGCCTTTTCATCGGCAAACATATTCGCGCTGCAAACTGGTCTTGCGGCAGGTCGTCACGAGCCGGGCCACGTAACATCCCGGAGGGGCAAACGATGCTCTCGGCTTTGTGCCGGCGACTTGCCAGGCTGCTGTGTGGCGCCAATTAATCTCCCACGGCTGCAGCAGACCCACCGTTAAGGCATTCGGCCGCGCCTTTGCCTCGCCGGGCGTCAAATCGGAGGCGTGGGCCTGAAAAGCGCCGAACGGAGCGCCGACAACGAACGCCGCAACGATCATTGGAATTCGCGACATAACGCAGCGGCCGGGGACCAGCATTCCAATGAAATTCACGCCGAACATTTGGGTTCCGGCTGTAAAAAGCGAATTTCAGATAAAGAAGGCGGATGCGCCCAGGACAGCGGGGCGTTCCAATTCCACTTGATGGTCACGCAACAGCCAGACTGACGACAATTTCCGCACGCATTCTGCAATCGCGGGCGACGTCAGCCATTGCGGGTTCATCATGCAACAGAGAATTGATGCGAGAAAGGCGAGCCCGGCTGCCCTTCAGGCCGTAGCCGCTCTGCAAACCTATGTCGACCAATCTGGCCTCGACGCCAAACTGCGCGAACTCATCAAGATCCGCGTGTCGCAGATCAACGGCTGCGCCTATTGCCTCGCCATGCATACGCGCGACGCACGTAAAATGGGCGAAACCGATGAGCGCATGCACCTGCTCAATGCCTGGCGTGAAGCCCCGGTTTTCACCGCGCGCGAGCGTGCGGCGCTGGAATGGGCCGAAGCGGTCACGCTGGTCGCGCAAACCCACATTCCGGACGAGTCCTTCGAGGCCGTGCGCAAGCAGTTCTCGGAAAAGGAGATCATCGATCTCACGGCCGCGACCGTGGCCATCAACAGCTGGAACCGGATCGCGATTGGGTTCCGCACGACGCCTCAGGTCGACAGCCGGAAAGTCGCGGCTTGATCAGCCGATCCGCTTGAGACCCTTGGCATATTGCTGGGAGCGCCGGACATAGATATCGGCGCCGGCGCGGATCATTGCGGCCGCCTTTTCATCAAGCGTACGGATCACCCGCGCCGGCGCGCCTACGATGAGCGAATTATCCGGAAAGCTCTTGCCTTCGGTCACTACGCTGCCGGCACCGACAAGAGAGTTGCTCCCGACCCTCGCGCCATTAAGCATGATCGCGCCCATGCCGATCAGCGAATTCTCACCGACCGTGCAGCCATGAAGGATGACATTGTGGCCGATGACGCAGTTGCGCCCGATGGTCATCGGAAATCCGGGGTCGGAATGCAGCGTCGCGTTATCCTGAATTTGCGATCGCTCGCCAAGCTCGATCCACTCATTATCGCCGCGCAGCACAGCGCCGAACCAGACACTGGACTCCGCCTCGAGCCGCACCCGGCCGATCAGCACCGCGGTTTCGGCGACATAGTATTGCCCGGCATCCGGGAATTCCGGCGATTGTCCGTCAAGCTCGTAAATGGGCATGCTCTTCCTGCTCCTCCGGAACGTCCCGGTATCCCATGCCTGAAGCAGATTGACGTGGAAAGGGGCTAGGCGACGAGAACGCCGCAAGCCTGCAGCGTCGTCACCACGACAAGCCCGGACATCATGCTCCAGAAGCCGGCAATGAGCGTCGCGAGGAAGACAAATTCAAAGCGGCGGCCTTCCTGCTGGCGGCCAAGGATCGTGTTACGCATGATCAGAAACGGTGCCGCTGCCACCAGCAGCGGGATGACCGCGAAAGTCGCGGCCGCAGGCCCGTTGCTGAGCTGGTTGAAGCTCGGCAGGCGGTCGGTGGCAAGGCGATAGCCTGAGCTGCACAGGCCGGCAAAGGCAAAGCCGATCGCCGCCGCGAACAACATCTGCATCGATTCAGGCGTCACACGCTGCCTCAAACACAACAGAGAGACTATTGTGTCGCAAACCGCAGCTGCCGGCGCCAGCCATTCCTTAACAAATGGTAAATTTCGCTTTCGGCCGCGCCCGGCGGCCCCATGGCATAATCCGCCCGATTCGCTCTTGCCGGGAACAGTCCGCTCCCTGGCGCATCAAGGAGACGGTCGTGGTCAATCTTGCTCCGGGCCATCCGGCCAGGCGTCCTGGCCGCCGCCTTGAACGGTCGCGCCACAATCCGTTACTGGCGCCGCTACTTGTCTTCGGCGCCGTCGTCGTGATCGCCGCCCTGTATGTCGCCTACATTCTGTGGCCGCGGTGGCCTGATCCGCCCGTCGCCGTCAATGCGCCGTCACTCCCGATCGTTGTGTCGGGGGTTGCTTTCAACATCGAACCGGCCGCAATGCGGATCAAGTTGCAGCGCCGCGCCGGCGCGCAGGAACGCGTTGACCTGAGCTATCTGTGGCCCTCGCTGACGCCGCCCGACCCGTCGCTCAAGCCCACGCCCGGCGCGCCGGCCGACCCGAACAAACGACTGTTTGTGACGATCGCGTCCGGCGATACCACGCTTCCATTGATGGAGCGCGTTGAGACTATCTATCCGCGCTATCTCGTTCCACAGCCAGCGGCTGGTTTCCCCGGCCTCACCTATCGCGGCTTCCGCGACGGCACACCCTATCAAGGCGAAGATCTGGTGTTTGAATCGAATGCACCCGAACATTTCCTGGCGCGGTGCTCGCGCAAGGGCGTTACCAATTCGGGCGTCTGCCTGTTGGAGCGCCGGATCGGGAATGCCGATATCACCTTCCGCTTCCCGCGCGACTGGCTGCCGGACTGGCCGAACGTCGCGAGCGGGATCGACCGCCTGATCACAAGACTGCATCCGCAGCAATGACATCTTTCCGGCACGGCGCATCGTGCCGGAGCCGGAATGCAGAGGCGAATACGGTCGTTTCGTGGGTTTCGGGTCCGCGCTGGTGCGCGCCGGAATGACAAACCGGACGTCAATCCACCAGATCGACGTCGAGGATCGGCAGTTCGAGAATATACGATCGCCGGCCCTTCTCGATTTCAAGAAACAGCACCGCGATGAATTCGTCGCCGATATAGACCTCGAGCGAATCCGTTTTTTTCGGGCGCGTCACGACGCGAATGTTTTCGTTGTCGAACTTGGCCCGCAGATAGGCATTGAGCGTCGGCACCGGCTGAATCGAGGGATCATTGCCGACCTGGATGACCATGCGGAAATTATAGGAACGCTCGCCGTCCTCATCGTCGACGGTCAGCTCGCCGAGATCGTCTTCGTTGACGAAAATCTCGGCCCGGTCCGAACCTTTCGGCACCACGCGAATATGCGCATTGCCGAACAGTTTCTTCAAATAACCGTCGAGTTTTCTGACTTCCTGGACGTTCAACGGGCCACTCCTGTCATAGGCAGTGTCTCCTTGCCCGATCGGAGGGCCCGGCGCAAGCGCATTACAGAGCGCAATACAGTTTGCAAGCCCTCAGCCGTCGAGCATCAGCCCGTAAAGCATCTGATCCATGGCGCGCGAGGGCTCGGGGCACCCCGCCTCGCCCACGACCCTGGCCGGCACGCCGGCCACAGTGACATTGTTCGGCACCGGTTTGATGACAACCGAGCCTGCAGCAATCCGCGCGCAGTGGCCGACTTCAATATTGCCGAGGATTTTGGCGCCGGCACCGATCATCACGCCGCGGCGGATTTTCGGATGGCGATCCTCGTGCTCCTTGCCCGTGCCGCCGAGCGTGACATCGTGCAGGATCGAAACGTCATCCTCGATCACGGCGGTCTCGCCGACAACGAGGCCGGTCGCGTGATCGAGGAAAATGCCGCGGCCGATTTTCGCAGCCGGATTGATGTCACACTGGAATACCGATGACGCGCGGCTCTGCAGATAGAGCGCAAAGTCCTTTCTGCCCTTTTCATAGAGCCAGTGCGCGAGACGATGCGTCTGGATCGCGTGGAATCCCTTGTAATTGAGGACCGGCTCAATGAAGCGGCTGGTCGCGGGATCGCGATCGACGGTCGCTACGATATCGGCGCGGAACGCTTCTCCAAGCGACGGCTGCGCTTCGAGCGCATCGTTATAGGCCTGCCGGATCATGTCCGCGGACACGTCGGGGTGCCCGAGACGCTGACTGATCCGGTGCGCGATCGCGGCTTCGAGCGTGTCATGGTGGAGGATATTTTCGTAGATGAAGGTCGCAAGCTCGGGCTCGCGGCGCGCAATATCCTCCGCCTCGCTGCGGATGCGCGCCCAGACCGGATCGACCTTGTCGAGGCCCCTTGCGGACCGCGCCTGAAATTGTGCCATGGCCAGATTCTCCCGCCGCCCTGAGATATGTCTTTTATCATAAAATCGAAGACGCCCAGAGAGCGGGAATGCATGGCCGCCCCATGGCTCATGCACGTTGGTTAAGGAAGTCGATAACACCGGCCTTGAAGACCTTGTCGCCGACAGCCAGCATGTGGTCGCGCCCGGGAATATCGAGCGCTTTTGCGTGCGGAATGAGCGATGCCAATTCCTGCGCCGATCCGGCGATGACGTCATTTGTGCCGACCGCAATCAGCACCGGCGCCCGTATGGCCGCGGCCTGATCGCGGGTGAGAGTCTGTCGCGATCCGCGGATGCAGGCCGCAAGCGCGCGCAGGTCGGATCTTGTCTGTTCGGCGAAGGTACGAAATATTCGCCCGGCTGCGTCATGGACACCCGCGAGCGAGGACGCCTCAAGTGCGTCGGCGATGCTTTCGGGGAGGCCGACACCATCGACGAGCCGGATGCCCAGCCCGCCGAAAATCGCCGACCGCACGCGTTCAGGATGACCAATGGAAAGAAACGCAGTGATGCGCGCGCCCATTGAATAGCCCATCACATCGGCGCGCGCGATGGCCAGACGGTCGAGCAAGGCTCGAACATCCTCGGCCATTGTCGCACTGTGATAGGCGGAGGGTTCGTAGAGCTTGGATGACGCGCCATGCCCCCTGTTGTCGAGGGCAATGACTCGCCGCCCCGCACGCGTCAGCGCCGTCACCCAGCCGGGCTGCACCCAGTTTGTTTCCTTGGTGGATGCGAATCCGTGGACGAGCACAATCGGCTCACCTTCGCCCTCATCGAGATAGGCAATCTCGACACCGCCATTCGTGAAACTCGCCATACCGAGCTTCTAGCTGCAGAGAGGCGTTGCAGCAATCGCGAGCATGGCCTTGCGCTGACGGCGGCGATAACGGAAGAAGCGCAGCGCGGTGCGCTCCACGGCGCCTTTCAACGCGCACACAAATCCAAAAACGGCAATGACGGCGCCGAGCAGCCAGCTGCTCGCTTCGAAACCGAGCGCGGCGGCCATGATCGCGCCACGGCCGGCGACCTTGAGGATGGCACGCGTGCGGCTTCCTTCCTTTTCCGACAACTTGACGATGCGCGCGATGTCTCGCGGGTCCTTGGCGATCTTCAGGCTGTCGAGCGCCGCCCGTCCGCCCGCCGCGCTTCCAATGCGGCCGATATTGCCGGCAAGGCTCACCAGGCCCCCGGCCCGCCCGGTCTCCACCGCGTCGCGCGCGGTTCGCATCTCACCAGTCGACAGGCCCGCCTTGCGCACCAAGCGGCCGACGCTTTCCGCGAATCCGGAACTGATCGAGCCGGTCCTGCGCGCGATCTTGGCGAGCGTCAGCCCCATTCGCGCCGGAGCCGCGGCGCCAAAAGTCACATATGTTCCCGCCGTGATGGCGATCCCGGCGCAAGCAAGGCCCAGCATCAGCTCGTCGGCCTTCTCGCCGCTCGCAAGCCGCCTGCCTTCGCGCAACGCGTCGCGAACATCGCCAAACAGCGACAGGTCACCGACCGTCGTGCCGGCAAGGCCGGCCATGTCCTCGGGTTCGCCGGAAACGAAACCGCGGGCGAAGCTCGCCGCCCGGTGATGCAGGGTTGCGGCCTCGGCTTCCGCTGCCGTCACTTTTTCGTCCAGTGCCGGATCGACCGGAACCTTGCGCGCGGCGGCGAGGCTGACAAAGCTTCGTGCGAGATCGGGGTCGCCGGCTTCCAGCGCGGACTCGATCTCGCGCTGCGCGACGCCGGCATCGAACCTGTTATCGAGGGCGCGGCTGGCCATTCGCGCCGGATCACTGAGCCCGGAAACGCTGTCGATTGCGCGCGGGACGGCGCAGGCAACCGCAGCCGCGAGCAAGGCCGCCGCCAGCAGCGCCCGTCCGACTCCCCGACCGCGATCGGTTGTGCGTCCCGATGGTTCCAATTCGTCCGTTCCCACTTGCGTCCGTGCTGTGCCCGCGAACCAAGGCGATTCAGCGGCAGTGCCCCACAGCAGTCCATGAAAAGCTAGGCATTGCACATCCCGGCCGCTATGGTGCGCGCGAACCGCCGCCCGTTGCGCGGCATTGCGAGGATTGACCATGGCGGAACATGTCGTCCCCCATTTCCATAATGACCCGGGCGTGCCGGTGATCGAAATCGGGGCAACGGAATTCATGTGCGTGGGGGCAACGCCTCCTTACGATCACCCGCATGTGTTCCTCGACATGGGCGACGAAAAGGAAATCATCTGTCCCTACTGTTCGACGCTTTTTCGATTCGATCCCGCGCTTGATTCACACGCGGCGCGCCCTCCGGAATGCGCGCTGCCCATGTCGGCCGCAGCCTGAGCCAAATCGAGGTCTCCTCCCATGGCGCCCGCGCGTCATGTCATCGTTGCGGGCGCCGGAATCGCCGGGCTGACCGCGGCCCTGGCGCTTGCGCGCGCGGGAATGCGTGTGACGGTCTTCGAACAGGCGGAGAGGCTCGAGGAAGCCGGCGCCGGTTTGCAGCTGTCTCCGAACGCGACGCGCGTCCTCATCGCACTCGGGCTTCGTGAACGTCTTGAGTCCGTTGCCGTCGCGCCGCAGGCCATCCGCGTGATGGCGGGTGGAAATGGACACGAAATTGCGCGGATCCCGCTCGGCGAGAATGCCGAGCGCCGTTACGGCGCACCCTACTGGTCCATGCACAGGGGTGATCTTCAATCGGCCCTCGCGGCCGCGGCCGCAGACGAACTGGATGTGGATGTTGTGCTCGGCGTGCGGGTCGAGGAATTCGCCGCGCACGTCAAAGGCGTGAGTGTGCTGGGCAAGCGCGGTGCGAATGTACTGGACGAACGCGGCATCGCATTGGTCGGCGCGGACGGCATCTGGTCCACCGTGGCCGAACGGCTGCGGCAACGGCAGCCGCCAACATTTCGCCACCGCACGGCGTGGCGCGCGCTCATTCCCGCCGACGCAGCGCCAGCCGAATTTCGTCAGCCTGTCGTGCATCTCTGGCTCGGGCACGACGCGCATCTCGTGCACTATCCGGTCAGGTCGGGACGGCTCGTCAACATCGTCGGTATTGTTCACGACGAGTGGAGCGGCACCGGCTGGTCGGCCGCGGGCGATCGTGCCGAAATCCTTCGCCGTTTTGCTCGCTGGACCTGGACGGAAAAGGCGCGCGCGCTGCTCGCGATCCCGGAGCGCTGGCTCAAATGGGCGCTCTATGACCGCAAGACGCCGTTCCGTGGCAGCCGTGTCCCCGTGACGCTGATTGGGGACGCCGCCCACCCGATGCTGCCCTTCCTCGCGCAGGGAGCGGCGATGGCGATAGAGGACGGCGCTGTGCTCGCCGAAATGCTCGCCAAATATCTCGACGATCCCTCCGATGCATTGCGCGCCTACGAGGGGGCGCGCTGGCACCGCGCCATGCGGGCCCAACAGGCCGCGCGCCGCCAGGCCCGGATCTATGGGCTGACCGGCCCCGAGGCGCTGGTCCGCAACCTCGCAATGCGGGCGATGGGCGGAGAAAAGCTGCGCGCGCGCTACGATTGGATTTATAGTTGGCGGCCACCGCAACGTTACGAGACCGCATAATGCTTTTTCCATCGACGATCGCCGGCAGCCTGCCGAAACCCGCATGGCTTGCCGAACCCAACAAGCTATGGCCGCAATGGCGGCTTCAGGGCGATGAACTCGCCGCCGCCAAGCTCGATGCAACCGTTCTGGCCGTGAAGCTGCAGGAGGACGCCGGCATCGACATCGTGTGCGATGGTGAAATGTCGCGCCAGCATTTCGTCCACGGCTTTCTGGAATTCGTCGACGGCATCGATTTCTCGCACAAGGTCGAAATGGGGATTCGCGCCGATCGCTACAAGGCGATGGTGCCCGTGGTACGCGGTGAACTGAAACTCAAGGGCCGCGTGCACCAGGCCGAGGCGCGTTGCGCCCGCGCGCATACAAAGCACAAGCTCAAGATTACCCTGCCCGGCCCGATGACCATCGCCGATACGATCGCCGACTCGCATTATGGCGACAAAATCAAAATGGCGATGGCTTTTGCCGGCCTGCTCAACCAGGAGGCGCGCGCGCTCGAAAAAGACGGCGTCGATGTCATCCAGTTTGACGAACCCGCGTTCAACGTGTTCATGGATGAGGTCGCGGGCTGGGGCGTCGATGCCCTGCACCGCGCGATTGACGGGCTCTCGTGTACGACGGCCGTGCACATCTGCTACGGCTACGGCATCAAGGCCAATATCGACTGGAAGAATTCGCTTGGCGGGGAGTGGCGTCAATACGAGAAATTCTTTCCGGCTCTCGCGAAGAGCCGCATCGGCCAGGTTTCGCTTGAATGCATCAATTCGCGCGTGCCGTTGAAGATCCTGTCGCTGCTGGAGGGCAAGGATCTTTTGGTGGGCGTCATCGATATTGCGACCGACAAGGTCGAAACCCCGGACGAGGTTGCGCGCGTGATCGGCGACGTGATGAAAGTAGCGCCGAAAGAAAGAATCGTTCCCTGCACGAATTGCGGCATGGCGCCCATGCGGCGCGACATTGCTGAAGCGAAGCTCAAGGCGCTCGGCGCCGGAGCAGAGCTCGCGCGGCAGAAGTTCGCATAGACCTACCGCCCGGCCCGGCCCATGACATCCATCAGCTCGGCCACCTTGCGCCGCTGGTCGGCCTTGTTTCCGCTCCTGATCGCGTGATCGACGCAATGCGCGACGTGATCGCGCAGGATTTCCTCCTCGACCCGCCGCAGGGCGGCCCGCACCGCGCCGACCTGCGTCACGATGTCGATGCAGTAACGCTGGTCCTCGACCATGCGTGCGAGGCCGCGCACCTGGCCTTCAATCCGGTTGAGCCGCTTGAGCGTTGCCGCCTTGCTGTCCCTTGCCATGACGCCTACATACCCCCTGGGGGTATCTGAGACAAGAGCTCTGCCAATGGCGTCGCAACACGAACACCACCATCACGCAGCCGCGGCCGGCGCCGCGATCGATCCGGTCTGCGGCATGAGCATCGATCCGCATACCGCCAGGGAACGCGCCAGCCACCGCGGGCACAGCTACTATTTCTGCTCGGCCGGTTGCCGCACGAAGTTTGCAGCCGACCCGCAGAAATATCTCGGCGCAGGCGCGCCGGAACCGCCCGACGAAGGCGCGATCTATACCTGCCCCATGCACCCTGAAATTCGCCAGCGCGGTCCGGGCTCCTGCCCGATCTGCGGCATGGCGCTGGAGCCCGAGATGCCGGGCGCGGCAATCGGACCAAACCCCGAACTTGCCGACATGACACGCCGGTTCTGGTTCGGCCTTGTGCTGACCCTGCCGGTGTTCACACTGGAGATGGGCGGACACATCGCCGGCGCGCACAACTGGGTCGAGCCGGCAATCTCCAACTACATTCAATTTGCATTCGCGACGCCGGTGGTGCTGTGGGCCGGCTGGCCATTTTTCGTGCGCGGCTGGCAGTCGCTCGTGACGCGCAACCTCAACATGTTCACGTTGATCGCGATGGGAACGGGCGTAGCCTATGTCTACAGCCTGTTCGCGACTTTCGCGCCCGGGATTTTTCCTGACGCGTTCCGCGGCCATGAAGGCGCACCGGCAAGCTATTTCGAGGCCGCCAGCGTCATCACCGTGCTCGTACTGATGGGCCAGGTGCTCGAACTGCGCGCGCGGGAGGCGACCTCCGGCGCGATCCGCGCCCTGCTCGACCTTGCGCCTAAAACCGCACGGCGCATGAAAGACGATGGCAGCGACGAAGATGTTGCACTCGATCAATTGCAGGCGGGCGACCGGCTGCGCGTGCGGCCGGGCGACAAGGTGCCGGTCGATGGAATCGTGACCGAAGGACGCTCGGCAGTCGATGAATCGATGGTCACCGGCGAATCCATGCCCGTGACCAAGGAAAAAGAGTCCCGTGTCATCGGCGGGACACTCAACAGGTCAGGCGCCTTTGTCATGCGCGCCGAGAAAATCGGCCGTGACACCCTGCTCGCGCAGATCGTACAACTGGTTGCCAGCGCACAGCGCAGCCGCGCACCCATTCAGCGCCTCGCCGATCAGGTTTCGGGCTGGTTCGTTCCGGCCGTCATCGCGGCGGCGATTGCGGCATTCATCGCATGGGCCGTTTTCGGCCCCGAGCCGCGATTCGCCTTTGGCCTGGTTGCGGCGGTCAGCGTCTTGATCATCGCCTGTCCCTGTGCGCTCGGCCTTGCAACGCCGATGTCGATCATGGTCGGCGTCGGACGCGGCGCACGGGCCGGCGTCCTGATCAGAAATGCTGAAGCACTCGAGCGTATGGAAAAGGTCGACACCCTCGTGATCGACAAGACCGGCACGCTCACCGAAGGCAAGCCGAAGGTCGTCGCCGTGGTGCCTGCGTCCGGCTTCGATGAGGCGCAGGTGCTGCAGTTCGCCGCGAGCGTCGAGCGCGGCAGCGAACATCCGTTGGCGGCGGCCATCGTTGCTGCGGCTGCCGAACGCAAGCTGGTGCCTTCGCCTGTTCGCGGCTTCGATGCTCCCGCCGGCAAGGGCGTCATCGGCATAGCCGACGGCAAGCGGCTTGCGCTGGGTAATGCCCGCTTTCTGAACGAATTGAATATCGATGCCTCCGCGCTTGCCGGCGAGGCCGAGCGCCTGCGCGCCGACGGCGCGACCGCGATTTTCCTGGCCGTGGACGGCAAGGCCGCCGGCGTCATCGCCATTGCCGATCCGGTCAAGGCAACGACGCCGGACGCGCTGAAAGCGCTCGCTGCCGACAATATTCGCGTAGTGATGCTCACCGGCGACAATCGCACGACCGCGCAGGCCGTCGCACGGCGGCTCGGAATTGCGGAGGTCGAGGCCGAAGTGCTGCCCGAGCAGAAAGGCGCCGTCGTCGAGAGGTTGCGCCGCGAGGGCCGTATCGTCGCCATGGCAGGAGACGGCGTGAACGACGCGCCGGCGCTGGCCGCAGCCGAGGTCGGCATTGCGATGGGCACGGGCGCCGACGTTGCGATCGAGAGTGCCGGCGTCACGCTGCTCAAGGGCGATCTCACCGGCATCGTGAAGGCGCGTGTGCTTTCTGCCGCCGTGATGCGCAACATCCGGCAGAACCTGTTCTTCGCCTTCGTCTACAACGCGCTCGGCGTTCCGGTTGCGGCCGGCGTGCTCTATCCGGTGTTCGGTGTGCTGCTGTCGCCGGTCATCGCCGCGGCAGCGATGGCGCTTTCGTCAGTCAGCGTGGTCGGCAACGCACTCCGGCTGCGCCGGACGACGCTCTGACCTGGTCAGAAGACAGCGAGATATTTCAGCAGCGACAGGATGCCGATAATGATGACGATGACACGGGCGATCTGCTTCGCCCGGCCGTCCAGCGGCAGCATGTTGATGAGATAGAGAACCAGGATAACGACCAGAAAAGTAACAAGAATACCGATCAAGAGATCCATGCTGCCCCCCAATGCAATGGCCACGCCTGTGGCGGGCCCCACGCCTACAAGTTCCATTGACTGAAAAAGTTCCGAAGGAAAGCCGCAGTGTCGCCGCCTGCTTAGCGCACGGCTTGATCGCTGGCGTGCCCGGCAGTGCCGCCGGGCCTGGTCTTGCAATTCTTTTCCAGCGCGGTGCGGTGGAGCTCGTTCATCTCGCCGTGCAGCTGGGTATATTCAGGCCGATAGGTCAGATCGCTGACGAGCGCGCCACCGGTATCCGTGCCTGCTTTGGTCATCAGGCCTTCCAGCTCGCGTTGCCGCGCTGCATTTGCCTGCCCGGCATCGGCAAGCTCCTTGCAGTTGTAGAGAACGTATTTGTCAGGCTGCACGAGAAAACGCGCGGTACTGTCTTCGGACGCGCAGCCCGTCAGCACCGCGATGGAAACAAGGCCCAACAGGGCCGGAATAATCCGATACCAACTCATGGCTCGCTGACTATCGCACAATTTTGGCTTTGCGGTGGAACGCCGGTGTCCCTGGTTTGATTTTGATGTTCAATACC
>DATEKG010000330.1:0-4139 GCA_035277565.1 Pseudolabrys sp.
TCCTGACACGCGCCAAGCCGGTTGCGCAGGCGCTGCGCTTCCTCGGCCCACACTTTTCCCAGACGCGGCCAAAGCGGCTCAACAAGATCCATCTGGTGGCGATGCTCGACGACCCGCCGGCGCAGATCGTGAAGGTGTTCGGGCTCTGCATCATTCCAGGAATCAGGCACGAGCTGGCGCGCGCGTCGATAGGTCGATGTCAGTCCGTCCGCGACGGTGTCGAAATCGATGGCCTTCAGCGGCCAGCGTTCAAGTGACAATGTTGCGTAATCGAGATACCCGGACAACCGGCTGCGCATCTTGCCGGTGAAAGATGAGGACTCCGCCCTGTCCCGCAATTCTGTCAGACGGGTGCGGATTGTTTCGGCTGATGTCTGCGAAAAAGGCAGGTCTGCCTTGTGCAGGTCGGCAAGCGCATCGAGCGCGGATTGTGCATCGCGCGCGCCGGCGATTGAGCGCATGAGCTCGCGGGCTTCCGTTCGCATCTGATCGGCCTGGTCGCCGAGCGGCCGTGCCAGAAGGCGCAACAGTGCGCGCCAGCGTTTCAGCGCTTTTCTGACCTCGTGCACGGCCTCCGGGGCGGGAAGTTCCGGATCCGAGAGCGCCCGGCGGGCATCATCAATGATCAAACGTGCTGCAGCGACCAGGCCGTCGCCGAAGCTGCCATCGCCCCGCTCGTCCACCCCCCGCATCGCCGTTTTTTGCCGCGGTTTCATGACAGGTTTGTGAAAAGTCCTGTTTTTTGCCCTTCCAATGGCCATCCGCCATTGCTACATACCGCCGAAACGCGCGGGTCGGGCCCGCGCTTCGTATTTTGACGCGGGGTGGAGCAGCCCGGTAGCTCGTCAGGCTCATAACCTGAAGGTCGTAGGTTCAAATCCTACCCCCGCAACCAAATCACTTGCTTGCACACTGACTTGCACATTGAGGCCCGGCACGCGCCGGGCCTCAATGTGCTTTTTACGAACAGATCGCGGTGCGTTTCCACCATTCCGCCGGGACCATTGCATCCTTCAGCGGCATCGCAGGTTATTAATCTGCGGTTCGGGCGCTATACAGGACGAGTAAATCGATATTGCGTTGCAAACCATTCGCAAAAACACTCTTCTGCGACGAAAAGCTGCGTTCTTGTCGAGGCTTATTGAGCCTCATTCGATTTATGTACTATTTGTGATTTGATCGAGACTGGATACGATGCCCGCGAGGGTGACAAGTAACGCCGAGCCGGCAGAAAAGAAGATCGGCTGCGCGCAGGAAACACTGAGGGAGGAGCGAAATGCGAATTTCGAGCAAGGCACTGAGCATTGCTGTCGTCTGCCTGGGCAGCGTTTGTGCGTTGTCAATTCCCGCCAAGGCATGGGAACCGACGCATCCAATTGAAATCATCGTCCCGGCCGGTACAGGCGGCGGCGCCGACCAGATGGCACGCGTGATGCAGGGCATCATCACCAAGCACAATCTGTCGAAGCAATCGGTCGTCGTCATCAATAAATCCGGCGGTGCGGGCGGCGAAGGTTTTCTCGACGTCAAGAACTCCAAGGGCGACGATCACAAGCTAATCATCACACTTTCGAATTTGTTTACGACGCCGCTGGCGACCGGCATTCCGTTCAGCTGGAAAGATCTGACGCCTGTCGCGATGATGGCGCTCGATGAATTTGTTCTTTGGGTCAATGCCGATACGCCGTACAAGACCGCACAAGACTATGTGAAGGCGATCAAGGCCGCGCCGGACGGTCACTTCAAGATGGGTGGCACCGGCTCCAAGCAGGAAGACCAGATCATTACCGTAGCGCTTGAAAAAGAGGTCGGCAAAAAACTGACCTACATTCCCTACAAAGGGGGCGGAGCCGTCGCCGTGCAGCTGGTCGGCGGCCATGTCGACTCAACGGTCAACAATCCCATCGAGGCGGTTGCGCACTGGCGTGCAGGCAAGCTGCGGCCCCTGTGCGTGTTTGACAGCAAGAAGCTCGACTACCACGACAAGATTGCAGGCGACATGTCCTGGAATGATATTCCGACCTGCAAATCACAGGGTCTCAATATCGAATATCTCATGCTGCGCGGCTATTTCATGCCGCCGGGCGTGAGCCCCGATGCGGTTGCATACTATGTCGACCTGTTCAAGAAGGTTCGCGAGACTCCCGAGTGGAAGAAGCTCATGAGCGACGGCGCATTCAATCAATCGTTCATGACCGGCAACGACTTCACCAAGTGGGTCGCCGGTGCCGAAAAGCTTCACGAAGGTCTCATGAAGGAGGCCGGATTCCTCGCCAAGACAAACTAAGTGACAACAAAAACAGCGGCGAGAGATCGGACTTAGCTGCAAGAGGTTGGGATGAGTGAAAGTGCAAAAGAAACCGGTGGGACGGGACCGTCCCACCGGAATGTCGAAATTGGGGTCGCTCTCTTTATGGCGCTTCTGGCGCTCATAGGGATTTACGGGAGCATGAAGGTTGGCGCCGGCTGGGGATCCGACGGCCCATTGGCAGGATTTTTCCCCTTCTACGTGAGCCTGATCGTCCTCATATCGTGCGCCGTCAATCTCGTGAAGATTTTCACCAGTCCCGACAGCGGCGAGCTGTTTGCCGATTGGGGCCAGCTCCGCCAGGTGACGGCTGTCGTGATCCCGACCGCAGTCTATGTCGGGCTCATTCCATACATCGGAATCTACGTCTCCTCGGCATTGCTCATCGCGCTGTTCATGAAATGGCTTGGCAAATATCCGTGGACCATCGTCATCCCCGTTGCGGTGCTGGTGCCGGTTGCGACGTTTTTCATGTTTGAGATCTGGTTCCTCGTTCCCTTGCCGAAAGGGCCGCTGGAGAATGCGCTCGGCTACTGATCCGTAAGAATCAGACCACCCTGAATACGACAAGGACGGTTTTAAGGAACGCGTAGGAAATGCTCGCAGATATCGGAAATCTGTTTCACGGCTTTGCGGTGGTCGTTCAGCCATTCAATCTCGTATTGATGGTCATCGGTATCGTCCTCGGCGTCATCGTGGGCGTTCTGCCCGGCCTCGGCGGTGCCAATGGTGTTGCCATCCTGCTGCCGTTGACTTTCAGCATGTCGCCGACATCGGCGATCATCATGCTGTCCTGCATCTACTGGGGTGCACTGTTCGGCGGCGCGATAACATCGATATTATTCAACATACCCGGGGAACCATGGTCGGTAGCGACCACATTCGACGGCTATCCGATGGCCCAGCAGGGGCGCGCCGGCGAGGCGCTCACCGCGGCCTTCACGTCCTCGTTCGTGGGCGCCCTGTTCGCCGTCATCATGATCACGCTGGTCGCACCGCTGGTCGCGAGCTTCGCATTGCGGTTCGGCCCGCCCGAGATCTTCTCGGTCTATTTTCTTGCATTCTGCAGTTTCGTAGGGCTGAGCAAGGAGCCGCCGTTCAAGACCGTGGCGTCGATGATGCTGGGCTTCGGGCTTGGCGCAGTCGGGCTTGACCAGGTTACCGGCCAGCTTCGTCTCACGTTCGGTGCGGAGCAACTGCTCAACGGGTTTGATTTCCTCATCGCCGTGATCGGCCTGTTCGGTATCGGTGAAATCCTGCTGACCATGGAAGAGGGGCTCAGTTTCCGGGGGACGATCGCGAAGCTCAATCCCAAAGTCGTTTTCCAGACCTGGGCGGAACTGCCGCGCTATTGGATGGTTTCGCTGCGCTCGTGTCTCATCGGCTGCTGGATGGGCATCAGCCCTGCCGGTGCGACGCCGGCGTCATTCATGAGTTACGGCATCGCCAAGCGAATTTCCAAGAACGGCAGCAAATTCGGCACCGGCCAGATTGAAGGCGTCGTCGCGCCGGAGACTGCCGCGCACGCTGCCGGCACTTCGGCGCTCCTGCCAATGATCTCGCTGGGAGTCCCCGGCTCGCCAACGGCCGCCGTGCTGCTGGGCGGCCTCCTGATCTGGGGCCTGCAGCCCGGACCGCTGCTGTTCACCGAACAGACCGATTTCGTCTGGGGTCTCATCGCTTCGATGTACATGGGCAACATTGTCGGGCTGCTCATCGTGCTCACCTGCGTTCCGCTGTTTGCCTCCATCCTGCGCATTCCGTTCAGCGTCATCGCGCCGGTGATCATGGTGTTCTGCGCGATCGGCGCCTACACCGTGCACAACAACAC
>DATEKG010000331.1:0-7586 GCA_035277565.1 Pseudolabrys sp.
CGTGTCGACGCGCCGCAGCATTTCGAGCGCCGCCTCGCAGGCATTGATCTCATGGTCGGCGTCGTTCAGGGGCGCATTCCAGAACGCCATGACGGCGTCGCCCATATATTTGTCGATCGTTCCCTTGTGCTCGATGATGGCATTGGTCAACGGCGTCAAAAAGCTGTTCATCAGCGAGGTGAGGCCCTGCGGGTCGTCCTTGTAGAGTTCCGAGATGGTGGTGAAGCCGCGCACATCGCTGAACAGAATGCTCATTTCGCGTTCCTCGCCGCCGAGCACGAGCTTGTCCGGCGAGTGCGCGAGCTGCTCGACCAGCGCGGGCGAGAGATATTGCCCGAATGCGGAACGGATGCGCCGCCGCTGCGCCTGCTCGCTCAGATAATTGCTGAACAGAAGCGTCAGATAGACCAGGCCACTCGACAGCAGCGGATAGGTTGAGTCGACCAGCAGGCGATCATGGATATAGAAGTACCAGGATGCGCCCGCGGTCAGCGCCACAATCGCACCACCGGCGCCGAGGAGGTAGAGCGGGCTGAGCGCCGGTGCGAGCCAGATGATCACAATGCCGAGCAGCAGCGCCGCGCAAAGCTCGACGCCGATCGCGTAATTCGGGGCCGACAGCACGGAATTCGTCAGGACGCTTTCCAGGACCTGCGCGTGCACCTCGACGCCGGGCATCACGGGGTCGATGGGAGTGGTTTTCGAGTCGAGAAGCCCCACGGCTGATGTGCCAATGAGCACAAGGCGCCGCGCGACGCGATCGGCGGGCGCGCGTCCGTCGAGAATGTCGGCGGCCGAGACGTAGCGGGCGCCGTCGTGAGGAGCGAAGTGAATCCAGAGCTGGCCGTTGCGGTCTGTCGGGATCACGAAGCCCGGCACCGCGGCGCTTTGCACGCCGGCGTGGTCCGAGCGGATCAGAACGGTGCTGCTGCCGCTCACGACGCGCAGCATTTCCAGCGTCAGGGACGGCATGATCGTGCCTTGTGCCTGCATCACGATGGGAACACGTCGCACGATTCCGTCGCGCTCCGCGCGGATCGTGAACAGACCGCGTCCGCTCGCCGCCTGCTCGAGCACCGGCACGTTGCGGAGCAGGCCGGGAAAATTGAGCAGGTATGGGCGTGAATCTCCGCCCAGGCTCGCGATGCCGATCGGCGGCTGGGCGACCGCAGGCTGGGCGACGGCGAACGGCAGGCCTGACTCGCCGAGAACGACGCGGGACTTTCGGATCGCCTCGGCGAAGACCTCGTCATTGCTCGGCAACGCGCGCAATTTTGCGCGGGTGGCCTCATCGAGGTCGCGATAGGTGTCGGCCGCGACCGCCGGCGACATCCGGTCGGGTTCGGCGAAGACGACATCGAAGGCAATGACCAGGGCGCCCATCTGGGTCAGGCGTGTGACGAGATCGGCAATCCGCGTGCGCGGCCACGGCCACTGGCCGATTTCCTTGAGGCTCTTTTCGTCGATGTCGACAATGACGACCGGGCGTTGTGTCGCGTCGCGCGGATGCAGCACCTGAAAGAGGTCAAAAACGCGAACGCGCAATTCCTGCATCGGCAGAGGATCTGCAACGCGCAGAGCGGCGAGGGCCAGGAGCAGCAGCAGGGCGAGCCCGCGCGCGACCTTGAATCGCCGGGCTAGTTGCGTGACCCATTTCATTGGCGCATGTCCACGGACGGCCGGAGCAGCGCGGCCGTCATTTTTCCCGGAAGGCCCGCATGAACTGATCCTGCAGGGGCTTCATCAGGTATGACATTACGCTGCGCTCGCCGGTCTGCACAAAGGCCTCAACCGGCATGCCGGGAATAAGCTTTACTTCGCCGAGCCGCGCAATTTCGCTTTTGGGCATCGCAATGCGGGTGTTGTAGTAGGTTTGCCCGGTGCGCTGGTCGGTCGTCGTGTCCGCGGCGACGCGGGTGACGGTGCCGTTGATTTCCGGGGTCGTACGCAAATTGAATGCCGAGAAGCGGAGCATCGCCGGCTGGCCGACCTGAACCTGATCGATGTCGCGTGGATTGATCTTGGCTTCGACCTGCAGGTTATCGGATTCCGGCACGATCAGCATGATCGTGTCCCCGGCGGGGATGACGCCGCCGACGGTATGCACTTTCGATTCCAGCACCACGCCGTCCTGCGGCGCACGAATGTCGATGCGCTTGAGTTGATCTTCGGCAGCCACCTTGCGTTCGACATACTCACCGAATTTCGCGTCGACCTCGCGCATGTCTTTCGCGACTTCGCTGCTCAGGTCCTGGTCGATCTGGATGATCTGCAGTTCGGTCTCGGTGATCTTTCCCTTGGCCTGGGCAACAGAGGCGACGAGTTGTGCACGTTCGCCCTCAAGACGGGCGGCGTCGCGCTCAAGCGCGGTGAGACGCGTAATTTGCACGAGATTGTTCTTCCACAGTTCGCGTACGCCCTCGAGTTCCTTCCCGATCAGGGTGATTTCGCGTGCCTTTGCCTCCTGCTGGGCCGACAGGCCGCTGATCTCGTCCTGAAGTTGGGTAATGCGCTGTTTTAACTGGGCTTTCTGGCCGAGCCGTGCGGAGCGTCGCAGCTCGAACAGCCGCCTCTCGTTCGAAAGCGCGATGGAAACAGACGGCTCCTCGGAATGCGCGAGCAGCATGCGCGGGAAGGTGATGGTTTCCGCACCGTCGCGTTCGGCTTCAAGCCGCGCCTTGCGCGCTGCAAGCTCGTCCAGCCCCTTGGTGACGATCGCGAGGTTCGCGCGCGTGACCGTGTCGTCGAGCTGCACCAGAACGTCGCCTGCCTTGACCCGGTCTCCGTCCTGCACGTTGAGCTTGCCGACGACGCCACCTGTCGGGTGTTGCACCTTTTTCACGTTCGAATCGACCACCACCGAACCCTGTGCGATGAGCGCGCCGGCGATCTGGGTTGTTGCCGCCCATCCGCCGACTCCACCGGCAAGCAACAGCACGATCAGGCCGCCGGTCAGCAGATGGCGATATATCGACTCCCGTGAGCTTCCGGGGGCGGCCGTGGGCAGCAGGCCGGTAACCCGCTTTTCAAGCCGGTCGAGAACGCGCGCGAGGACTTGCGGGATTTTCATGCGCTTGCATTCCCGCTTTCAGGAACAACCTTGAGAGGCCGCGGCATCGCGAGAGGACGCTGCAATACTTTCGACAGCACTTCTTCCTTGGGACCGAAGGCCTGCATCCGGCCTTGATTCATCATCAGGAGATGATCGACGCCTGCAATGGCGCTGGGCCGGTGCGCGACGACGATAACGATGCCCATTCGTTCGCGGATGCCGATAATGGCTTTCGTCAGCGCCTCCTCCCCCTCGGAATCGAGATTTGAATTGGGTTCGTCGAGCACGATGAGGAACGGTTCGCGATATACCGCGCGCGCAAGCGCAATTCGCTGCGCCTGGCCTGCCGACAGCGCCGAACCCTGTTCCCCGATCGGGGTGTCATAGCCCGCAGGGAGCCGAACGATGAGCTCGTGGACACCCACTGCCTTGGCTGCGGCAATTACGGCTTCGGTGTCGGCATTCTCTTCGAACCGCGCGATGTTTTGCGCGACTGTGCCGGCCAGCAGCTCGACATCTTGCGGCAGGTAGCCGATGTGCTGGCCAAGCGCGTCGGGCGACCACTGATTGAGAGCCGCGCCATCGAGACGCACATTGCCGCGCAGCGGTTGCCAGACGCCGACGAGCAGCCGTGCGAGCGACGATTTACCGGACCCGCTCGGACCAATGATGCCGAGACCTTGCCCGGCCTCGAGCTGGAAGGCGACATCCTGCACAACGAGTTTAGGCACGCCCGGCGGCGCTCCGCTTACTCCTTCGACCGACAGGCGCTGTGCCGGGGGCTGCAGTCGCATCGGCGCCGATTGTTTTGGCGCTGTTGTCAGCAACCTGTTGAGACGCTGCCAGCTTTGCCGGGCGGCGACGAAACCCTTCCAGTGCGCGATGGCTAGATCGACGGGCGCCAATGCCCGCGCGCTGAGAATAGACCCGGCTATGATGATGCCGGCGCTCGCTTCCTGATGAATCACGAGATAGGCGCCGACAGCGAGCACGCCAGACTGGAGCATCATCCGCAGCACTTTGGAAATCGCGCCAAGCCCGCCACCGAGGTCGCTCGCTTCCCTCTGGTTCTGCATGTACCGTCTGTTGGCGTCGTTCCACCGCGAAGCAATGCGGGACGCCATGCCCATCGCTATGAGTGCCTCGGCATTGCGGCGGCTGGCTTCGGCAAGTCCATTCCGTTGAATGGCCGCGTCTGTCGCGGCCTTGGTCGGCGCGCGCATGAAGATCTCGGTCAGCAGGGTGAGGGCGATCAATATGATCGCGCCCGCCAGGGCGGTGAAACCGATGAGTGGATGGAAGGCAAAGCAGATCGCAAGATAAAGAGGAATCCACGGCAGATCGAACAGGGCTACCGGCCCAAGCCCCGATAGATAGGAGCGGATGGCGTCGAGATCGCGCAGCGGCTGGGTGCTGTCGCTTGGGCCGCCTGCCCGCAATGGCTGCCGGACCAGCGTGTCGTAAACCCGGCCACTGAGTGCCTCGTCGAGCGACCCGCCGATGCGAACCAGGATTCGTCCACGGATAGCATCGAGAATGCCGAGCGCGGCGAACAGACCGCCGACCAGAACGAGCAGCCCGACCAGCGTCGGCATACTGCGGCTCGGCAGCACGCGATCATAGATTTCGAGCATGAACATCGCGCCGGTGAGCATGAGGACATTGCTCATGCCGCTGATGACCGCGGTGCCATAAAAGGCGCCACGGCACGCGGCAAGCGCTTCCGCGAGTTCAGAACGAACCGGAGCCCGGTCCCCCGATTGGCTACGCTGCATCGACTCGCACCTGAGGAGGCCCACGCCTAAGCGTCACTGACAGGCCGGATTCGACTGCGAATAAGGCCCCCAACGACACGAATTATGCCATGGACGCGGCGGCTTGTCGCGCGGGCGACCGCGCAAAAAGTTAACGATCGGGGCCGCAATCCGGGCAAGAAATCCGGTTCCCTCACTTTTTTAACCGGAAGGGACCCCGGGCGGGCGTTCGGCGATGAAAGCCGCACCTTCGGTACAGCGAAAATGGCCTTGACGAGCACCGAGCGGGGCGACGTGCTCGGTCAGGTGTGGTGGAGAATATCCGATCCCGAAAGATTAATATTCGTCCCCGTCAAATGGATTTCCATGTCCACGTGGTTCGCCGTTGTGGTCGTATTGACGTAAAGGATCGTCTCATTGTGCGCGGCGTCGACGAACCAGCTGATGCTGTTGGGATCGACAATGTTGGCTTGGGTAACGGGTCCCTGAACGACATTCGCGCCAATGATCGCACCGAGGTCGATGTGATCGGCGGTATGGACGAAATTGGTAATTGTATCGAATTGACCCGTACCGGGCAGAGAGTCCGCAAGCGCTTTGAATACGAAGATGTTATTTGCAGTCCCACCGGTCAGCGTGTCACCGCCACCACCGCCGATGAATGTGTTGGCCCCCGAGCCGCCCACAAGGGTGTCGGAATTTGCGCTTCCGATGAACGTGAAAGAATCATGAGCGGCGTGTGCGTCAATAGTCAGGCCGGTTCCGGTTAGGTCGTGAACAGCTGAACCATCAACAGTGAGAGCTCCATCATTTTGGAAATTTGAGTCAAACGTCACTGTAATGGAATTTTCGTGGCCGGCATCCGCGTTCACGTCCGTGAGTGTCAGATTTTCAAATTTGGTAAGGCCGATATCCGCATTGCCACTTGCGCCGTCGCCGAAGGCAAAAATCTGACTGGATCCCGCGGCCGTGTCGATCGTCAGCGTGTCGGAACCCGCGCCTCCGGTAATAACGTCGCCATTAGTGAGAGTTGCGTTGGTGCCCAGGACCTGATTCGTGCCGTCGACAAACGACAGGGCATCGGTACCCGACGTAAGCGCTTGCGTGGGCGGATCGACAAGAATCGTCCCCGTGCCTCCATCCGGCGAGAAGGTCCATGTGGAGCTTGTGTAATCACCAGCGAGTTTAATCGCGTCGGTAACGGCCCCATCGGTGACTGTGAGGGTTGTAATGCCAGCAGCAAACGCGCTGCTGACAACATGGGCGCTTGCCGTGTGCGTGAGGTTCTTAAGATCAATTTGATCGCCATCGACGAGCCCGTAGATCGTACCCGTAAATAATGCGGTGCTGTCGATAACGAGCTTGCCGCTGTCGATGTGGTTAAGCTGGCTGTCGAGGAAATTATTCGCAAACAGGACATTCTCGGCGTGGGTGCCACCAATGAGAGTCAGCGTTGCGCCGCTGTCGATCGCCAACCCTTCGGTCCCCGGACCTGCGCCGCTGATAGTCTTGCTGCTATTCGTTACATCGATTGTCGCCGCGGTGATGACTTCCGCCCATGGCCCTGTTCCAGCCGGTCCGACAATCGTGCTGCCCGTCGATCCACCGATAAATGCATTGTTGTCGACGGTAATCGTTCCGGTAATCGACCCGGCTTTCAGGACGGCTCCATTCTGAGCGAGGTCTATTAATCCACCGTTCAGTATGGTCACCGCGCCGGTGACCGTCAGTATCCCGCTTCCATTTATTACCAGTGAGCTTCCAGAACCGCTCACATTCAATGAGCGTGCCAGGTCGCCTGTGCTGTTGACCTGAATTTGAAGACCGCTTTCAATTTCTACGTTTGTGCTCGACGTCGGCACGCTGTTGGTGGTCCACTTTCCGGCCGTTTCCCAGTTGCCGTTGCCGGGCCCGTTTGCATCGGCGAAAGACGCCGCGTTCGACGGCTCGTCGACCACCGTGCCTGCCTGCAGGATAAGCGAGTCAATTCCCTCGTTTTCCGGATTAGGCGCCCTTTCGTCGTACGTGACGATGACTTGCAGCTTGTCGCCGAATTCAGACGCATCCGGCGTGAAGCTTCTTTGATTCCCCACTGTCTGCCAGGTAACGCCATTATCCGTGGAGATTTGCCAGGCGTAGGTCACGAAACTGCTTGGCAGACTTATTGAATTACCACCGTCATTCAGCGGCGAGGTGACCGTGATCGTCTGTTCCTCGACCGCATTGCCGTTGCTATTCAGGCCAGTTAGTGGTGTCGGAGCCCCGTGGAGATCGGGAATTTCACTGACGATGATGGTCGCCGTGTCGCTGCCGGTCAGCGGGCCGCCGGTGCCGGTATTGCCGTTGTCGTTGATCGAGAGCGTCAGCGCCGCGCTCGTGTCGGTGTTGTTGATGTAGCTGACCGTGCTGCTGCCGTCGGTGTTGAGCAGCGCGTTGATCTGCGCGATCGTGCCGGTGATCGTCACCGACGACGTGCCGCTGCCGCTGACGCCGGCCCCGCTGGTGCCGGCTGTTACGGTTAGCGTCCCGTGGGTCACTGATAGCGTCACCGTCTCGCTGCCACTGCCGCCGTCAACATCGCTCACCGAAAGCCCGTTGTTCTTCAGGTTCAAGCTCTGCTGCTCGATGGCGCTGTAGCTCGCCGGCGTGATCGTCGCCACCGGCGCGTCATCCGACGGCGTGATGGTGAGTGTAGTGGTCGGGGTGTTGCTGTTGAGCGTGCCGTCGTTGACCACCCAGGAGATCGTGCGGCTGGTGTCGGCGCCGAAATTGGTCGGGTT